>NZ_FOHT01000050.1:0-23428 GCF_900111425.1 Draconibacterium orientale | reverse complement strand
GCTAAGGATTTAACCAGGAGAGGAAAACCTGCTGGCTCTGTATTGCCCGAAGGTATTATTTTGAAGAAATACAAATAGCTAATAATGAGCAAAATGCTAAAAATAAAATTTGGATTACAACATAGAAGGGTGAGGGGTAGGGTAATTTACACAAACCCTACCCCTTTGTCCCCGACGTAAAGTACGGGATTTCGCAAGCTCAACTATCGACATTTCGCGAGAGAAGCTCCCGAAAGGGTGCAGGGTCAAGAGATTGATTAAAAACACTACCCTTTTGTCTATCGACATTTTCCCTTAAAAGGGAAAACAGCTTCATTGAAACGCTTAGTGTAACCTGGTAGCTGGCTCCCCTCGCGAGGGGAGCTCCCGTCAGCTGACGGATGAGGGGTAAAGGGTAGAGAGATTTAACTTAATGCCCTACCCCTTTGTCCCCGACGTAAAGTACGGGATTTCGCAAGCTCAACTGTCGACATTTCCTCTCACGAGGGGAAAAACCGCTTCATTGAAACGCTTAGTGTAACCTGGTAGCTGGCTCCCCTCGCGAGGGGAGCTTCCGTCAGCTGACGGATGAGGGGTAAAGGGTAGAGAGATTTAACTTAATGCCCTACCCCTTTGTCCCCGACGTAAAGTACGGGATTTCGCAAGCTCAACTGTCGACATTTCCTCTCACGAGGGGAAAAACCGCTTCATTGAAACGCTTAGTGTAACCTGGTAGCTGGCTCCCCTCGCGAGGGGAGCTTCCGTCAGCTGACGGATGAGGGGTGAAGGGTAGAGAGATTTAACTTAATGCCCTACCCCTTTGTCCCCGACGTAAAGTACGGGATTTCGCAAGCTCAACTATCGACATTTCCCCTCACGAGGGGAAAAACCGCTTCATTGAAATGCTTAGTAGTAACTTGATGCTGGCTCCCCTCACGAGGGGAGCTTCCGTCAGCTGACGGATGAGGGGTAAAGGGTAGAGAGATTTAACTTAATGCCTTACCCCTTTGTCCCCGACGTAAAGTACGGGATTTCGCAAGCTCAACTATCGACATTTCCCCTCACGAGGGGAAAAACCGCTTCATTGAAACGCTTAGTAATAACTTGATGCTGGCTCCCCTCACGAGGGGAGCTCCCGTCAGCTGACGGATGAGGGGTAAAGGGTAGAGAGATTTAACTTAATGCCTTACCCCTTTGTCTGTCGACATTTCCCCTCACGAGGGGAAAAACCGCTTCATTGAAACGCTTAGTAGTAACTTGATGCTGGCTCCACTGTTTTTATAAAACCGAATTAGTATGCTCAACGGTTGATGCCGGCAGCATCAAATGTTTATAGCACGGTACAAATAAGAAATATCCGACTCCGGCCGGAGTCGTACCATTCCCCGTCAATTGATTTTCTATAAACATTGGCATCCGCCGGATTCTTTCCATAAAAAAAAGGCAATGTCTGTTTCAGACAAGATAAGGGTTACACAAATAATGTTTTATCTACCTGGTTAAAATGTGTGATTTGCCTGCAGCGATAACCGTTATACCCGGCATTGGCCGAATTTACGATAATCACCTCCCCCGCCCCGGAACGAATTGCCGCCTCAACCCCGGCATGCGAGTCTTCAAAAATCAATGTTTTCTCAGCTTTTGTTCCGATGGCCGAAATGGCTTTGTTAAACAAATCGGGATGTGGTTTTCCGCGCATTGTACCGTCGTTATAGATAATATGCCCGGGCCTGAAATACTTCAACAAGGGAAAATGCCGGATAAAAAAATCGACATTGTTTTTTGCCGAAGCAGTTGCAATTGCCAACGCAACACCCGATTCTTTCAAGAAACTAATCAGCTGCTCGGCCCCCGGAGCCAGTTGCATTCCGTGCTCCAGGCACATACTGCGGTAAATCATTTCCTTCTCTTCGGTTAGCCGATACACTTCGGCATCGTTCAGTTTGCGTTTAAACAGGTATTCGAACGTATCTTTGGCATTAATTCCGTGAATGTACTTTTTCTGCTCCTCGTGGCTGAGGGTAAATCCGTATTTCTCCAGGAACCGGTTCCACGAATTGTTTTGCAGGTGCGTATCCCAAAACAAAGTACCGTTAAAATCAAAAACTACTCCTTTAAGTTTCATCTAATAATTAATTACAGGGTTATACTTTTTTATAATACTTACTGAATTTTAAGAAATGCTTCTCCCAGGTGTTCGATAATATCGCCGGCCATTAACGCGAATTCCGAGTGTTTTTTGGCCGCCATATCTCCGGCCAGCCCGTGCAGATAAACGCCCACCAACGCTGCGTCAACCGAGCTCATTCCCTGTGCAAGCAATCCCAGAATTATTCCGGTAAGGGCGTCGCCACTTCCGGCGGTTCCCATTCCCGGGTTGCCTGTCGAATTCCAGCAAAGCGTTCCATCGGGTGCTGCCACCGAAGTGTGTGCTCCTTTTAACACCACCACACAGTTGTATTTTTTGGCAAAGGCCATTTGTTTCTGAATGGCATCGTACGAATCAGTGGTTTCGCCTACCAAACGCCTAAATTCCCCGGGGTGTGGCGTAAGCACCGATCCTTCAGGTAGTTTTTCCAGCCAGGCTTCATTTTCGGCCAAAATATTCAGCGCATCGGCATCGATAACCATCGGCACTTTTGCCTGGTCGCACAAGTCGCACAAGGCACGGCACGAATTTCGTTTCAGCCCCAGCCCCGGGCCAACACCAATGGCAGCATAAGGCGCAAGATCAGGAAAGGAAGTAAACATCGAATCGTGCTGATCGATACTTGCCATGGCTTCGGGCACAGCAGTTTGAATGATCGGGAATCCCATGTGCGGAACATGCGTGGTCAGCAATCCTGCCCCGGCTCGCAAACAGGCTTTTGATGCCAATACGGCCGCTCCCATTTTGCCATAACTTCCGGCAATAAGCAGTGCGTGGCCAAAAGTTCCTTTATGATCGAATTTAGTGCGCAATGGTAAACGCGCAGTTATATCTTCCACATCGGCAAAGGAATACGGCGATGGCGTTTCGCTGATTCCATCGGGATGCAAACCAATGGGCAGCACTTCCCATTGCCCCACATACTGTTCGTTCTCGGCAAACAGGAAACTTATTTTCGGGAACTGCAGGGTTAACGTAAAGTCGGCACGGATAATATTTTCAAGCTTATTTCCGGCATTGCTTTCGCCCATCAGTCCGCTGGGAATATCAACGGCCACCACCACATTCAACAGCTGGTTAATATGTTGAACCAGTTGTGCCGGCAGCCCTTCCAGCGGCCTCGACAAACCCGAGCCAAACAAACCGTCAATCAGCACATCGGTATCCGAAACTTCCGGGAAATCGTTTTCCGAACGTAGTTTTGTCAGCTTCACCTTGCCCTGCTCTTCCAACCTTTTGTAGTTAATGGCAGGCGAACCTTTTAACGGCTTACCAAAATCAAGCAGGTAAACCTCACATTGGTAATCCAGATCGGCCAGCTGCCGGGCCATTGCCAAAGCATCGCCACCATTGTTTCCGGGGCCGGCAAAAAACAGTAGCCTTTCTTCGGTAGAAAACTGTTGAACAACCCAGTTGGTCATTTGCAGCGAGGCGCGTTCCATCAAATCAATGTCGGCAATGGGTTCGTTTTCGATGGTAAACTTGTCGATTGCGGCTATTTGTTTAGTTGTAAATAATTTCATCTGCTGATAAATATGAAGGTTACAAGCAGAAAATGCCTTTGCATTTTCTCAGGCTGCAACTATTGTTTTGTCTAAATTATAAAAAACACAAATGATTTTCAGGATTATAATTGATTTTCTTCCGCGAAAAAAAGATGTAAACGCCCGTTAGCTGTTGGTTTCGGTTCTCCGCTTGTCGTATTATTTTACACCGGTTAACACGCCATAACAAACACAAGGCACTGAACCTGACCCATATGAAATTGTTAAACCTGAAAAGATTTTTATATTTGCCAACTTACAAAAAACGGAGGAAAAAAAGAGAGGTATGCAGGAAACAGAACAAGTAGGAGCACTTATTAAAAACGACGCGGTAGTATTAGGATTATTATTGGCATTACTGGCCGCTATTTTCTATACGAGCAACTCGTCGAAACCTATTTTTAAGAAATTCTACAGTGTTGTTCCCATGCTGTTGCTCTGTTATTTTTTACCCAGTTTACTCACCACTTTTAATATTGTTGACGGCGAACACTCGCAGCTGTATTTTATGGCATCGCGCTATTTGTTGCCGGCTAGTTTGGTTTTACTAACGCTTAGTATTAACCTAAAAGAAGTGTTTAAATTGGGAAGCAAGGCGCTGATTATGTTTCTTACCGGTACCGTTGGTGTTATTATTGGCGGGCCATTGGCAATTTTAGCAGCGTCGGCCATTAACCCCGATCTTGTAGGAGGCGCAGGCCCCGACGCTGTTTGGCGCGGAATGACCACCATTGCCGGAAGCTGGATTGGTGGTGGTGCCAACCAGGCTGCCATGTACGAAATTTTTAAACCATCGGATCATTTGTACTCGATAATGATTACGGTTGATGTGCTGGTAGCCGAAGTTTGGATGGCCATTCTGCTTATTGGGGTTGGAAAATCGAAACAGATCGACAAACATTTTAAAGCCGATGCCAGCAGTGTTATGCAATTGAAAGATCACATGCATGAATTCAGCCAGCGCATAGCACGCATACCCAGCAGTACCGACATTATGGTTATTGCAGCCATTGGGCTTGGCGTTACCGGTTTTGCGCATTTGGTATCCGACTGGATTGCCCCTTATATCGAAGTTCATGCGCCAGCCTTGAACAAGTTTAGTTTAACCTCAAAATTCTTCTGGTTAATTATCCTTTCAACCACCATTGGTATTGCTCTCTCCTTTACAAAACTCCGCAATTACGAAGGAGCCGGAGCCTCAAAAATAGGTACGATCTTTATTTATATTCTGGTGGCAACCATTGGAATGAAAATGGACGTGGGCAAAATCTTCGACAACCTTGGATTGTTTTTGGTTGGCGGAATATGGATGGCCATTCACGTTATTCTGCTGTTGATTGTAGGGAAGCTGATTCGTGCACCCTATTTCTTCCTGGCGGTTGGTAGTAAAGCAAATATTGGAGGTGCGGCAAGCGCCCCGGTTGTGGCGGCTGCATTTCACCCTTCGCTGGCACCGGTTGGTGTTTTACTGGCTGTTTTGGGTTATGCACTAGGAACCTACGGCGCATGGATGTGCGGACTACTTATGCAAGTTGCGGCACATTAAGCATATTTTTGGCTTATCAGAAGATGTCAAAAATTTCACGTAGGACAACGACAACAACTATGGCAACTAAAATGGCCAGTGAAACAGCCATGGCATTTTGCACAAAACGGTTTCGCTTTTCGAGCTCTATTAGTTTCGATATTTTCCCGATTTTATTGTACACCTTTTTCAGGGCAATATCGTTGTCTTTTATAATGTAATCGTAGGCGCCGTATTTTATCGAATTTACAGCCACTTCCATGTCTTCATGCGAAGTAAGAAAAATAAACTCGGTACGTTCACTTATTTTTTTTACGGCCTGCAAAACTGCAATTCCCGTAGTATCGTTTAAATGATAATCCTCCACAACAATATCAGGCCTTTCGCCTTTGTTTACAGCTGCCAGACAATCCTCGGCATTATAAAACGATTTTACCCTTTTCATTCCTTGTTTCCGAAGAAATTCAACCACTAGTTTGTGGTACAGTTTGTTGTCTTCAACTACGAAAATCAATAAGTTTTTATTCACAATTGCTAGTTTTTGGTGTATTTAACATCTTAAATGTACAATTATTAATTCATTTTCAATGCTTCCGACGCCTTCATCAATTTAACAAAGCATAATTCCACCGTTCCGGATTCTTTTGTACTTTAGCCCAAAATCAAAAAAATTTATCATGAAAAACTATATTTTTCTTTCCTTCATCTTGTTTTTAATTGGTGTACAACCTCTTGTAGCACAAGAAGCAAAGTACGCCATCGACGAAAATATCCGGTACACATCCGACGCTTCGGAATATGCACAGGAACGTTGCAAGCTAGATATTTATTACCCGGAAAACAAAACCGATTTCACTACCGTGGTTTGGTTTCATGGTGGCGGAATTACCGGTGGCAATAAATTTATTCCCGAAAAATTAAAAGAACAGGGAATAGCAGTGGTAGCGGTAAACTATCGGTTGTCGCCAAAAGTTAAGTGCCCGGTTTATATCGAAGATGCAGCCGCCGCAGTTGCCTGGACCTTTAAAAACATTGAAAAATATGGAGGAAGTAAAGACAAGATAGTTGTTAGCGGACATTCGGCCGGCGGCTACCTGACCAGCATGGTTGGCCTGGACAAACATTACCTGGCAGCCCACGATATAAATGCCGACGATATTGCAATGCTGATTCCGTTTAGCGGGCACACCATTACGCATTTCACCATTCGCGATGAAAAAGGAATTCCGGGAACTCAGGCTATTGTTGATGAATATGCACCGCTTTATTTTGTTCGCCCCGATGCTCCTCCCACGATATTTATTACCGGCGATCGTGAATTGGAAATGCTGGGCCGTTACGAAGAAAATGCCTACATGTGGCGCATGATGAAAGTGGCCGGACATAAAAACTGCAAACTCATGGAACTCGACGGGTTTAACCACGGCGAAATGGCCTCGCCGGCTTTGGAGATTCTATTAAAAGAAATTAAAGTACTCGACAAGTAATACAAACGCCATGAAACGCTGCCCCACTGGCCTGCCATTTTTGTTGAGGCTGTCAAATCTCTACTTTGGGGAAAAAGCACACAACAGAATACCCACAAACGGAGAGTTTGCAGTTTCTGCTCATTCTGATAACTTTACCGCCCGTTAAAAGAAATTAAAAAACTATGGAGACACCGTTTCTGGCGTTGATAATTCTTTTTGTTATCACTCCTGTTCTGGTTATTTATCTTGAAGGTAAATTTTCGATATTAAAAAAAATTGGTGCCGTACTTATTTGCTACGGTGTTGGTTTAATTATTGGCAACATGGATGTACTGCCTCACGGAGCCGAAAAATACCAGAACATGCTCACCGACATTACCATTCCGCTGGCCTTGCCATTGATTCTTTTTTCGGTTGATGTGCGCTCGTGGTTTAAAATGGCACGCTCGGCATTTTTGGCACTTGTAACCGGCTTAATTTCGGTACTTCTAATTGTTATTATCGGCTTTTTTATTTTCCGTAACGACATTGAAAACTCGTGGCAGGTAGCCGGAATGCTGGTGGGTGTTTACACCGGTGGCACACCTAACATGGCCGCCATGAAAACGGCATTAAACGTGTCGCAGGAATTGTACATAATGACTCACACCTACGACCTTACGCTTGGCGCCATTTACCTGGTTTTTATTCTATCCATTGGGCAGAAAGTGTTTTTGTGGTTTTTGCCTCCGTTTAAACCGGTAGAGACCGAAGGCTCTGCTGCTGAAGAAATAAATACGGAAGAAGAATTTGAATCATACGACGGCATGTTGAAGAAAAAAACCTTGCTGCCATTGCTCGGTGCTTTCGGAATTTCGGTGGCTATTCTTGGTGTAAGTTACGGCATCAGCCTGCTTTTGCCCAAAGAATATCAAACGGCAGTTGTTATTCTGCTTATCACTACCTTCGGAATTGCCTTTTCGTTCGTGCCAAAAATAAAAGCCATAAAAAAGACCTTTCAACTGGGCATGTACCTCATCCTTATTTTTTGCTTAACCGTTGCTTCCATGGCCGATATAAGCAAACTATCGAACATATCTTTTTCGCTGTTTTACTATGTGGCGTTGGCTGTTTACGGGTCGCACATTATTCACATAGCTCTGGCCCGTATTTTTAAAATTGATGCCGATACGGTAATCATTTCAACCAGCGCACTAATTTGCTCGCCGCCGTTTGTGCCCGTGGTTGCCGGCGCCTTAAAAAACCGTCAGGTTATTTTAACCGGACTGGTAGTTGGAATTGCCGGTTATGCCGTTGGAAATTACCTGGGAGTGCTTATTGCTTATTTGCTGAAATAGTATCCAGTACCCAGTACCCAGTACCCAGCAACTTAGGGATGTCATCTTTATATACGCTAAAAATAAAGATGACATCCTCATTTCACTCCGTTCTGTCCTAATGTATCAGTCGCAGTTTGCAGAATCCAGAATCCAGAATCCAGCATCAAGCATCAAGTATCAAATATCCAATATTCAATTTCGAATAACCAATATTCAACGATCAAGAATCCAGTATCACAACTCAGCAAAGTTCGCCCAAACAGCTTCCATCATTTCCTGCGAAACAGCAAGTGCATTGCTGCGCCATTTTTCCGATGGCGGGTAAAACATCTCGTAATACGCGGCCAAGGCTTTTAAACTGTCTGCTTCTGATTTATAACCGTAATGGGCCCCCTGATTTTCGGCAATGGAAATATGCGCCGATTTTACGGCTCCAATGGTCGATCCGGTATTTAATGTGCCAAATTCCATCAACATGGGTATCGATGTTTTGTCGGGAAATAAATCGCCAATATATTCAACAAACTGACCATGTACGGTGTAAAAATTTTCCGAGTCGCCCCAATCAATTTGGTAGCCTTCAAAAACAGCCTCGGTTTTTGCTTTTAATTCCAGATCATCGATTGGATTCGGGAACAGATGCAACGCTCCCCGCTCACCAAAACCGGTATGCAAATCGAGGTTTAACAGTGTGGAATATGGTTCTGCAATATCGTTTAATACTTCCGACATAATAGCCACCTGCTGTTCAAAAGCGTAACCACCGAAGTAAATTCCTTCCTGAAATTCGTACTGTCCCTGAGCAAAAGCCTGTAACAATGCCGGCATCCCCTTTCGGGCAATTTGCTTAACAGCCGTTATCAAAAAAAACTTGTTGCCAAGGCTGTTCATATTCAGCTTGCCTTTGGGTGTCAGCATATCGTAAAGCGCCACAAAGCCATCGTTTTTTGTTTGAAAAAGAGAAGGATCGGTGCTGTAATTTCGGTTCAAATCGACATTGTTTTCGGAAAAACGCCGCTGGTTCTTAAAACCCCAGGCATTTAATCCGTGTACGAGCAAAACTCCGGTATTGCGGAACAGCTCGGGTTTAAAAAACTCGGCCATTAATTGTTGCTGCACCGCACTGCCCACAAAACCTTCAATGCCGTGTGTGCCGGAGCAGATCATCACCAGTTTTTCGGTGGTATCTTTTGCCTGGATGTAGCAAAAATCGATGGTTAAACCGGTGTCGGTTTTACTTTCTACAGCTCGCGAAAATATGGCCACACTATCAAACCGCGTTTTCATGGAATTGGCTTGCGCCCTGAATGCTGCGCGACACTCCTCCCACGAGTTTTGGTAATAGGCCAGTTTAGCTTTGTCAACCGTTACATCGGGGTCGGTGGGAGAATAGGAATTCAAGCTCACGTACGAATACCCCAATACCAATACAACCAAAACAACAAGAGCTATTCCGGCAATCTTTAGTGTTTTTTTCATGACAAATTTTTAGATTACAAACTTTACCAGCCGGTCTTCAATCATTTGTTGCAACTGGCTAAGCAAAGTCTTTTCGTGCCTGTCAATATAGCCATCTTCGGTGGCAATATGTATAATCTTGTCGTAATCGTCGCGCGTGATTTTATGATCGGCAATTGCCTTCTCGATCATCGCTCTTAAACGCATCGCACTTTCACTTACTTCTTCTTTCATCTTTTTAATATTGTTTGTTTTCTATCGAAACTCGTTGTTAACCGTCGGTGCTTGTTTTTATCAAAATCACTTTTTGTTGAACATATTTACTAAAAATAGAAATTCATCTTACAATTTACAAATACCCGACATTTAGTTTCATCTTATTAATCTACAACAGAATAAAACTTTTTACGTTCAAAAACCGAATTCTTAAAAACTATTAAAATCTTACTTTTTCTTCAATAAGCTCGTACAAATTGTACATTTGCACCTTATTTATCACGGAAATGAATTTAAAAACAGATAAAGTTGGCATAATCGGGAGTGGTAGCTGGGCAACGGCTTTGGCTAAAATTCTGTTAGAAAACGTAAACGAGATTAACTGGTATTTTCGTAAGCAATCAACCATTGAAACGTTTAAAAAGAACAAACATAATCCGCGCTATTTGCACGAAGTGGAATTTGATACCTCAAAGATTAATTTCTGCGACGATATAAATTGCGTCATTAATCAGTCTGATATTCTAATAGTTGCTGTTCCTTCGGCATTCCTTCCTACTGTATTGGCCGATGTAAAAGACCTTTCGGGGAAATATATTTTATCGGGAGTAAAAGGAATTGTTACCGAAGAAAACCTTTTGGTGGCTGAATATTTGCAAAAGTATTTTAATGTCGATCATGATATGATTGGTGTTTTGGCCGGACCGTGCCATGCCGAAGAAGTTGCGCGCGAAAAGCTGTCGTACCTCACCGTGGCCTGCACCACCGAAGAAAAGGCGATGAAATTTACACAGCTTATTGAGTGCGATTATATTTACACTTCGGCCTCGGATGATATTTGGGGAACCGAATATTCTGCAGTTCTGAAGAACATTATTGCCATTGCCGCCGGTATTGCACACGGGCAACGTTTTGGCGACAATTTTCATGCGGTGCTCGTTTCGAGGGCGATTCAGGAAATTAAACGTTTTGTTGACCAGGTGCATCCGATTGACCGCGACATAAAAGCACCGGCCTACCTGGGCGACCTGATGGTAACTGCTTACTCGCAATTTAGCCGCAACCGTACTTTCGGCTCGATGATTGGCAAAGGCTACTCGGTTAAGGCTGCGCAACTGGAATTAAATATGGTTGCCGAAGGTTATTATGCATCAAAATCCATCCATCAGATTAACAAAAAACACCAGGTTGACATGCCTATTTGCGAGGCGGTTTACCAGATTCTTTACGATAAAGTACCGCCACACAAGGTTTTTGCTGAATTGACACCAAAACTGTGTTAAAACTTTAATAAAGAAGAAAAAAACCGGGCAACAAACATTACTCCCGTACGATGCTGCCATTCTAACTGGTAAAATGCTGTATTTTTAGGATGATGGCGGAATGACTGTAGCGGAATGCAAAAAACCGGCGCGGAATGGAACATAACGCCGTTGTGTTGCATTTCGCTACCGTTTTTTGCGTTTCGCAGTGGTTTTTTGTGCTCCGCTGTCGTTGGGCAGCTTTCCGCTTTGGTTTTTTCCGTTTCGCAGTGGTTTTTTATGCTCCGCTGTCGTTTTTTCCATTTCGCGGTGGTTGAGTCGCATTTCGCTGCCGTTTTTTACGCTTCGCGTTGGTTTTTCCAATTCCGCGATGGATTATTACATTTCGCAGCAGATTTTCGTAGCCCTTTTGAGGATCATTTCTAAAATATGGGAGGATTTCACATTTTAAAGGATTAGTTTAAAAATACGGTGGATTACTATATTTGTACGAGCTACATGAAATTCAGTAAAGTTATACCGATTTAACAACAAAGTGTCGCATTTTTTCATTTCATTCAGAACGCTCCGGTGTTGTAGTATCGGCATTAACCATTGTAATCCGGACAACAGTATAAGATATGCATTACCCCTCACCCTGTCGGGACTCCCCTCACGAGGAGAGCCTGTTGTTAGGAAGCTGTAATAGCAGCACCAAATCCTCTTCCAGTTACTAAAAAACTGTTTTCCCTTCATAAGGGAAAATGTCGACAGTTGAGCTTGCGAAATCCCGTACTTTACGTCGGGAACAAAAGGGTAGAAAGAGTTATGAGGTCCCATTAATTCCATATATTGACTTCCTTATGAGTTCATTTATCGTTAAAAAATGAAAATAATTTATGCTCCACCAGAAATTTCATGTGATCCATTTTGCTCCCCCCAGAAAGTAGAGCTGAACCCTTTTTGATTCGAATGTGCCTGAAGAGGACTTTTATAAAGTTTAAAACTTCGAATAAGGGTATAAAAAAAATGCCACACGTAAAACGAATGGCATTTCAGAAAATTATGGTGAGAATCTTCTTATCTCATGGCTTTCCAGGCGTTGATCAAACCATTGGTTGATGCATCGTGGCCTGTTACTTTTTCGTTGTTGTTCAGTTCGGGCAGAATAGCGTTGGCCAGCTGTTTTCCCAGCTCAACTCCCCACTGGTCGAAACTGTAAATATTCCAGATAATTCCCTGAACAAAAATTTTGTGTTCGTACATGGCAATTAACGATCCCAAACCCCGTGGTGTTAATTGTTTCACCAAAATTGAGTTGGTTGGGATATTGCCCATGAATATTTTAAATGGTGTCAATTCTTTAATTTCTGCTTCCGATTTTCCGGCAGCTTTTAATTCGGCAACCACCTGCTCTTCGGTTTTACCCACCATCATCGCTTCGGTTTGTGCAAAGAAATTGGCCAGTAATTTCGGATGATGATCGCCTACTTTATTGTGGTTAACTGCCGATGCGATAAAGTCGCAGGGAATTAGTTTGGTACCCTGGTGAATCAGCTGGTAAAAAGCATGCTGACCGTTTGTTCCGGGCTCTCCCCAAATAATCGGGCCGGTTTGGTAATCTACCTGTTCGCCATTACGATCAACATATTTACCGTTACTTTCCATGTTTCCTTGCTGGAAATAGGCTGAAAAACGGTGCATGTACTGGTCGTAAGGCAGAATGGCTTCACTTTCGGCACCATAGAAATTGTTGTACCAAAGTCCGATCAGAGCCAGAATTACCGGGATATTTTTATCGAAATCGGTTTCGCTGAAATGTTTGTCCATGGTATGGGCACCTTCCAGCAACTCAATATAATTATCGTAACCAATACCCAGCATAATGCTTAAACCAATGGCCGACCACAAGGAGTAACGACCGCCAACCCAGTTCCAGAAACGGAACATATTATCGGTATCGATACCGAAAGCCGAAACCGCTTCGGCGTTTGTTGAAACGGCCACAAAGTGTTTGGCTACATTCTCCAAATCTTTTGCCGACTCAAGGAACCAGTCTTTAGCCGTGTTGGCATTGGTCATGGTTTCCTGTGTGGTGAAAGTTTTAGAAGCGACAATAAACATCGTGGTTTCCGGATCAACTTCTTTCAAAGTTTCGGCAATGTGCGTTCCGTCAACATTCGAAACAAAGTGCAGTTTCAAATGGTTTTTGTAAGGTTTTAACGCCTCGGTAACCATTAACGGCCCGAGATCCGATCCGCCAATACCAATGTTTACAATATCGGTAATGGTTTTTCCGGTGTAACCTTTCCACTCGCCCGAAATTACTTTTTCAGTAAAACCTTTCATTTGGTCGAGTACAGCATTTACTTCAGGCATTACATCTTCGCCATCAACAACAATTGGGGTATTGCTGCGGTTGCGCAAAGCTACGTGAAGTACTGCACGATCTTCGGTAACATTAATTTTCTGCCCCGAGAACATCGCTGAAATGGCGTCTTTTAAACCACACTCTTCAGCCAGTTCAAACAATGTATCTTTCACCTCGTCATTAACGATGTTTTTCGAGAAGTCGAGCAGGATATCTTCAAATTTCAGCGAGTACTTTTCAAACCGGTCAGCATCGGCTGCAAACAGGTCTTTCATATGCGTGCCTTCAAACTCGAAATATAGCTCTTCCAGTTTTTGCCAGGCTTTGGTTTCAATAGGATTAATCTTAGGTAACATATTTTTGTTTTAAGCAGGAAGACCGAAGCACGAAGTTTTCTTCAAACCAGTTGCTGCAGCCGTCCGATAGTTAATAATCAAATTTCAGTAATGGCTCCACACTGAGCGAGGCTATTACTTTTATACGTTTACAAAGATAATTGATTCTGAAGATTGCAGCTGCAACTTACAGGAAGGTTAATGTTGGCTTAAGAAAAAATATGCGTTCGCGTAATTTAATGCATTTTCGGCCGCCACATGGCAACAATAAGTGCTGCGGTGGCCAAAATAATCCCTATGAAAACCAAAGTACAGCACACCAGGTTACTCCAATGTGCAAATTTTGCAAACGAACCGATGCCTGCAAAAATAAAAGCTGCTGCTAAAAAAGAAATCAATAATGTCTTTCGGGTTTTCGACATTCTTCTGGTTTTAACATTAAACACAACAAAACTATAAACACCAGACACTTATCCAAATTTTTTATTTTGAAGAATGCAGAATGTAATTGATTTGTAATATTTTTTACCATTTGAGACTCTCATTTTTACGATTTGAGATACCGGTTTACATTTTGCATTGATTTTCTATCTTTACCACAACTTCTGGCGATGAATTAAATTGTAATTATAAAGCCAGAAAAACAACTCAATTTTATATATGAAAACAGCCACATTTAAGGGATACCTGTTGGCCCTTGTTGCCACAATTGCTTTTTCAAACGTTTATATTTTCAGTAAGGCTGCGTTAAATGAAATTCATTTAACACAATTTGGCATTTACTGGTGTGGTTTTGGAATGTTGTTTAGTTTCCTTTTTGCACTAAAAAACAAAAAACTGGGTCAGCTAAAAGTTCTCGATAAAAGGCAACGCCGCATACTTTTGCTACTGGGCCTTCTCGAAATACTCACAACCACTTCGTTTTTTATATCTATAAATATTATCCCCGATCCTTCCGTTACGTCGTTTATCGGTAATCTGTTCCCGGTAATGGTTACCTTGGGTGGCATTGTATTACTGAAAGAAAAGTTTGGATGGGTTGAAGTTGTTGGTGCATCGCTGGCACTAATCGGTACTTTTGTTATTAGTTACACGGGCGGAACAAGTTTAAAAACGCTGTTTATTGCCGGTACCGGAGTGGTTGTAATTAACGCACTATTTGCCACCACCGCTACACTTATTGTAAAAGTGCATGTAAAAAATATAAGCCCCGAGTTGTTTAACCTAAACCGTTACACCTGGCTGTTTGCATTTTCACTTATTGCATTTTTTATTTACAGCCCTGAAGCCGCGATATCTTCCAGGGCCTTTGCCAACATCACAATCGGTTCTTTCCTCGAGTTTATTGCTATTTTAACGGTGTATTATTCCTATCAATTTATCGACGCATCGCGTTCGGCCGTGGTACAAACACTAAAAGGTATATTTGTTTTAATTGGTGCTTACCTTGTTTTTCATACTTTTCCGTTGATGCACCAGTTTGTTGGCGGAATGGTAACAGTTGTTGGCGTGCTGATAATGACACTGGCACAAGCCGGTATTTTTAGATCCAAAAACAATCTATCAAACTGAATTTCCAGTTAAAAAACTACACATTTAGTTTATTTGAAGTTTATTTAACAAAATTTCATATTTATTTTTTGTTTCTTTCGTTGAATTTATGCCAAGGCACAATTTTTGTTAAACAAAAACAAACAATTTTCAATCAGAAACGAAAACGAGAACCATGAAACAAAGTCCTTATAATTATACCTAAAAACTGCATGCCCTCATGCCTAATTCACCCGTTACTTTAGAAAACTAAAAGCATACCAAAATGAAGAAAAGAAACTGGCTGTTTGCCGCCATGGCAGTAATTATACTGTTTGTGGTATTCCTTATTGTATCCGGTTCGAAAAACGAAACCACTCAAATTACCACTACCGTAAAGAAAGGCCCTTTTGAAGTGCTGGTTTACTCGAGCGGTCAACTCGAATCGGAAAACTCCGATCATGTTTATGTTCCCGAAGAAATGAAAGATCGCCAAACGCGTATTTCCTCACTAACAATTACCGATATTGTTGAAGAGGGAACTTACGTAGATTCCGGCGATTACGTGGCCACACTCGATCATCAGGCTGTTCAGGAGCAGTTAAAAGATGCCCAGGATGAACTGGAAAAGACCTTGTCGGAATACAACGACAGTAAGATCGACTCCAACCTTACGCTTAGCAACGAACGCGACCAGATAATTAACGCCACCCTGGATGTGGAAGAGCGTAAAATTGCCGTTGACGAATCGGTTTATGAATCGCCGTCAGAACAAAAAAAGGTAAAAATGGATTACGATAAGGCCTTGCGAAAACTGGAACAATCGAAACAGGCTTACGAGTTAAAAACCCAACAGGAGATTAATAAGGTAAACCGCAAATTCATTACCTACAAACAAGTAAAAGAACGTGTTGATGCCCTGGAAAAATTAATGGATAAGTTGATTATTTATTCGCCCAAAGCAGGTATTATTTCCTATCACCAATACGAATGGGGAGGTACCGTTGAAACCGGATCGCGCGTTTCGCAATGGAGCCCCATAATTGCCACCTTCCCGAACATGGGCAACCTGGTTACCAAAACTTTTATTAACGAAATTGATATTGCGCTGATAAAACCCGGCCAGAAAGTAAGAATTGGAATTGATGCTTTCCCCGATAAAACATTAACCGGCGAGGTGGCCACCGTGGCAAACATGGGACAATTAATGCCCAAAAGCGATGCAAAGGTTTTTGAGGTAAAAATTAAGGTCGATGGCTCCGACCCGGAGCTGAAACCGGCCATGACCACCAGTAACACCATTCAGGCCAGTTTTATTGAAGAGGCCACTTATATTCCTATCGAGGCCGTATTTTCAAACGATAGTTTGTCGTATGTGTATCTTTCCGATTCGAAAACCGCACAAATTATTGAACCCGGAGAGGCTAACGAAAATTATATGGTAATAAACCAGGGGCTCGAAGAAGGCCAGGAAGTACAATTGCTCGAACCCGAGGATGCAGGCGATTACAAACTAAACGGTTTTGAAATTTATGCCGACATGAAACGTAAAGCTGCCGAAAAGGCTACAGACGAAGCCGCAAAAAAGAAAGAACAAAAAGAAGAAAAAGCACCTGAAATCCCCCAGGGAATGGCACTTCCCGCTGGTGTTACAATAACTTCGGCTAATTAACCACTCAAACCAAACAAGATGTTTATAAAAAGATATTTACACGATATTCTGATAGCGGTTGAAGCCATTATTGCCAACCGCCTGAAATCGATACTTACTGCACTCGGTATCATCTTTGGTGTGGCTGCGGTTATTAGCATGATGGCCATTGGAAACGGCGCCGAGCAGGAAATTCTGGAACAGATAAAACTGGTTGGCGTAAACAATATTGTTATAACGCCAAGCACTTATTCTTTATCCGACGGAGCCGGTGGCGATGGCAATGGCCAGCCCACAGCCAAAAAATTCTCGAAAGGACTGACACTTCTTGATGTTGAGGCCATAAAAAAAATTGTTCCTACTGTTGAACGGATATCACCGGTCATCTCTTTTAACTATTCAGCGTTGCTAAATGGTATCAGCAGACCTGTTGTGCTCGAAGGAATTGATAATCATTACTTCGATTTGTTTAACATGCAACTGGCCGAAGGAAATCGTTTTAACAGTACACAAGTAGAGAAAGGACTCCCCGTTTGTGTGATTGGAAATAACATTAAAGAGCAATTTTTTCGTCAGCAGGATCCCATTGGTAAATACATAAAATGCGGACAGATATGGTTGAAAATTACAGGAGTTATTGAACGACGCGATTTTACGGCATCGGCATCCGACGAATTGGGAATTAGCAGCTCCGACAATAAAATTTTTATTCCCGTGCAAACCATGCTGCTACGTTTTAAAAACCGTTCGCTCATCAGGGCCGACGAAGTTTTAAGTGCCAATAAAAACGCGAATGGTAATGGCATGGTTGTTATTTATGGCGGGCCCGAACAAACAGAAGAACCGGTTGATACCGACGATAATCTTAACCAGCTCGACAAGATCGTTGTTCAGATAAAGGAAACGGAACAACTCAGCAGCTCGGCAACATTAATAAAACGCATGTTGCTCAGACGCCATTCCGATTTGTACGATTTTGAAGTTACCATTCCCGAATTGCTGCTAAAACAGCAACAAAAAACCAAGAAGATATTCAACATTGTATTAGGTGTAATCGCCGGCATTTCGCTGGTTGTTGGCGGAATTGGAATTATGAATATTATGCTGGCATCGGTATTGGAACGTATCCGCGAAATTGGTGTTCGCCAGGCATTAGGCGCCAAACAAAAAGACATTATCGCACAGTTTCTTTCCGAGTCAACATTAATCAGTTTAACCGGTGGAATTATCGGAATTATTCTGGGTGTTGTGCTCTCGCAAATCATTACGGCCATGTTCGATATTAAAACAATTGTTTCTGCCTTTAGCATTTTTATTGCTTTTGGCGTATCGGTTGGTGTCGGGATTATTTTTGGCTATTTGCCCGCCAAACGAGCCGCAGCAAATGATCCGGTGGTAAGTCTTCGTTCATAAAATAACCTGAAAACAAGCAAAAAATGAAAAACATATTTCTCTCATTTATATTTATTCTGGGCCTTTCGGAATTTGCCGCAGCCCAGGAAGAACTGGTGTTAACACTTCCCGAAGTGATCGATATTGCTTCAGAACAATCCATCGATGCTTTCCGAAATAAAAACATGTATTTAGCCAGTTACTGGGAACACCGGTTTTATAAAGCCGAGCGCCTGCCAAGCATTTCCTTAAGTTCTAATCCAGCCGATTTTAACCGTTACAGTAACAGCGAGTACAACTTCGAAACCAACGAGGACGAATTCCGTTTGCGTGAATATTTTAACTCTGAAGTTAGCGTTTCTGCCGTTCAAAATGTTTCGTTAACGGGCGGACAAGTATTTTTACGTTCGGAACTGGGAATGATTAAAAACCTCGGTGGCGACAAAAACACTTCGTTTAATGCAACACCTATCAGTATTGGTTTTTCGCAGGAATTGAACGGGTATAACCGCCTGAAATGGCAAGCCAAAATTGAACCTTTGAAATTTGAGAAAGCCAAGAAAGAATTCATCCAGGATATGGAAGATCTGCGTGTAACTTCCACCTCGCGCTTTTTTGGGTTGATCAATGCCCAGATTCAGAAAAATATTGCGGAGATGAATTATGCCAATGCCGACACCTTATATAGAATTGGTAAAGGACGTTTCCAGGTAGGAACCGTAACTCAGGATGAATTGCTGGAACTGGAGCTCCGTTTGCTAAACAGCGAGCAGGCACTGAGTGTTGCCCAGCTTGGAGAAAAACGAGCACAGGCACGATTGAACTCGTTCCTCGGACTTCCGAAAGAAACGATGATAAAATGTGTTGTCCCCAGCGAAATTCCTGAGCTGAAAATTGATCCGGACCAGGCCATCGACGAGGCGATTAAGAACAACCCGGAGATTCTGAACCATCAGCAGCAAAAGCTACAGCAAGACGAAAATGTTGCCATTGCCAAATCGGAACGAGGGTTGAACACTACACTTTATGCCATGTATGGATTAAACAAAAGTGCCGAGAATTTTGAGGATGTATATACCGAACCCGACAAAAGCCAGGTGTTTAGCCTGGGCCTAAACATTCCTATTGTTGACTGGGGACGCGGTAAAGGACGTTATTCAATGGCCAAATCAAACCGCGAAGTGGCCCTGGCAACAATCAAACAGGAACGTATTGATTTTGAGCAAGACATTTACCAAAGTGTGCTGGAATTCAATCTTCAGGCCGGACAGGTAAACACAGCCGCAAAAGCCGATACGGTGGCACAAATGGGATACAATGTTACCTTTCAGCGTTTCCTCATCGGAAAGATTGATGTAACCCGGCTAAACATTGCCAGCAACGACCAGGAAACGGCACGTATGGCATACCTTACGCGGTTACGCGATTACTGGTCAGCCTACTACCGACTGCGCAGTTTAACGCTTTTTGATTTTGAAAACAGGAAACCGCTTGAAGCCGATTACGACAAACTTTTAGAAAACTAGTGTATGGCTGTAAAAAGAAAACATATTATCATAACTGCAGCAGTAATTTGTGTTATTGCGCTTGCAGCTTTTGCCGGTTCGCTTACCTCAAGCAAATCGGAGAAAATCTATGTGGTTGAAAAAGGCCCTTTTGAAGCAACCTTAACCTGCAAAGGAGAAATTAATGGCTTAGTATCTACTCCCATTCCTATGCCTAAAATACTTGGCGACAGAGAACTAAGGCTTTGGCAACTAAAAATTCTTGATTTGGCACAAGATGGTAAATACGTAAAAAAAGGCGATTTTATTATGCAACTCGATGCCAGCCAGATTATTTCAGGAATGCGCCAGGAACAGCAAAACCTTGAAACGGCTGAAGCCGACCTGAAAAATGCAAAAATTGACAGCACGGTACGGTTAACCGGTCTTCGGGAGGATATTAAAAATGCCAAGCTCGATCTGGAATACAATAAAATTGATTTGGAGCAATCGATTTACGAATCGGCAGCCTACCAGCGAAAGGCTCAAATGACTTATAAAAAAGCGGAAAATACAATTGCCAAAAAACAGCGCGATTACCAACTGGAACAAAATAAGTTAAAAATGGGAGTAGCCCGCTCGGAAGATAGGGTAAAACGGAGCCAGGAGAAAATAGCAAAATTCCAACAGGCTATGCAGGAGGCGCGTATTACTGCTCCTGAAGACGGGATTGTAATTTTTGGCGAAAACTGGGACGGCACAAAATACAGTAAAGACGGCGACATCTCTACCTGGTCGAACGGACCACCAATTGCCACTTTACCCGATATGTCGGAAGTGATTTCAGAAACCTATGTAAAGGAAATCGATATTTCGAAGATTAAAGTGGGCGATAGAGTAAGAGTTACGTTTGATGCCCTGGAAGGAGTGATAATCAATGCTAAAATAAATTCGATTGCACGCGTTGGTGAAGACCATAAGGATTTCGACATGAAAGTTTTTAAGGTACTTATTCATCTCGACGAATCGAACGACGGGTTAAAGCCGGCCATGTCGAGCAACAATGAAATAATTCTGGCCAATAAAGAGGAAGCTTTGTTTGTACCCTTAAAAGCTGTTATTCGCGAAAATGGTGAGGATTTTGTTTTCCTTTCAAACCACGGAGAGAAGGTAAAAACGTTAATAACCACCGGTTTTGAGAATGAAGAATTTGTGCTGATAGAAAACGGGCTACAGGAAGGCGACAAAGTAATTTTGAACCCCGTACTGGAAGAAATTTAGATTACACTGAGTAACAAATAGTAAAAACGGGCTGAGTTTTCAGTCCGTTTTTTTATTTAATTTCGCGCCATGCAAAAATCGGTACATCCTAATATTTATTTATTCAATCCCACTTGCGAATATGCCGTGGCAAATGGCAATACCTCGTGGCAACCGAATAAAATTCTGCAAAAAATGGAAGCCGATCTGGGCACCCTACCTCTTTATTTTGCCACTGAAAAAGATGTGGTAATTGTACCTGAAATTCCCTCAGGTGAATTTTATGAACACCTGCAAAAAATTGGGATTACACCTCCTGTTTTTGTTACCGAAAAAGAGTTGCAAAAGAATCCACCGGCACAAATTGGAAAACTTCAGCCCTGGGGATGGAGCCCGGCCGTACACAAACGGCTGGAAAGTTTAAAACCGCTTTGTAACGATGAATTCAAAAGCTCTCCGATATATCAATGGAAACCGGAGTACCGCGAACTCTATTCCAAGAAATTTGCCTTGCAGATTTTGCAACAATTGATTGACAAACATCCGTCGCCTGATTTTATTGGGGAAGATGAAATTACCGAAGTTTGCCAAACGCAGGATCAGATAGAAACGCTTCTGGCGAAGTGGGATAAACTTATGGTAAAAGCTCCGTGGAGCAGCTCGGGACGCGGGTTACAACCCATTACCAAGCAGCCGATACACGATAAAGTTTGGGAAAAGTTGTTGGGAATTGTAAAAGATCAGGGCTATGCTATTGTGGAAGCTTTTCAGCATAAAGAACTCGATTTAGCATTTCAGTTTGAGTTAAAAGCCGGCCAGATTAAGTTTGTGGGCACCAGCAATTTTTCGGCCGATAAAAAAGGGCAATACCTGGGAAACAGCCTCAACGGATTACCCGATGAAATGGATAAGGATGTAAAAGACTTTGCTAAGGAAATGTCAAAGCTGATCATTCCTGCGCTGATAGAAGAGATCGGGAAAAGTAAATTAGCCCAAAACTATGAGGGCTATTTTGGTGTCGATACCCTTATTTTCAGAGATAAAACCGGGACACTTAAAATAAATCCTTGCCTGGAAATAAATGTTCGCCACAACATGGGATTACTGTCGCTTTCCCTCGAAAAATTTATTGCTCCAACAAAAAAAGGCCGCTTCCGTATGTTTTTCAATCCGAAAATTCGCTTTGCTGATTTCTGCCGGCAAATGAGCCACGACCATCCACTTATTCTCGACAATCAAAAAATTGCTTCCGGCTTTTTCCCGCTAACAGCCTTTTCCAACGCCACCGGTTTTGGTGCCTATCTCCTCGTTTAATTCATCGGTCTTGATTTTTTATTCATTTTGTTTACCTTTAAATGAACGATTAATCCGGGCCGCTATGGAAAACAAAGACGAAAAACATACGAAGAAGGGGAAAAAGCTCTCCAAAAAATTTTACGAAAACGAACTCAACAGATTGCAGGTTGAATTGGTGCGCCTGCAGGAGTGGATAAAGTTTAAAGGGCTTAAAGTTGTAGTTATTTTTGAAGGGCGCGATGCAGCCGGCAAAGGCGGAACTATTAAACGCATTATTCAAACGCTGAATCCACGGATATGCCGCGTTGTTGCACTGGGAACTCCAACCGAACGCGAAAAAACACAATGGTATTTTCAGCGTTATGTGCCGCATCTTCCCGCTGCCGGCGAGATGGTTTTGTTCGACCGCAGCTGGTATAACCGGGCAGGCGTTGAAAAAGTAATGGGCTTTTGTAACAACGAAGAATACTGGGAGTTTCTCCGCTCGTGTCCAAATTTCGAACGCATGCTGATCCGCTCGGGTATTATTCTGATTAAATACTGGTTTTCGGTGAGCCAGGATGAACAGGAAAAACGTTTCAGGGCGCGGTTGAATGAGCCAACAAAACGGTGGAAACTAAGCCCGATGGACATTAAATCGATGGAGAAATTTGAAGAATATTCGAAAGCCAAAGATGAAATGTTTGCTTATACCGACACAAAAATAAGTCCATGGCTTATGGTTGATGCCGACGATAAAAAGCGTGCTCGGCTAAATTGTATTCATCACTTATTATCATCAATCCCTTACAAGGAGCTGGAACAACCTGAAATTGTACTTCCTGAACGACAGGAAAAAAAAGGTTATATACGTCCGCCACTGGATGAAATGACTTACGTACCGGAAGTTTATTAGATAATAATATTCAGGATTCCCGGGAATCACCAACAAAGAAAAAAGTAACACAATTTTAGACTAACTCTACCTCGCTACTCGTACCTACACTTTATGCTGAAATGTAAATTTTGAAAAGGCAAGAAAATAATCAATATACAATAACGAATATCCAATGCAGAACAAAGTAAAACGCATCAATTTACAATTGATTTGGATATTGATTATTCTAAATTGGATATATTGAATATCCGTAAATACTCATAATTTGATTTATTTCATTATCTTTAAGGTAGTTAAAACGATATAGATGAACCTATTTACTTTCACAGCAC
>NZ_FOHT01000014.1:0-127919 GCF_900111425.1 Draconibacterium orientale | reverse complement strand
TTGAAAAAGCAACAATCTAAAATCTGGATGAAAAACTACTATTCTGAAATTGCAGCATAAAAAAAGAGACCGCCTTTTTGGACAGCCTCTTTTTTATTTCGATTTTTATTCCTTGTTTAACTATGTTTTTCCGAAAGGTATCGCTCAGCATCTATTGCAGCCATACATCCCGATCCGGCAGCAGTAACCGCCTGACGATATTGCGAGTCTTGCACATCACCGCAGGCAAATACTCCGGGAACTTTTGTTTTTGATGTTCCGGGCTTAGTCAAAATATAACCTACATCGTCGGTATCAAGGTATTCGGCAAAAATATCAGAGTTTGGCTTGTGTCCGATAGCCAAAAAGAAACCGTCAATTTTAATCGTAATTTCCTCTTCCCGTTCTTCTCCAAGGTTTTTAACCAAAGTTGCGCCTTCAACCACACCATTGTCGCCAATCAAACCTTTTGTTTGGTGTTTCCAAAGTATTTCTACGTTTGGTATTTTTTTCACCCGCTCGGCCATTACTCGCGACGCACGAAGTACATCACGACGTACAATCATGTAAACTTTGTTACACAAACCGGCCAGGTACATGGCTTCCTCGGCAGCAGTATCGCCACCTCCGACAACAGCGACATCTTTTCCTCTGTAGAAAAATCCGTCGCAGGTTGCACAGGCCGAAACTCCACCGCCTGCATATTTCTTTTCGTCTTCCAATCCGAGGTATTTTGCAGTTGCTCCGGTTGCAATAATCACGGTTTCAGCTTCGATTACCTTTGCGTCATCGATCCAAACTTTATGAACATCGCCCGAGAAATCAACTTTTGTAGCCATTCCCCAACGCACATCGGTACCAAAACGCTCTGCCTGTTTTTTCAGGTCTTCCATCATTACCGGGCCGGTAACACCTTCCGGGTAACCCGGATAGTTCTCAACTTCGGTAGTGGTTGTTAACTGGCCACCCGGCTGAAGTCCTTCGTACATTACCGGACTCAGATTAGCACGTGCGGCATAAATTGCGGCAGTATAACCAGCAGGGCCCGATCCTACGATCAAACATTTTACCTTTTCTACATCGGTTGGTTCAACGTTTTTATTTTCGTTGTTATCGTTAATATCAAGTGGTTTAAACATCATTTAAATTTTTAGTTGCACAAAAATACAAAACATACTCCATTGATTATTATAAATTCAATCGATAATTATGAAGTAATCATAGCTGAATTCTATAACATGAATAAAATAGTTGATTAAAGAAAGAAAAAGTTTTGTAATAATAATTTCTAAGCTTACTTTTGCAATCCTGATTCGGTTCCGGTTTCACCGAGAATCCACGATGCTAAGGCATCGGGAGATGTGGCGCAGTCCGGTCCCGAACAAAGTTCGAGGATCCTCGATTTTCTATAAAATCAAAGATTTTAGAAAATCGGGATTGCGTACTGGTCGTGAATGACCTTTAACAAGATGAAGTTCTTTGTTTACATATTGGAATCGGAAATTGACAATAGTTTTTACATTGGTCAAACAGCAGATTTAGAAGCACGGTTGAAAAAACACAATAAAGGTTACAATCGCTCTACCTCTGCAAAAAGACCTTGGAAACTGATATACTCTGAGATTTGCAACTCTCGATCTGAAGCAATGAAACTTGAAAAACAGTTAAAAGGCTGGAAAAAAAGAGATGCAATTCTTAATTATATAAATAATCATCGGGATGTGGCGCAGTCCGGTCCCGAACGAAGTTCGAGGATCCTCGATTTTCCATAAAATCAAAGATTTTAGAAAATCGGGATTAGCGTACTGGTCGTGAATGACCTTTAACAAGATGAAGTTCTTTGTTTACATATTGGAATCGGAAATTGACAATAGTTTTTACATTGGTCAAACAGCACATTTAGAAGCACGGTTGAAAAAACACAATAAAGGTTACAATCGCTCTACCTCTGCAAAAAGACCTTGGAAACTGATATACTCTGAGATTTGCAACTCTCAATCTGAAGCAATGAAACTTGAAAAACAGTTAAAAGGCTGGAAAAAAAGAGATGCAATTCTTAATTATATAAATAATCATCGGGATGTGGCGCAGTCCGGTTAGCGTACTGGTCTGGGGGACCAGGGGTCGCAGGTTCAAATCCTGTCATCCCGACGAAGCAGAAAGCCTTTCGCAATAGCGGAGGGCTTTTTTGTTTGAATGAAGCACAAAATGCACTCGAAAAATCTTTAACCCCTTATAATACTTCCCGTTAATCAGGTACAAAAGCATTTTTACGGTGTTCCTATGCATTATTGTCCACCTGTTATACCCAAAACTCCACCCTGTTTCTGTTTTTGTTTTCAATCTTTGATCCTAAGTTTTTATAGCTGACAAACGTCGGTAGTATTAAAATTAATCAAACTTTCAGAAGTAAATCAATGAAGAATCAAAAACTAAGCATACTCGAAAAAATCGGGTATGGATCAGGCGATGCCGCCGTAAACGTGGTTATTTCATCCATGTTTCTTATTATCACTTATTTTTACACCGATATTTTTGGGCTGAAACCCAAAGACGTGGCGC
This sequence comes from Draconibacterium orientale, assembly GCF_900111425.1. Taxonomy (NCBI): domain Bacteria; kingdom Pseudomonadati; phylum Bacteroidota; class Bacteroidia; order Marinilabiliales; family Prolixibacteraceae; genus Draconibacterium; species Draconibacterium orientale. The sequence continues at coordinate 125,378 of NZ_FOHT01000014.1, read as the reverse complement.
TAATGTTCTTACTCGTTCGGCTGATCGATGCAATAAGCGATCCGTTGATGGGATTAATAACCGACAAGTATAAATTTAAAGGTGGCCGCTTTCGTCCTTACTTTTTATTTCTGTCGGTTCCTTTCGGAATCTCGGTGTTTCTAACCTTTACCACGCCCGGTTTCGATTATGCCGGCAAACTTATTTACGCCTACATTACCTACATTTTTGTAACGCTGATGTTTACATCGGTTACCATTCCATATATTTCACTAATCGGGGTATTAACCAACGACCCGCAGGAACGTTTGTCGGCCAACGGCTACCGACTGTTCTTTGCGAAGGTTGCCGCATTTATGGTGTCGATCGTGGTTCCTATTCTGGCCGAAAAATTAGGTCGCGACGATATGGGAAGAGGTTATCAACTGGCCATGGGATTAATGGCGCTTATGGGAACTTTGTTGTTTTTATTCAGCTATTTTACTACCCGCGAGCGTATCGAACATGTGGTTGACAAAACACCGTTTTTTCAGCAACTAAAATACCTGGTAAAAAACCACCAGTGGCTTATTCTTTGGGGATCATGCCTTTCGGGTACGGTTGGTTATGTTATCCGCAGTTCGGTGGCTATTTTTTATGCCAAATATTACCTGGGCGGCGATGCCGGAATGCAATCAACGTTCATGGGAACCGGCGTAGCAGCAGCCATTTTGGCCATGCCCTTATCCACGCTTATTACCAAACGTTTTTGTAAGGTAAAACTGTTCTGGATGTCGCAGTTTGGCGTGGGCATACTAAGTGTTTTGATGTTTGTTTTGGTAAAACCACAACCCGACAGTGTGCTGATGGCTTACGTGCTTTATTTTATCCTGTCGCTGGTGGTTGATGTGCATGCCCCGGTATTTTGGTCGGCCATTGCCGAAGCAGTTGACTACGGCCATGCTGAGACCGGAAAACGCATTTCAGGACTGGCATTCGGAGGTATTTCCTTCGCACAAAAAGCAGGAATGGGAATTGCCGGAGCAGTGGTTGGTTTATTGCTTGATGCTTTTGGATACATTCCTGATGCGGTTCAAACAAAAACAGCGCTTACCGGACTGGCAATTATGCTAACTTTAATTCCGGGTGTTTTTCATGTCATCAACGGAATGTTGATCTACCGCTACAAAATCACCGATAAATATTACGAAACCATAAAAGCAAAAATTCATATTTAAAATGGATACTACAGGAAAAAATGCGCCATTGATTGAGCAGCGAGCCGATCCGTTTGTGTATAAACATACCGATGGGTATTACTATTTCACCGGCTCGGTACCAACATACGATCGCATCGAACTACGGAAAGCAAAAACTATTGAAGGCTTAAAAAACGCCGAAACCTACGATGTTTGGTTCAAGCACGAATCAGGCCCAATGAGTCGCCATATCTGGGCACCTGAAATTCATTACCTCGATGGCAAATGGTATGTTTATTTTGCCGCCAGCCAGGAAGAAGACATTTGGGCATTAAGACCATATGTACTGGAATGCTCCGGACAGGATCCTTTAAAAGATGAATGGATTGAGCTGGGAATGATGCAGGCTGCCGATGGCGATGAGAAATCGTTCATTGACTTTTCGTTGGATGGAACGGTATTCGAAAATAACGGCAAACGCTATTTTTGCTGGGCCGAAAAAACCGGCGGGCAGTTTGCTGCTTCCAATTTATACCTGGCCGAAATGGAATCGCCAATAAAACTGAAAACTGTACAGTTTATGCTTACTACTCCCGATTACGATTGGGAACGCATTGATTTCTGGGTAAACGAAGGACCGGCAGTAATAAAAAATAAAGGCAAAATTTATATTACTTTCTCGGCAAGTGCCACAGGTGCATGTTATTGTATGGGATTGATGGAAGCCAATGAAGATGCCGATCTGCTGGATCGTGATTCATGGAAAAAATCGAGATACCCGGTGCTGGAAACCGACTACGAAAAAAAAATATATGGCCCGGGACACAACTGTTTTACGGTAGCCGAAGACGATGTTACGCCCTTGTGCATTTATCATGCAAGAGATTATGAAAATGCTATTGGCGATCCGTCGGTTGTTCCGGCCAGCGACACCCGTCCACTCGAAGAAATTGTTAAAGACCCGCTCTACGATCCGAATCGCCACGCAAGGGTTATGAAAGTAACATTTGATGCTGACGGCAGACCGGTATTCCGATTTTAGTTGAACGATAATAAGCCGAAAAGGCAAACCCAAAGTCAGGGGGCTGTATCGAATAATACAATACAGCCCCCGACTTTCTATTCTGCTCCATATTCAAAAGCTACATGCCCAATGGCGCTGCAACAATACTGCACATTTTGTATTCCCAAAACTGCAAAACACATATCATCCCCGAATTAAATACATACTTGTTGCTCAGTCTTGTCAGAATGGGTATTTTTACGCCCATATTTGTAATTGAGCATACTTATGGTAAAACTGTCGGGTAAATACGTTGTCGCTTTCCTGATTATCATTTTGGGTATTACAACGGATGCTGTATTTGCAAAATCTACCGGGCAAATCAGGCTAAATGTGCTTACCACAAACGACGGACTTCCACAAAATACCGTTGATGTTATTACAAAAGACAGCAAGGGATTTATGTGGTTTGGAACCTGGAATGGCCTGTGTCGTTTTGATGGCTATACTTTTAAAACCTTTCATACGCAAGAGCATGAATGGCTGAAAGGAAATATGATTCAGGCTTTATGCGAAGACGATAACGGTAATCTTTGGGTTGGAACCGAAAAAGGCCTCTCGTTTTTCGACTACCAGTTATTTCGTTTTTTACCCCTTAACGGGTTAAGCAGCGAGATACTAAACTCCTCGGTTACAACGATTGTAAAAGACGAAATCGGTGCAATTTGGGTTGGAACCGAGAATAACGGATTGTGGCAAATAACTGAAAGCAACGAAGGCACATTATCGTGTCAAAAACGTTTTAGCGATAAACTTCCAACAGAAAATATCAACCATATTTTTATCTCCCCCGAGAAAAACCTGTTTGTGGGTACCGACATTGGCCTTGCTGTGCTTTCGCTGAACACAACGGAAATAATCGACCAATATTCTTCTGTAACCAATGAAATTGGCCCCATTAGTATTCAGTCTGTTTATCAGGATTCGAGAAGCAACCTGTGGATTGGTACCTCCGATTTGGGTTTATACTATTTTAACAGCAGTTCAGAAAGTTTGGAGTATTTTTTTACAACAAGCACGAGCGAAGGAAACCTCGACCATTTGACGGTTCGCGACATTATTGAAGATCAGAACGGGACAATTATAATTGGAACACTTGGCGGACTGAATTATTTCAACCAAAACAGTAAAACGTTTTCGCACCTTTCCAACGATTCGAAACTCAGCAGCCCATTTGTAAACTCATTATATGCCGACGATTTTGGAAACATTTGGATAGGTACTGAAATTGGCGGGGTAAATTATTACAACTCGTACCAAAAACCCTTTAATGCCATCCAACACAAGCCCGGTAACGCAAATTCGATTAGCCACAACACCATTAATTCTATTTTGGTTGAAGATGATATTATATGGATTGGTACCGCCGGTGGTGGGTTGAATAGGGTTAACGGAGACAAAATCACCCGGTTAAAAAACGATTCTGAAAACCCCATAAGCATTACCAGCGATTTTGTATCATCAATCTTTCGCGATAAGCAGAACCGGCTGTGGATAGGAACCTGGGGCGGCGGATTAAACCGTTTGCTTGCAGAAAATGAAAATCGCTTCGCAGTCTGGATCAACCAGCCCAACGATGATAAAACAATATGCAGCAGTTTTGTTTCCTGTATCGAACAACTCGACAACAATCGGCTTTTGATTGGAACCCGGGGAGGGCTCGATATTTTTAATCCTTCCAACAATAGCTTTTCTCATGTTCACAACGCAATGGAACCGGGCTACAGCCTTGAAGTTGGCTGTATGCTAACCGACAAAAAAAACAGAATATGGGTGGGCACCGAAAACGGACTATACCGGTTTAATAAAAACGATTTGCTGAATTCCGACCTGAACAATAGCAAACTTCCTTTTGAAAAGTTTCTGCACAATCCGCAGGATAAACAATCCTTGCCGGGCAATTATATCATCTCCCTGTTCGAAGCCGCCGATGGTACCATTTGGATGGGAACATACGGTAACGGAATTTGCCAATACAACGAAAACGGAAGTTTTACCAACTACACCTCCCAAAACGGGCTGTGCAACAACTTTGCATACGGAATTGAAGAAGATTTGGATGGAAATTTATGGATAAGCACCGACAATGGGCTCTCGAAGTTTAACCCCGACAGAAAAACCTTTTTGAATTATTATGCGAGCGATGGCTTACTCAGCAATCAGTTTTACTGGACTGCTTCGTACTCCGACAAAAAAGGCACCTTGTATTTTGGAGGTGTAAACGGATTAAACTATTTCTCACCACAACAGATTGAAACTTATCCGAATACACTAAAACCAGTTTTTACCGAGTTTTCAATATTCAGCAACCCGGTTACCATAGGTAAAAAATATCATGGGCAGGTTATTTTGAACAAACCGGTAAGCCAAACCGCCGAAATAAATTTGTCGTATAAAGATGCCGTATTCTCCATCGAATTTTCAGCACTCGATTATTTTCTCCCCGATAAAGTAAGATACGCCTATAAAATGGAAGGTGTTGACCAGGATTGGGTGGAAGTGCCCGCATCGAGGCGTTTTGCCAACTACACCAACCTCTCCGGAGGACAATACGTTTTTAAGGTAAAAGCGGCCAACAGCGATGGAATCTGGTCGGAAAACTACACCGCACTTATCCTAACCATTGTTCCTCCGTTTTGGGAAACAGCCTGGTTTCAATTACTGGCAGTGCTGTTTATTATTGCAATGGTTTTAGCTTACATTCGCTACCGTACGCAATTCCTGAAAGAACAAAAACGCAAGCTGGAACAGCAGGTGCGCGAACGTACTTTTAAAATTGAGGAGCAAAAAGAAGAACTTGAAAAACAAAACCAGCAAATTGCCAAACAGCGCGACGAAGTAATTGAACTAAACGAAAAAGTGAAACTGGTTAACCAGTTGCGCCTCCGGTTTTTTACAAATATTTCGCACGAATTCCGCACACCGTTAACGCTTATTATCGACCCGCTTGAGCAGTTAATGAAAAATATGAAAGCCGACCCCAATACACAAAATACACTGAGCATTATTAACCGTAACGCGCAGCGTTTACTGCACCTTATTAACCAGTTGCTGTATTTCCGCCGTATTGAAACCGGAAAACTAAAATTAAATGTAAGCAAAGGCAACCTGCAGGAATTTTTACACGGTATTTTCGAGTCGTTTAAAGACCTGGCCGAGCACCAGCAAATTAACTACCGCTTTATTAAAACCGAAATAAACGATGAAACCTGGTTTGATGCCGAGAAAGTGGAAAACGTATTCTACAACCTGCTTTCAAACGCCTTTAAAAACACTCCGGCCTCAGGCTCCATCACCCTAAAAGTTGAGAACATAACTGAAAACCAAAAAGATTACATTGCTGCACCTTTTGTGGCCATCAGCGTTATCGATACTGGGCGTGGAATTTCGGAAGAACACATGCCACACATTTTTAACCGCTTTTACAAGGATGCAGAATCGGGAAAACAAACCGATTTTACCAGCTCGGGTATTGGTTTGGCACTGAGCTACGAAATCGTTCAGGCACTAAATGGCAAAATTAAAGTACAAAGCGAACCCCAAAAAGGCAGCACTTTTACCGTGTGCATGCCCTATTCGAAAGACCGTTTTGAAAGCGACCAAATTAACGAAACAAGCATACCAACCGAAATAAATCTCGAAGGGCGGGTAAATGTACTTACCGAGCATATTGTAGCACGTAACACCAACTACGAACTGGATGAAGTAACATCCGACAACAAGAAAAAACCTACAATTTTAATTGTGGAGGACAATTTCGATCTGCGCAGCTTCCTGCTTCAAACACTACGATCAGACTTCCGGGTTTTAGGCGCCGAAAACGGAAAAATCGGGCTGGAAATGGCCAAAAAGTACTCGCCCGAGCTAATTATCAGCGATGTTATGATGCCGGTTATGGACGGCATTGAACTGTGCAGCCGTCTGAAAAAAAACATCCAAACCAGCCACATTCCTATTATTCTGCTAACAGCAAAAAATATGGTAGAAAGCTGGATTGAAGGACTGGAAACCGGTGCCGACGATTACATTCCGAAACCGTTCAACCTGCAAATTCTGGAAATAAAAATGCGCAACATCATCGAGTCGCGCCGAAAGATTAAAAACACATTCAGCAGCCCTGAACCGATAGCTCCCGAAAAATTAGCATCGAACAAATTAGACGAGGAGTTTATTACAAAAGCCTACCAGATATTGGAAAAAAATTACAACGAACCCAACTTTTCGGTGGAACAATTTGCACGCGAAATGTTTGTTAGCCGAAGTTTGCTGTACAAAAAAATTAAAGCATTAACCAACCTAAATATTACCGATTTTATTAATTCATACAAGTTGAAAAAATCGGTTGAGTTGATTAAATCAACCGAACTGTCGATTTCCGAAATTGCCTTTAAAACAGGCTTTAACGACCCAAAATATTTCAGCCGTATCTTCAAAAAATTCTACGGAACCAGCCCCAGCGACTACCTGAAAAAAACCTGAATTCCTGCTGAAAACACCGGAAACACCCGCTAAAAACAGATTTCCACAATCGTCCACTTTCAATATTAAATAATCCACCCATTAACAAACTCCCCTCCGTAATTTTACCATTCAAAATTACAAGTAAACCAATTTATTAATCATGAAAAAACTTGACTTATGCAACAAGGCTATTTCATCTACCAAAATCCATTGAAACAGTACAAACAATCTGTCAGGCGATTTTAGAAACAGGGCGATCGCCCTTATCTGGAAATTAATTCTGGATCTTATTTAAAGTATTCGAATCAGATATAACAAAAATTAGAATGAACTTAATCAAATTAAATTTTATGAAATTATCTAAACTATTAAAGTACGCATTGGGCGTAGCTGTTTTGGCAGCATTTAGCTTAGTTGGTTGCGAAGAAATGGATATTTATTCTATTGATTCACCTTCTGATCTGCAAAGCAAAATCGACTCAATTGCCGCTGCAAAAGCCAGTATTGATACGGGTGATACCACCTACATCAACATTGCAACAGCCATCGTGGGAGCAGAAGATTACACTTCCGCATGGTGGACCGCATTCTCTGATTATTTTACTATCCCAACCAACCAGTTATTGGTTTTGGAATTTATTAACCACAACGGAGGAAGCAGTAATAACTGGAATAACTGGAACCTGGGCGTAGCCAATGTAGCCGATCGCGATGCCGATAATTATTCGGAATATTTCGTTCTGCGGTCGGATGCTTACGGCTGGGGAAACGATGATTACGACGGAGCCATGATTACGCAAAACTATCCGGATACCGACGGAGATGACGACATTTGGAACGATTTCCGGGCAACTATGGACGGTGCTCACGTTACAATGGAAATCGATCACTCAGTTTCGGGCAATGTATTTGTAACCGCCACTGCCGTTGGAACAAATGGTACCGAGTTGGTACAAACCTATCAGCAACCGGTTTCGGCAACCGAAGACATTGTGGCGTTCTTAATTTCAGATGCCAGTTATTTCGAAATGAAAAATGCCTACCTGTTACCATCGAAAATAACAGTTGTTGAAGACGTTAATCCGGTTTCAATTTCGGTTTCAGGAGCTCCTGAATTTGTTGAAATCGGAAACGAAGATTTCTGGGGTAATGCTGTTGCCACGGTAACCTACGCCGACGGATCGTCAGCCGAAGTTGACACAGCAGACATTTCATTTTCGGTAATTCCGGATATGACAACTTTGGGCGAAAAAACAGTTATTCTTGCCTACAACAAATCGAAGCAAGGCGAATTAACAGCTCCGGTTACAACGTTCTACACGCTTGAGGTTACCAACTCGGTAGCAAGCTTAGAAATTACCAATTTGCCGGTTATAAGCACTTATTATTTTTATAACGACACCAGTGACATTATTTTCAACACCCGTGGTTTACAAGTAACAGCCACTTATTCCGACGGAACAACCGGAGTACTGTCAAACGACGCGTTACAGTTTGGAATGGTTCCGGCAGCCGAAGGTGATCAAAGTGTTGAAATAGCTTATGTTGGCGCAACAAGTACAGTAACTACAACCTGCCCCGTAACGCTTGTAAAAGGCATTGGCCAGGTAGGTGCTTACGATTTCTCTACCGGTTGGTGGTCGCAATTCTCTGATGATTACCCGGTGGCTTCAGGCGAAAGTAAAACACTAACCATGTATGCTTACTCAAATGGTATTAACAACTGGAACAGTCCGAGTACAATCCTGCGTAAAGCCGACATGACAGAGTACGGTGTAGTTCGTATGGACAACTTTGGATGGGGCGACGGCTATGCCACTGCAACGCTTAGCAACGACTGGAACTTCGACATTTTTGGAGCAAACATCAGCGGGTCGAGAATTGAGATAACAGTAACCAATAATGGCGACAATACGGCCGATATTCGTTACGATGTTACTTATGCAACCGGCGAAACACATTTCCAGGAATATGCAGGAATTACAGTTGACAGCTCTGATTTGAACTATGCAATTGTACTGGAAGGTTCTTATATCGTAATTGTTGAATAATCATTAAGATAAAACATAATTAAACTATGAAACGAGCACAAATAATCTTCACATTACTGAAAATGATTACGGTGCGAGTTCCATACGATACCATAATAAATAAAAAATTTAATCGTATGAAATATCTATATTTAATCCTGTTGGGACTGCTGACATTTACAACGGCAACATACGCAAAAGGCAACCACAATGCCGACCAGGTGTCTATGGCTCAACAAGACAACATAACAGTAAAAGGTACAATTGTTGACGAAAGCGGAGAACCGCTTCCGGGAGCAACTATACAACAACAAGGAACTACAAACGGAACAATTACTGATATTGATGGTAACTTCTCGCTTTCTGTTCCTGCTGACGCGACTCTTTCAATTTCGTTTATCGGATACAAAAGTATTGAAGTAGCCATTGACGGAAAAACGACACTGGGCAATATTGCATTGTTGCCTGATATGATTGGACTTGACCAGGTGGTGGTAGTAGGTTACGGTACACAACGTAAAGTTGACCTTACCGGTTCGGTAGCTGTTGTTGACGCTGAAGAGATGAAAAAAGTATCGAACTCAAACATCTCAACAATGCTTCAGGGAAAAGTTTCGGGTGTGCAAATTACATCCGACGGACAACCGGGTGCCGACCCAACAGTGCGTATTCGTGGTATTGGTTCGTTTGGAAGCACCGCACCTCTTTACGTTGTTGATGGTGTGCCAATGGGAACAACAATCCGCGATTTCTCGCCAAACGATATCGAAACACTTCAGGTTCTTAAAGATGCATCGGCAGCTGCAATTTACGGTTCGCGTGCTGCAAACGGTGTAGTAATCATCACCACTAAGCAGGGAAAAAAGAACCAGCCAATGAAAATTGATTACAAAGGTTACGTTGGTATCGACCAGGTTGAAGAAGGCGTTTACAATGTAATGGATGCCTACCAATATAGCGAATATATTAACATGGCCTTTGGTAACAGCGATATGGATGTTCCTGCCGGTTATAATACAACAAGCAGTAAATATGTTGATCCGGCACAGGTTAACACCGACTGGTTTGAAGAGGCATTTAAAACAGGTATTCGCCAAAACCACAACGTAAACATCTCTGGCGGTGGCGAAAACAATACCTACAACATTGCGCTCGACTACTACAAACAGGAAGGAACCATGGAGGGTGCAGGCCCTAACTTCGAACGTTATACTGCACGTGTTAATAACACCATGGATGTTAAATTTGTAAAAATCAAAACCAACCTGGTTTACAGCCACAGCGACCAGGATAATATGGCGCTGAGTAATGCCAACGAGTATGTACAGGGTTTATACGGGGCACAATATCCGGTAATGGCATCGGCACTGCTTACTCCACCGAGTATTAAAGCCTACGATGAATCGACCTGGGTGCTCGACGACAAAATTTCTTCAGCATCAGAATATAGTTACGACTCATACGGTTATGGTACGTATTACGACGATGTGCACGGCGACTTACGTGTAACCAACCTGTTACTTACCAATAACCTTTTGGAAAGAAACACAGTGGTTGACCGTGTTGTAGCATCGGGTTCAGCAAATGTTGATCTTATTGACATGGTTGGTGAGGTAAACGAAAACCACAAGTTGAGTTACAACCTTAACTTGTCGTACAGCAAAACCACTGCAAAAGACTTTACATTTGTTCCGGCTTTTATTCAGAGTACAACCAACTACTTATCAAAAAGCAACGAAAAACTTACACAAGGCTACCGTAGTTTTAGCGATGCATTGATTGAAAACACCTTAACTTACGATGGTACATTTGGTCGTCATCATGTTAATATGCTTGCCGGTCAAACTTTCCAGCGCGAGCTTTTCCACACACTTACAGGTACAGGTGTTAACATGCCCGAGCCTTACTTCCTGCAAGTAGGTAACGCTCAGGAAACTTCGGGATACACCCAGGAAACGGAACACGTACTGGCATCGTACATCGGTCGCGTAAACTACAATTACGACGATAAATACCTGCTTTCGGCAACCGTACGTCGCGATGGTTCAAGTCGTCTTTCTTCTGACGACCGCTGGGACTGGTTCCCATCGGTGTCGGCAGGTTGGCGTATCGAACGCGAAAACTTCTTCCCGGTTGACGAATCAATCATTAACCTGTTAAAAGTGCGCGGTAGTTATGGCGAACTGGGTAACGAAAACATTGGCGAATACCAGTATATGGATATTATGGCAAGAGGCGACTATACTTATAGTTTCAACAACGACAAGGTAACCGGTTCTGCCATTTCAAACTATGTAAACACTGCAATCCGCTGGGAGAAAAAGAAAACGGTTGACGTTGGTCTAGACCTCGGCATGTTCAACAACCAGCTGGAATTTACTTTCGACTGGTATAAATCAACATCAGAAGACCTGTTGTACAGTGTAGCTGTACCGGCCAATGCGGGCGCTACAAACGCAACAGTAACAATGAATGCGGCCACAATGGAAAACTCAGGTTTAGAGTTTCTGGCGGCCTATCACAATCGTCAACACGCGGTTAAGTTCGATCTTTCTGCCAACTTATCTACCCTCAGCAACAAGGTTACTAAACTGGGCGTTTCGGGCGAACCACGTACCGATGGCTACAGCAGAACAGAAGTTGGCCGCGAAGTGGGTTCATTTTATGGTTACGTTTACGAGGGCATTTTCCAATCGCAGGAAGAAATTGACACCCGCGTGAATTCAGAAGGCGGATACATTAACCAACCCGGTGCACAACCTGGTGATGTGGCATACGCCGACCTGAACAACGATGGCGAAATTACCAACGAAGACCAAACGTACCTGGGCAGCGGTTTACCTGATATAAACTTCGGTTTTAATGCACGTGCCGAGTGGAATGGTTTTGATTTGAGTATTTCAACACATGGTGCTGCAGGATTTAAAGCAGTAGACTTTGTTGGTGTTACTTTAAGCAGCTCGTATGGCATGCTGAATAAAACAACCGACCTGCTGAATGCCTGGACACCGGAGAATACAAATACCAATGTTCCTCGCGTGGCTTACAAATCAACAGGTTCAATTACCAACGATATGTTTAGTCAGCGTTTTATTCAAGATGCATCGTACCTGAAAATTGCAAATATCGAATTGGGTTACAACTTCCCCGACCAATGGTTTGGTGGTTATATTCAGAATGTGCGTATGTACGTTTCGGCACAGAATATTGCAACAATTACGAAATACGAAGGTTACAACGTAGATTTTGCCGGTGGTACATTTACTCCGGGTTACAACTACGCATCGTATCCAACACCACAAACTGTAATGTTTGGAGTACACTTGTCATTCTAATAATCAAATCAATAAAAGGATATCAAAATGAAACGAGCATGAGTCTGCCAGCTGGCGGATCACACATAAGCGAATCAGTAAAATCATGCGAGTTTCGTCTTATACCTTAGAAAACGAACAATTTTAATAAGATGAAAAACATATATAAAATTCTAATAGTATTGGCACTCGTTGGAGGCTTTGCTTCCTGTAACGATGAACTGGAGATTACAAATCCGAATAACCAAACTACTTTTGATTTTGGTGATTCAGAATCTGAACTTCAGGAAGCTATTATTGCGTGTTACAACCGCATACGCCTTGAAGGAACATTTGCCCGCGTTGGTTACACCATGGATGCCGTACGTGGCGACGAGGTATGGAACTCTTCCCAACAGTGGTATTTAGAAGCCGACAACCTGAATGGCCCGGCAACATTCTTTATGGCAGAATGGCCATGGCGCGATTTGTACCATGTGGTAAACCGCACCAACTTTGTATTATCGAAAGTTGACGATGTTGACCTATCGCAGGATGCGTATAACCAAATTGCCGGACAAGCTTTGTTCCTGCGCTCTTTGGCCTACTATCAACTGACTACCTATTACCAAACGGTTCCGTTGATTACTGATTATGCATCGTATGCCGACATTAACACCATGTATGCATCAAATAATACGCAAGACGAAGTGTTGGATCAAATTGAAGCCGACCTCACTTCAGCCATGCAAATGTTGCCATCGCGCGACGAAGGTGGCGAATGGGCCGGAGGTCGTGCAACATGCGGTGCTGCAGCCGGATATTTGGCGCGCACCTTAATGTTCCGTCATAAGTTTGAAGAAGCTTATTCGGTACTGAAAGACATTATTGCCGGTAAATACGGAACGTATGCGCTTACTGCCGATTTTGGCGACAACTTCAGAGAAGACACAGAAAACAACTCGGAAAGTCTTTTCGAAGTTCAGTTTTTAGACTACGGAACAGGCGGCGTTGACGAAGAATGGACTCCGGTAAATATTAGCTCCGAAGCCACTCAGGGACATGCCGTTGAAAGCAACTATGCTTCGCAGGAATTGGGTAGCTGGGGCGACCTTGCAGGTTCTCCATGGTTGTACAACCTGTATAAAAAAGAGAACAGTACCGATGGTCGTTTAGATCCTCGACTGTATTGGACACTGGTAACCTTCGAACCTGAATATGGTACTTACACCGGACTGAAAACAGCAGCTTACCCTGATGGCGATCCACGCAGTAACACGATTTACCAGCAGGAGATTACAAAAACACCGTTATCGAACAATGCACAGGGAGGTATTTCAATCGCCAAATTCACCAACGCGCGAAACAATATTTATGAATCGATTACCAATGGATTGCATTGTGGGGTAAACATTCGGCTTATGCGTTACAGCGATGTGCTGCTGCGTGCAGCCGAGTGCGAAAACGAAATTAATGGCCCAACACAAACGGCTATCGATTACATAAACGAAGTACGTCGCCGTGTAGCGCTCGAAGATCTTAAGCTTTCTGATTTCCCGTCGGCTGATGCACTTTTCGAACAAATTGCAAATGTTGAACGTCCGAAAGAGTTTGGTTGCGAAAACGGACGTGGTATCGACCTGCTGCGCTGGGGATTCTTTTACGATGCTGATCGGTTAAACCAGATAACCGAACATGCGTATTATGTGCTCGACGGCACAGCCAATACCGATGAGCTTACTGCTGAAACTGCAAGCGCTTCATCGTTTCAGTACTTCTACAAGGGACATGAGTATTTCCCGATTTATCAGAACACGCTAAATGCCAACCCTAACCTTGTAGGAAACTCGGCAAACAAAAACGAAGATAACGGACCTGCCTTCTTTGAAAAAGGTTACACGGTTCGTCCTGTGGTAGATCTCGACTAAGAACTGATCTCAAAAACAGACTTCCTTGTCAACGCATTTTTTGGATGTTGACGAGGAAATTTTTTCAACTGAAAACATTTTATATATGAGACTAAAGTACATACTGATTATCATTATTAGCCTGTTTGCTCTCTCGTTTGCAGGATGTAGCGATGACGGCCTGGAACCAACCGGCATTACAACCAAACCCGATGAACCGGACGAGGAGCCGGATACCCATCCCGATTTCACTATTCCAACATATCCCGACGATTATTCTGCAATAGCATCGTGGGATAAGCGCGACGAGTGGAACCTGGCGAACGTGCACGACCCGTCGGTTGCCTACTACAACGGCTATTACTATATGTATGCCACCGATGCATCGTATGGTAATGCGCACGAAGGGCACGGACATTTTCAGGGAAAACGTTCAAGCGATTTGGTAAACTGGGACTGGGTAGGCGGACCTTTCTATGAAGCTCCTTCATGGGTTGCCGACTCGCTCAACGCCATCCGTTCGCGCATGAATCTCGCTCCTATTGCCAACGATGACATCGTTTACGGTTACTGGGCACCGGTAGTGCGCCGCGTAAATGTTGGCGGACAAGAAAAATTGCGTATGTACTACAGCATCGTTATCCAGAACTATATTAAAACAGGTAATCCCACATCTGATGCTTTCGACGGAAGCTGGACAGAACGCGCCTTTATTGGTATGTGCGAATCAACCGATCCGGCCGGGGCAGTGTGGGAAGACAAGGGTTTTGTTACAACATCATCATCCGACCGGGGACTCAACTACAGCCGTGCCAACACCAACGACTGGAGTGGCTACTTTTACTACAATGCCATCGACCCAACGTACATTGTTTCGCCCGAAGGCGACCATTACCTCATACATGGTTCGTGGCACAGTGGTTTTGCACTTTTGCAAGTCGATCCAACAAGCGGTAAGCCGCTCAATACGCTGGGAAATCCCTGGGCCGATAATGCTGCAGAGCTTACAGCCCGTTATGGCGTAAGAATTGGAACACGTACAGCCGGATCGCGCTGGCAAGGTAGTGAAGCACCCGAAGTAATATACAAAGATGGTTACTACTACCTGTTTTTGGCCTACGACGGGCTTGATGTACCTTACAACACCCGAGTGGTTCGAAGTACAAATATCGAAGGTCCGTACCTCGATATTAACGGACGTAATTTTACAAACGGCGATGGAGACACCTACCCCATCGTTACACATCCGTATAAATTCAATTTAAGCTACGGATGGGTGGGAATTGCCCACTGCTGCGTTTTCCAAAAGGAAAATACCGATGAGTGGTTTTACATGTCGCAGGGACGATTGCCTGCAAACGTTGGTGGCAATGCCTACTCCAATGCCATAATGATGGGTCATGTGCGCCGAATTGTTTGGTGCCCGGCTTCGGCCAGCGAACCCGATAACTTGTGGCCCATTGCCTTGCCCGAACGATATGCCGGTGTTCCTGATGATTACGGTGCAATTACCGAAAACGAGCTGGTAGGAACCTGGGAGCACATAAACCTGAGCTACAGCTATGCCCAGCAAAATACAGCCACAGCATTAACCCTAAATGCCAACGGAACAATGGAAGGAGCCCTGACAGGAAACTGGAGCTACGACGAAACGAAAAAGCAACTTACGCTGGGCAACGTAATTGTTTGCGTTGAACGCGAAGTGGACTGGGAAGCCTCACCGCGCCAGGTGACATTGGTTTATGCCGGAACCGAAAAAAATCTTAATGCCACCTATTGGGGAAAAAAGTCTGAATAATGAAATTATTAGCATACCTATTTACAGCTTGCCTTTTAGGTTCAGTTCTTTGGAATTGCACTTCGGGAAAAAAGGATGAAAAAACACAAGTTGCGAGCCATACTTCCATAAAGGAAGTGAAAATAAATAATCCCATTATTACAGATAAATTCACGGCCGATCCGGCAGCACTGGTACATAACGATACCGTTTATCTTTATGCAGGTCACGACGAAGCACCTGACGATTTCAATTTTTACCGCATGAACGAATGGTTGGTGTATTCTTCTACCGACATGGTAAACTGGAAAGAACACCCGGTCCCACTGAAAACCACAGATTTTGAGTGGGCAAAAGGCGATGCGTGGGCAGCTCAGGTAATCGAGCGTAATGGAAAATTTTACTGGTATGTAACCGTTGAACACGGAAGTATTCCGGGGAAAGCAATTGGCGTTGCTGTAGCCGACAGTCCTGTTGGCCCGTTTAAAGATGCTTTGGGAAAAGCACTGATAACAAACGACATGACCACTGACAAAACAGCAATCACCTGGGACGACATTGACCCGACTGTTTATATCGACGACGATGGCCAGGCCTACCTCTATTGGGGAAATACGGCTTGCTACTGGGCAAAAATTAAAGACAATATGATGGAGCTTGACGGAGAAATTCATACGGTGGATTTACCGAATTTTACCGAAGCTCCATGGATTCATAAACGTGGCGACTGGTATTACCTGTCATACGCCTATCAATTTCCCGAGAAAACAGCCTATGCCATGAGCAAGTCGATTACAGGCCCGTGGGAATACAAAGGCATTTTAAACGAATTGGCCGGCAATTCAAATACAAATCATCAGGCTATTATCGAATTTAACGATCAGTGGTATTTTATTTATCACACCGGAGGTATTCAGCCCAACGGCGGAAGTTTTCGCCGGTCGGTTTGTATCGACGAACTCCACTATAACCCGGATGGTACAATGAAACGGGTAATTATGACATCTGAAGGAATTCAATAATCAAATAAAATGAAGCAATCAATTCTCATCATAATAGTTCTGCTCCTTTTTTCAGGAAAGACATTTTCTCAAATATTCGTTCACGATCCGGTTATAACTCAACAGAACGATAACTACTATTTGTTTTGCACAGGATTGGGAATAACGATTTGGTCGTCGCCGGATATGAAAAACTGGACAAAGGAAGGCCGCGTTTTTCAGGAAACCCCACAATGGGTTTCGGAAACCCTCGACGACTTTGCCGGGCACATGTGGGCACCCGATATTATCTACAATAATGGCCGCTATTATTTATACTATTCAGTTTCGGCATTTGGTAAAAACACCTCGTGTATCGGTGTCGCTACCAACAGCACACTCAACCCCCAGGATGCGGATTATGAGTGGATTGATCACGGAATAGTTGTTCAATCGGTACCGGGAAGAGATGACTGGAATGCCATCGATCCGGCCATTGCTTTTGATGACGACGGGCAACCATGGATGTCGTTTGGTTCGTTCTGGGATGGACTAAAACTGGTAAAACTTAACGACGATCTGAAATCGATTGCCGAACCACAGGAATGGCACACCATTGCCAAACGCGAAAGAAGCTTCGATATTGATGAAACAGACGCAGGTGATGGCGCTCTTGAAGCCCCGTTTATCTTCAAAAAGAATGGATATTATTACCTGTTTGTATCGTTTGATTATTGTTGCCGCGGGGCCGAGAGTACTTATAAAATTATGGTTGGCCGGGCTAAAAATATCAATGGCCCCTATTTCGACAAACAAGGAAAATCGATGCTTGCAGGTGGAGGCTCGCTGGTTTTGAAAGGCAATGAAAACTGGCATGCCATCGGGCACAATGCCGCTTATACTTTTAATGGAAAAGACTATCTGGTGTGCCATGGCTACGATGCGCACGACAATGCCCGACAAAAACTGATTATTAGGGAAATAAAGTGGAATGAAAACGACTGGCCTGTTGTTGATATAACGAAATAACAATTTACAGGGAAGCGCCGGCTGCATTTACCCGCAGAAATTATCCGTTCCGTAATTTGTCCATTACTTCTGAAAAGCATCTTGAGTTCGTGGAAATCTTTACCGGAAAAGGCTAATTTAGCACTTTCGTTTTAAGGGCTTCTGCCCATCCGAAACAGAGTAAAAATCACAGTAAAAACCTATTAAAAATAATTGAATCATGTTAAAATTAAAACTTACGCTATCTGCTTTTCTGCTGTTGGCGGTTTCGGTGTCGTTTGCACAAAGCACACTGACGCTGCACACTGATCAGGCAGAAACAAAAATCAACAAAGAAATTTACGGACACTTTGCCGAGCACCTTGGCCGCTGTATTTACGGTGGTATTTACGTTGGAGAGAATTCCGACATCTCCAACACCCGTGGTTTCCGCGACGATGTAATTGTTGCACTTCAGGAAATGGATATTCCGGTGCTGCGCTGGCCCGGAGGATGTTTTGGAGATACCTACCACTGGAAAGATGGAATTGGCCCAAAAGACGAACGCCCATCGATGGTAAATATTCACTGGGGCGGAGTTACCGAAGACAACAGCTTTGGAACACACGAATTCCTCGATTTTTGTGAAATTATAGGTGCCGAACCTTACATCAATATCAATGTGGGATCGGGAACTGTTCGGGAAGCTTCGGAGTGGGTTGAGTACGTTACTTCATCAAACGTTAGCCCAATGACCGACTTGCGTAAAAAGAACGGCCGCGAAGAGCCCTGGGATGTAAAATACTGGGGAATTGGCAACGAAAACTGGGGATGTGGAGGAAACATGACCCCGGAATATTATGCTGATCTATACAACCGTTTTGCCAGCTACTGTGGTGGTGCCCAATATAAAATTGCCGGTGGTCCGAACGTTGCCGATTATAACTGGATGGAAGTACTGATGCAAAAAACCATGCGCCACCCGCACCTGGTTCAGGGAGTTTCGTTACACGCCTACACCTTTACAACTGCCTGGGAAGATAAAGGACATGCGACCGATTTTGGCGAAAAAGAGTGGATTTCGGTGCTGAATAACACGCTGAATATGGAAACGCTGGTTAACCGTCATTCAACCATTATGGACAAGTACGATCCGGCCAAACGTGTTGGTTTAATCGTTGACGAGTGGGGTAACTGGTTTAATGTGGAAGAAGGTACGAACCCGGGATTCCTGTACCAGCAAAATACCTTGCGCGATGCATTGGTAGCCGGTATCAACCTGAATATTTTTAACAACCATGCCGACCGTGTGAAGATGAGTAACATTGCACAAACGGTTAACGTTTTGCAATCGGTTATTCTTACCAAAGAAGATGAAATGGTGCTGACACCAACTTACTACGTATTTAAAATGTACAGCGTTCACCAGGATGCAACACTGATTCCTGCGAACCTGAAAACCGACAAATATGAACTCGACGGAAAATCAGTTCCTACGGTTCACGCTTCGGCTTCAACAAAAAACGGTGTGGTTTCAATTACCATGTGTAACCTCAATCCAAACAAAAGCGAAACAATTGAAATTGAAATAACCGGAAATGATTTTGCTTCGGCAAACGGACAGATCATCACTTCAGACAAAATGAATAACTACAATGATTTTGGAAAGCAGGAAACAGTAAGCTTAAAAGACTTTGAGGTTGCCAAACCCAAAAACGGCAAATTAACCGTTGAGCTACCATCAAAATCAGTTGTTTTGGTACAATTGCAATAAGCCATTATCGTTTTACAAAATAGAAAAGGAAGCCGTTTGGGTTCCTTTTTTTTTGTGCATTTCAGAACGCGATTGAATCGCGCACCAGCAGTGAATCGGTTAAAAATTGTAGAAATGCCCTACTGGAGGTTTCTACAATTTTCGATATCTGTCTTCCTTCCATTTTTCAGGATTTGATCGTATATAATTGCAAATGCGTTTAAACGATTCATTGTTTCGGATAATGAGTTCGTGATACCGCGATTGCCAGGCAAATTCCGGGTTTATTTTTCGGGCACGGGTTGTTATCCCAATTTTGAAACCACGTATTATTGATGCCAGATTTTTACGTTGCGGCCCAAATTGATTGGTCGGTGGCGGTGGCGTTGGTGGTGGTGGTAGAGACGCAATGTATTGCGTCTCTGCGTGGCGATCACCGGCATCCCTGCCGTCCACATCGTTTTTATTGCCGCCATCATCGCCATCAATATTATATTGGTTTTTACCAATTATAATTATGGCATGAAAATGATTGGGCATAATAATATATTCCCCCATGGTTAAATTCATATCAGGGCGCAAATCAAATGTTTTTAACCATTCGGTTTCGGCAATTTCCCCAATTGCCGATAATTGCATTTTCCCATCCACAACATCGCCAAAATAATGTTCCCTACCCTGCGTGCAAATGGTAACAAAATAGGCCGCGTTGCGCCCATAATCCCAATTATGCAAACGGGCCGACGAAATGCGGTATTTATTTCTGAATTTGTTGGGCATGGTGTTTTGAATATCAGAATGAAATGCGACAGAATCGCTTAATAGCGTTACGCTATCTTTGCAAGATAAGCATATACAAACGAAAAAACCCGGGGCGAACCCGGGTTTATTAGAATATTTTTAAGTGCAGAAACTAAAGCGATAATCGAATAGCAGTGCACTGCGGTACAAAGTTAAAAATTTTACCATCAAAATCAAATATTGTCTTCATAATTGTAATTGATCTTCTCGCTAATAATTGATTGAAGTGCAGGATTATCAGCATAGTCTCCAAACAGTTGTTTGATCGAGTTCTTAAGGTCTAGCTGCCTGTTCTTCGAAATATTTCCTAGAAAATAGGAGATTACGCGAATACAAGAATCAAGTGAACTTCTGTCTCTATTATTAAAAGGAATAGAAGGAATAACAGCCATACCTCGTGGTCTCCGGTAATCATACAAAACATCACCATGCGCACAGCTATTTCGAATATCGATTATGACCTTAAACAAATTATAAAATTTATCCAAGCTCACCACTCCAAATTCATTTGCAATTTGTTCTTTAAGTTCCTGGTTTCGTATGTTACGGTAAATATTAAATACGATACCAAACGTAAGAAATTCCAAAGTTTTCCATGCAGGCGCATATTTATCATTAATATGATTCAAATGATGCTCTTTAATTGGCTTGTTATTTTTTATAAACTGTTGGTTATAATTCCGGTCTACAAAGTCTATAACCTCTTTATTAACTATTGCCGGATCGGCAAACCAGGTTGGCGATTCTTTATAATAATTCGAAACATAGTATATCACTTTTGTTCGAAAATTTATTTCAATCCTATTGGTATATTTAATCAGTAAAATCCGTAAATCGGTGTCCAAATAATAAAGTTTTATGACGTCTGAAAACTTTGTTCCTTCAACAAATTCATGGTCTGAGTTTTTTTGAAACGGATACCAGTAGAATCCTAAACGGTAATACCCAATATCCAGCAAGTGCTCAGTTATCTTTGCTTCAGGCAAATCCAGGGTCATTCCGCGCTCCTGTAAAAGAGCTATTTGTGTAGCTGTGTCGGTGGCAATGTTTCCCATATGTCAATCATTTAGTTCTTATTTTCTCTTTTTCTTCCCTTTCTTTAGCAGCAGCGCAGTGTATTCGTTATATAATTCAAAAAGGAATTCGACACAACTACTGAAGAGACAGTTTTAGTGCCCGGTCTTTCACGTCGTTCTGGCTTAGAGCCATTGGGTAATCGTTCTGTTTTTTACGAAGCCCTAATGTAGCAAAAAATGAGGAAATATTTTATTGTTAATAGAATGTGGTGGTGGCAGCCCCTGTGCCTTGCTGCCGGCGGCTTTCCGAAAACCAAACAACCTCCACACCCTTGTAACTCACTGATTACAGGCTTCCTGCAGCCGTGTAATTGGCCAGCAAACTTGTTGGCTGGCTTGTTGCAGCGCTGCGGCAGGCAAAAAATTTTGCTGAGACCCTTCCTGCAGCCGTGTAACATGCCTCCAATTTTTTTTAGACCCCTGCCGCAGCCATGTAACTGCAAATAATTTTTGTGGCACTCCCCTCGCAGTTTTGTAACAGGCAAGAAATTTTTCTGAGACCCCCCTCGCAGTTTTGTAACAGGCTAAAAATTTTTCTGAGATCGGTGTAACACAGCTGCAGCAAGCCAGCCATTTTTTTTGCTTGCACACCGGAATAGTATTAAGTGGTAAATTCCGGGATCAATCAGATGCGATTAAAATGCGGCATCGGTAAGAATGCTGAATAACATAATTACCGGCATTGACTTTGGTAAACATTTGCTCTAATTTTATTAAACAAAAAATAAAACGCTCGATCAGCCAAACGCTTATCACAAAAACAAAAAAATTAAATAACCTTTCAAAAACAACTTTTGTAATCCTTAAAAAAACTATCATGAAAAAAATTCTAAATCTTTTCTTGTATAAACTCCGTAACGGAGAATACTTCCAGTTTATGAGCGACTTTAAAGGTTTGCTCGTAGCGCTTACACCGGCAGCCATACATTCGGAGGCCGAATTTGCCGAATTCGATGCCCGGCTAACGAAGCTCGACGATGAGTTGCGCGTAGATCAGGGCAGCGTACTAACCGAACAACTACAAAGTATAGATCAGGCCAGAGATAATATTTGGCGCGCTATAGATATGCGCATTAATGCTACCATGTTGTGCGGCATTTACCAAGAAGTTGAGGCCGCCAAACTCCTGCGACGCTTGTTCGATTTATATGGCGATGTTCGCAGGGTAACCTACAACGAAGAAACAGCAGGTCTTACCAATTTAATTGGCGATTTAACAAAGCCGGAAAATACCGACATTGTTACCGCCTGCCAACTCGATACCTGGGTTAACCACTTAAAACAAGCAAACATTGCTTTTAAAGCTAAACAAAACGAGCGCGACACCGTATTGGCCAACAAAAACAGCGGCAATGCCAAGGCTGTTCGTCTTGAAATTGATCCGTTGTACGAACTATTGGTTGAGCGGGTAAATGCTTTGGTGAGTTTGAATATGCAAACTCCCGAAATTGAGAATTTCATAAAAGAGCTAAACCAGAAAATTAAAACTTTCGAGAATACGATTGCTATTCGCGAAGGCCGAAGAGACAGTGGCGAGGAAAATGAAACTCCTGCTCCCAACGACGAATAATTAATAATATTTACAAATTTTGTTTTAAAGGTTCACAAAAGCATCCATCCTGCGGGTTGGGTGCTTTTTTATTCCGATTACCTGCTTATTGTTTGGGCAGAAATATAATTGGGTTCCCCTTCATCCACCAGCATAAATTCAATTCCGTGCATTAGGCCGTCAAGCTCGGCAAGCCCTTTTAAACGGCCAATTAGCGGGTATCCGGGATTGTAATCGTATTTATAATCGTCCATAATACGTATGCCGTGGTCGGGGCGTACCGGCATTTTCACATCGCTTCTGCCTGCTTGTATCCGGCGTTTCTGTTCTTTTAGCAGGGCATACATTATTTTCATCATATTCTGCGAACCGCTTAAATGCCCCGATTCGTAAAAACTGCCATCATCAAGCAGCAGGGTATTTCGCAAGTGCACAAAATGAATGCGTTCGCGGGTTTTCTCAATCACTTCCAGCAAGTCGTTTTCTTTTCGTGCCGAGAGCGATCCGGCGCAAAAAGTTACCCCATTGTTGGGCGAAGCATTGGCTTTAAAAAGCCATTCGTAGTCATCCAGTTGGCCAATAATTCGCGGCAATCCCAATACCGGAAACGGTGGATCGTCGGGGTGAATGGCCAGTTTCACACCGGCTTCTTCGGCCACCGGAATTACATCGTCGAGAAAAGCTTTTAAATAATTACGCAGCTGTTCTTTCCCAATGTTTTTGTAACGGTCGATAAACTCCAGGAAAAGGCTTTTTGGATCGGCCACCGAACCATCAATCACACCATCGATAAATCCCTGTGTAACCACGATAATATTGTAGGCCAGCTCATCGGCTTGCTGTTCCGTCATTTTTTCGAAAACCGCTTTGGCCTTTTCAACAATTTCGGCAGGATAATCCGTTTCGGCACCCGGGCGTTTCAGAATAAAAACATCGAAGGCTACAAAAGTGGGAAAATCAAAGTACATTGATTCGCCGCCATTTTTTAGTTTGAAATGCAAATCGGTACGTGCCCAATCCAAAACCGGCATAAAATTGTAGCAAATGGTATCGATACCACACTGCCCAAGGTTGCGCACCGATTGCTGGTAGTTGGCAATCAGACGTTCGCGGTCGTTCGAGCAGATTTTTATGCCCTCCGAAACCGGAAGGCTCTCCACAACACTCCAACGCATGCCTCGTTTTTCAATGGCTGTTTTTACCTTTAAAATTTCTTCAACCGGCCAAACTTCTCCATTTGGAATATGATGCAGGGCGGTAACCACTCCTTCCACACCCATTTGCTGCAAATCATCAAGTGTCACCAAATCTTTCTCACCAAACCAACGCCACGTTTTTTCTAAAGCCATTATTCTTCTATTTACTTTTTGTATTACCACCGAGACTGAAAAAATAGTTCTCGCAAATTACACTGATTTACGCCGATAGTTAGCTTAATGTTTAATTGCATCGACGAAATCTGCGCGTAACGTTCAACACCTCAAAAATAACGAAAGTGGCTATACCTAAAACAGGTACACCACTTTCGTTTTATTGATTACTTAAACAAATTAAATTGGATCGGGTTCAATTTTTACACACCGCTAAACGAGCTAAAACCACCATCAACAGGGAGAATTACACCTGTTATGAACGATGCTGCATCGGAGCATAAAAACTGCACTGCGCCATTCAGTTCTTTTATGTCGCCGAAGCGCCCCATTGGTGTACGGGCCAGTACTTTTTTACTGCGCTCGGTGTACGATCCGTCGGGGTTGATCAGCACATTCCGGTTCTGATCGCCAATAAAGAAGCCCGGAGCAATAGCATTCACACGAATCTTTTCGCTGAATTTAGTGGCCATTTCCATAGCCATCCACTGGGTAAAAATGTTAATCGCCGTTTTGGCGGTTGAATAACCCAAAACCCTGGTTATGGCCGAGTAAGTAGCCATCGACGAAATGGTAATAATACTTCCTTCGCCGCGTTTTGCCATGGCTTCGCCAAACACCAGACTTGGATAAACTGTTCCATTCATATTCAAATCGTTTACTCGCTCAAAGTCCTCGATTTTCATATCAAAAACAGTTTGTTCCTCGGTTAGTGTAGCGCCTGGAAGATTTCCTCCGGCCGCATTGATCAGAATGTCAATCTGCCCCCATTTTTCAAGAATTGTATCGCGGGTTTGTTTCAGTTCATTCATTTCCAAAACACTCGATACAAAACCAATGGCCTCGCCACCAATTTGTTTCAGTTCTTCAACCCGGTTATTTACATTCTCTTCGCGAATATCGAGAACGGCCACTTTAACACCAGCCTCAATTAAACTGCGGGCGATACTTCCTCCCAAAACGCCACCACCTCCGGTTACTATGGCAACCTTATCTTTTAAACTAAACATTTGTATTCTTATAAAATTTATTCTGCTGTGCCTTCAATTGTAATAATTTTTCCATCGGCATCGTACTCCAGCTCCACAACTTTCATACTGCGCAGCCAGGTTTTGCCATTTGAAGGTACACAATCGTGATGGAAAAGGTACCATTTGCCCTTAAATTCAACAATTGAATGGTGTGTTGTCCAGCCCACAACCGGTGTTAAAATTACGCCCTGGTAAGTAAACGGGCCATAAGGATTGTCGCCAACAGCGTAGCACAGTTTGTGCGTGTTTCCGGTTGAATACGAGAAGTAATATTTGCCGTTGTATTTGTGCATCCACGAAGCTTCGAAAAAACGTCGGTCGTGATCGCCGGCTTTTATTGGCTCACCCTTTTCATCCAGGATAACCAAAGCTTTTGGCTCTTCGCCAAACTCCAGCATATCGTCGCTTAGTTTAGCCACACGAGCCGGTATTGCCTGCTCATCGTCGGCAGGTTCGTGGCCACATTCAATGGCTTTGTTATCGCGGTAACGTTGCAGCTGGCCGCCCCACAAACCACCAAAGTACATGTAATGGCTGCCATCTTCGTCCTCAAAAACACAAGGATCGATAGAGTAACTTCCTTTCATTGGCGCCTCCTGCGGCACAAATGGTCCTTCGGGTTTATCGCTGATAGCTACACCAATACGGAAAATATCGGTTTGGTCTTTCAACGGGAAGTAGAGGTAGTATTTTCCGTTTTTAAAGGCACAGTCGCTGTCCCACAACTGGCGTCCGGCCCAGGGAATATCTTTTACATCCAACACATTTCCGTGGTCGGTTACCTCTCCGTCAATATCGTCCATTGAAAAAACGTGGTAGTCACGCATATCAAAATGATCGCCGTTGTCATTTTCCGGAATGCCCGATTCTACATCGTGCGAGGGATAAATGTAAATTTTTCCGTTAAAAACATGTGCTGCCGGATCGGCCGTATAAAGGTCGTCAACAAGGTATCGTGCTTTTTTCATTTTCAATAAATTTTTCTTACTGGTTCTTCCGTTTTCTTCGTCTTAATTTAAGCAAATTTTCCGGGAGCTGCACAAATGTGCATCTCCCGGAGAAACTAACTAACTAACTAACTAACTAACTAACTAACTAACTAACTAATATTTTATTTACCAGCTTTGTTTGCTTCTTCAATTAACTTTGCGACAATGCTTTTTGGCTCGTAGTTTCTGTCGAACAACAGAGGATAATCTACACGTCCGCGAATTGGGAAATTATTTTTCCAAGAGGTAGCATCAGAAACCCCCCACAAGGTTACGCGGGTAACTGCATCGGAATGTTTCAAAAACAGGCGGAAGAAATCGAGCATACGTTCGTCCCACTCGTTCATTTTTTCTACCGGAACACCGTCGGTATAAGGATTCAGGCTTTGCTGATATTCGAAGCTGGTAGCAATATCTGCGCCAACATCCCTGCTACGGTTTGGCAAAATCGACATATCCAATTCGGTAATCATCACTTTCATTCCTTCGTTGGCATAGGCTACAATTGCTGCCTCATAGTCCTCCAGCGAAGGGCTGTCCATTCCGATGTGCCCCTGCATACCAATGCCGTCGATACGAATTCCATCGGCTTTTAAATCGCGCACCATCTGAACGATTGCATCGCGTTTTCCGGGATACCATTCGTTGTAGTCGTTATAGTACAATTCGGCATCAGGATCGGCTTCGTGAGCAAACTGGAAAGCCAGCTTAATAAAGTCGTCGCCAACAATTTGAAGGAATTTGCTGTTACGCATGCTACCATCTTCCATAATAGCCTCGTTAACAACATCCCAGCCTTTAATTTTACCTTTGTAACGGCCAACAACGGTGTAAATGTGTTCTTTCATGCGCTCGATCATCACTTCACGCGAAACATCATTTCCTTCATTGTCGGTAAAAAACCAGCGTGGTGCCTGCGAATGCCAGATTAAACAATGGCCGGTTATAAATTTATCGTTTTCAACACCAAATTCTACAAACTGATCGGGCAATTCAAAGTTGTATTCGCCTTCGCTTGGATGAATTGGTCCGCTTTTCATACAGTTTTCGGCAACAATTGCCTGAAACTGATTTTTTATTACCTCAACTCCGGCTGAATCTCTACCGGTAATTTGCCATTCGTTTAAAGCTGTTCCAATATGAAATTTACCGGCAAAAGCTTCTTTTAATGTTGGTGTTTTCTGCGACCGTGTTGTTGTTCCGCTGTTACACGACATTAAAATGCCAGCAAGTAGCATAATCAAAACAAATCGATTCCTGTTTCTCATTTTTATGGTATTTATGGTTTAAAATATTCTTTTCATCCGAAGACTTCGGCGTACATTATTATTGTCTTCTTTCAATTAAATCTTTCTGAATCAGTACTTCTTTACTTTTATTGATTTCGTAGAAGAACAGCAAAGCAACTCCAATTAAAAACGGAATTGACGGGTAAATACTAACCAGCATTTTTGCTCCCTGAGCTACACTTTCGGGCTGAATCAGTTCCTGGCCGGCTGCCACAGCATCTTTCGATACGTAGCCGTACAAACCCAAAATCCATGTAACAATTGCGCCACCAATAGCCAATCCGGCCTTTAGGCCCACCATCATTGCCGAAAAGATTATTGCTGTTGCACGGCGGTTGTTAACCCACTCCGAGAAATCGGCAACATCGGCAATCATTGCCCAAAGAATTGGCGTTGTTACACCGTAGAAAAACATATGCAATGCCTGCGCTAAAAACATCAGGCGAACATCTTCGGGATTGTAAAAAATGAAGGATATAATAAACAGGGTAGCGATAAACAATGTTGTTCCGAACACATCGCGTTTTCCGAATTTGTTGGCCAGCTTACTGGAAACGGCGATACCAATCATCGAACAAATGATTCCTCCGGCATTGAATAATCCAAAGCCTGCTGATGCTACATCCGACTCAAAAAAGTTCATGCCTACAGCAGCAAGCGAATCTAAAATTGGCTGAATAAAACTTTTCAGCGTGGCTTCATCAACGTAATTATTAAAATAGTAAACGTACGATCCGCCTTTCATAGCCAGTGTAACAAATACCAGAATTGTTAGCGTTAACATGATGATCCATGGACGGTTTTTGAATAAATCGCTTAAATCGTCTTTTAAACTCGATTCCTGTTCCGGGCGAGGAATTACACGTTCTTTGGTGGTAAGAAAAGTGATCAGCAACAGAACGGTACCGATAATAGCCATCCAGGTCATTACCGATTCAATGCCGGCAGCTTTATCGCCTTTTCCCACATGCAAAATGATGGGCAGCATAAACACCTGCACAAAAAACTGCGCAAACATTACTGCCGCAAAACGGTACGACGACAGGCTGTTTCGCTCCGACATATCGGCGGTTAGCACGCCACTCAGTGCCGAATAAGGCAGGTTACTTGCCGCATAAGCCAGCAGTAATAGCGTGTAAGTTCCGGCGGCATAAATCAGTTTTCCCTTGTACGAAAAATCGGGTGTTGTAAAAGCCAGCAAGGCAATTACGCCCAGCGGAATAGCGGTAAACAAAATCCAGGGGCGAAATTTTCCCCATCGTGAGCGTGTTCGGTCGGCCAAAGCGCCAATAATCGGGTTAAAAGCAAAGGCTGCCACCAGTCCTACCACCAGCATAATTACTGATGCGTGTTCGTTTTGCAGTCCATAAATATCGGTATAGAAAAAAGCAAGGAAAGTAACCAGGGTTTGAAACACGAGGTTGGCAGCGAGGTCGCCAAGGCTGTATCCTATTTTTTCCAGTACAGAAACTTTCTGTGAAGTAGTTTTCATTTGATTTTTTGTATTATTTGATTTTTTCAATTTAGTCTTCGGTTGTAAAGGGCGATGCGGGCAGGTTTTCTTTATTTTTCAGGTTCGCCCCGGCCGGATTATCATCCCAGGCATAACGCACGGCCACCGGTTCTTTTACCTTTCTGCTCCAAACCTTAACCGTGTTTTTACTCATCACCACGGCATTTGCCCAAACAAATTTGCCATCCTCTCCTGCTATCTGAAATCCTTCGAGTAAGCTATTCGCGTAGAGCCCCGACCCTACCGACGAGAAAGTGAGCAAAATACTACCGTCTTCCACTTTCATCGATTCGTAAAGCGGACCGGCACTAACCAGCTCATCATTTCCGTAGGCCACTCTTTCGGCTTCCAAAGCTAAACGACGAGCGACTTCTTTTTTATTGAGCGGATGAATATCGTTCCATTCGCCAATATCAAAAGCTACTGCCATCCCGGTATTTGGAAGTTCCAGCGCACGACGTTGTGCATCGCGGGTTTCGGCCCAGCCACTTTTAACGGGTTGTTTATTCGGAATTCCCAGGTTGGCCAATTGTACAAACAAGAATGGCAAAGCGGGTTTTTCCAACTGATCACGCCAATCCACAATCAGGTCTTTAAACAACTGACGATACTGAAAGCCACGTCCGGCATTTGTTTCTCCCTGGTACCAAATCACGCCTTTAACAGTGTATTGTTTCATCGGATTAATCAATGAATTATACAACCCTCCCGGACGAAATCCCAGTCCGCCAAAATTTGTTTTCGGAGGATTTAACTCGGCTCCTATATGGTATTGCCAGTCGCCGGTAATATCGATGACTTCGTTTCCAACACGCACTTCGTAAGGTTTTTCTTCCACAAAACCACCGCGTCCGCCCTGGCTAAATACACGCACCATTACTTTGTTTGTTCCGGCTTTTAAAACGCCCTCGGGAATGGTATAAATTCGTGGAGGATACTGATAAGTAATGTTGCCCACAAAGGTTCCGTTTACAAAGGCCGAGTCGCTGTCGATAATGCGGCCCAGGCGTAAAATGGCTTCTTCGCCTGCCAACGATTCATCCAATTCAAATTCCTTGTAAAACCAGATGGAACCGTTCCAGAAGTTAACACCTTTATCTGTCCAGTACCCCGGCAAAGAAATCTGAGGCCAGTTGGAAACATCAACACCTTTTTTCGACCATTTTCCTGCACCCGGATCGTTTTTGTTTACTTCGGCAAACCAGTTGAATGGTTTTATCTCGCCATGCTCTTCAACGTAGGCTGCACGCATCGAGTCCATCTTCTCGCCTTGCGCTAACCATTCATCGAGAAATGGCCTTACTTTATTTTTACTTAACCAGGCTTCGGCCGGCGAACCGCCAATTGCGGTACTGATTATGCCTACCGGAACATCCTGAGATTCATGAATTTTATCAGCAAAAAGCCAGGCTACAGCCGAAAATTCCATAATATTTTCAGGTGTTGATGACAGCCATTTTCCATCGGGATAATCGGCTTTTTTGCTCTCCGCATTTTCGCGTGTTGACGAACGGAAAAGACGAATCTGGTCGGTATTTATTTTCAAAATCTCGTCGGCATACAAATCCATTACGCGGCGCAATTGCAGCTCCATGTTCGATTGCCCTGAAGCCAGCCAAACATCGCCAACCAAAATATCGGTCAGTTCTATCTCATTTATGGTCATGGAATACGGACCACCGGCAGCCATTGCCTCAAGCTCAAGCTGCCAGTTGCCGTTCCTGTCTGCCTTGGTTTTATATATTTCTCCTAAAAACTCAATTTGAATCATTTCTCCGGCATCAGCCCAGCCCCAAACCGTAACCGGCTCGTTACGCTGAAGCACCATTCCATTACTTACCAAACGGGGTAATTTTACAGCTGCGTTTAGATTTCCGCCAAAGACAAAAAGGAGTAGTAACGCTAAAAAACTGTACTGTATTCTATATTTGTTCATCTAATTAAAATTTTACTCGTTCACTTTCGGGTGCTCCCAGGTAGCTCGGTTTCAGGCTTCCGGTGTCGATCAGTATTTTTTGCAAAACAATTCCAGGCTCCAGCACGCGAATACGCAAACGGTGCAGGCCGGCTTTATCTATTTTGTGATTTGTAGAAGTTTTAATGATACGGTTGGCTTGCCAGGGGCCTAATTCGCCCCGGTAATTTCCGTTAATATTTACCACCTGCTCCGGTCCGCCATCGAACGAAACCGCGTAACGTAATCCTTTGTTAGCGTTGAAATTCAGCGTTGGCGATACCAGTACCTGAACTTCAAAATCGCCGGTTGATGTAAAATCAACAGCATATTCCAGATATACCTCGTCGTTTTCGCCGGGATAAGCATTTTGCGGGAAGGTGCTTACTGCCGAAACTGTTTTCCCGAGATCGGGAATTACTTGCCAATTTATTGTTTCAGTACCTTTTGCTTTCTGATAGTTTTCGGCTTCAATAGAAACATAACCATCGGCTTCTTTAAATGCCAGTTCTTCATTCAACACTTCAGGAGTATTCAGTCGTTCAACAGCTGGCATCGTTGCTTGTCGGGGTTCCTGCCAATAGGTGTAACCAATGCGCACCTGGTCCATCATGTGGTTCCATTTACCTCCGGCAATTTGCTGATTGTAATGAACCGTTAACGCCGAATCGCGCTTAAAACAGGTTTCCACAACATCGGCCCAATAATTGGCTTCAGTATCCTTGTTCGCTATCAATTGCTGGTTTTTGGCCACTGCATAATACATTTCGTATAAATTGGCGGTGGCATTCGTTGGAAACAATACCAGTTGATCGAATGCATCTTTGTAAGCATTTGGAAGGAGGTTGTAAAGGCGGAGTGCATCAAATGCCAGGTCGCGATATTCGTTCCGAACCCGCTCAAATTCATTATAATTTTCCAGACTGTAGGTTTTGGCATTCAGCAATTCGGGCGTAACCCGATGGTTAAATTTCGTGTATTGATTCAGGATACGCGCTGCTTCGGCGGCATATTTTTCGCCAAATTGTTCGGCACACCAGTTTTCAATATAATCCATTAAATTATTCGGATTAAATTGTTCCGGATCCCAGGCCATATCAAGGAAAAAGCTAATGGGATACTCCATCGGTTTCAGGTCGCCCACGTTCACCACCCAAAGGCGATCTACTCCGTGACTGTAGGTCAGGTTCATTTGCTCCCAAACCCGCTGAATTTGCGTAACATTAATCCACTTATAATTTCGGGGTCCACCTACATAATCGAAATGATAATACATGCCGAAACCACCTTCGTGTTTTGGTGCATTTACATCAGGCAGTTTGCGCACATCGCCCCAGTTATCGTCGCACAACAAAAGCGTAACGTCATCGGGCACACGCATACCTTTGTCGTAATAATCCTGTACCTCTTTGTACAAAGCCCACACCTGTGGTGTTTCTTCCGGTTTTTTACCGGTAACATCGCTGATGATTTTTCGTTGATCTTTTACAATATTTTCCAGCAGGGCAATGTTGGTTCCTTCTTCCATGGCTTCATCGCCATCGCCTCGCATACCAACCGTTACAAGCGTTTCATAGTTTTTATTTCGCTCCATTCCTTTTTTCCAGAAATCGGATAGAACATCTTTATTTTTTGTGTAATCCCAAGCGCCTGAACCGTATTTGTGCCATTCGGCCTGTGCCCGGCCCAAAGGTTCGTGATGCGAAGTTCCCATAACAATACCCAGCTTATCGGCCAAAATGCCATTCTCAGGATCGTCATCGTAAAAAGCTTTTCCCCACATGGCCGGCCACATAAAGTTTCCCCGCAGCCGAAGAACAAGCTCGAAAACATGCGCATAAAACTGGTGATTTATTCCGCCAAATTTTTCACGTGCCCAATTTCCAAGCGCCGGTTCTTCATCGTTTAAGAAAATTCCGCGGTATTTTACTTTTGGCGATTCGCTTACCCAACGTCCGGCTTTTACGTGCACCACCTCCTTTTTTTCAACCGGAACATCGGCCCACCAGTACCAGGGCGAAACGCCCATTTCGCGCGAAAGGTTGAGCATGGCATAAATGGTTCCGCGTTTATCGCTTCCGGCTAAAACCAGGGCCTTTTTTACGCCCGGAAACGGATTTTCAACCACCTGGGTTAAACTACGTTCCCACTCGCTTTCAATATCGGCAACGTTAATTTTTTCGGAGCGAATCAATTGGTCGATTAATTCGTTTTTACCCAATGTTCCTACCAAGATTATTTCTTCAGGCAATGATGTATTTGCAGCTATAATTTCCGGAGTATGACCGCTTACCCTGTTTATATCGTTTACCAACCATTCGGCTACAGTTTTTACTCCCGCAAAGTCATTCGGACCAAGTACTACCGGAGTTGGTTGATTATTTTCGATTAGCGCAAAAGATCCCTCTTCCTGTGCAAACGCGACATAATCCATCCTGTCCTGAGCTGTTGTTAAAAATGGTGCGAAAAATGCAAACAGAACAAGGCCTAAACAAACGCCTGCATCGCTAAATCGCTCAACTAATTTTTTATTCATTTTTATTGGTTTAATTCAGTATTCGGACTGATTTGTCATTTACTTGTTTTGATAAATCAATAGCACGAATAGTCAAAATTTTATTCCTTCACTTTTTCAGGTAGTGAAATCCTATAACTTTTTCTTCAAAAATAAGCCGATGTGCTTTTTGCGATTTTAGTTTTTGAATATTTGATTTCTACTTTTACACATATTTCATCATTTTAGAGAAGAAAATGCTACTACTACAGGTCTTTTTGAATAACTGATTACTGCCAGTCGATCCATTTGTTATAATCCACCTCGGGGAAAGGATGAATGGCCACATGGGTATTTACGGTATCGTTATCCAGCAAAAATTTATCGAGAAAGGCTTCAACTTCGGGTCGTTGTACGTCGGGCAACTGGCAATGCGGATGACCGGCAACAATTGAAAATCCAAACCGGTCGGCAATACCAAACGTTTCCCAAACGCGTTTTGCGGCCTGGCACGAAACGTATCCCGACTCATCGGCCAGCCACTCGTAATCCGGATTTCCGAGTACAAGTAAGGCACGCGGAGCTATCATGGCCATTAATTCATGATGATCGAAAGGCAGTTTCTGCACGTGGTTGGCAAATTGCGACATACTTTCCATAAACCAAACATAATTGGTTCGACCAAGGGTTTCCACTTCGCCCAGGGTTTCGGAAACGCGCCAGGCGGCGGCTCCTCCTCCACCCGATTCCTGTGCAATGGTAAGGGCAATGCGTTCGTCGAAAGCGCCCGAAAAAAGCGCCATTTTCCCGGCAAAAGAGCAGCCGGTTATCGCCAGGTGTTCCAAATCGATGGGCAGTTCATCGGCCACCAGTTCCAGTCCGTCAATCAGGCGGCTAACGCCCCAGGGCCATGCGGCATACGATCCTATGTAAGCCAAATCGGGGTATAATTTATTTATGGGCTCGCTACCGCGTTTCTGTTGCCAGGCCACCACCTGGCTGAAATCGTAGGTAATTTGAGCAATATTTCGTTCCGAGAATAAATCGGCAGGCAAACTTCCCGAGCCTCTTCCAATACCAATTACTGCCGGGAACGGGCCTTCTCCATCAGGTAAAATAATACCTGATTTTAATGTTAATGTTTTTCCGTTTACGGTGATATTAACCGTAAGTGTATCGTTTTTAAAATTGGCTGAGATCGAATCGGGGCGACCGGGTTTGGGCCCTGTTTCGTAGTGTTGAATTTCGGCAGCTATTTCGTTGCGACGTTTACTCCAGTCGCTGAATTTTGTAGAACGCCCGCTACCGTCCGACCAGGCAAAAGGGTCGGTTAAGCCTTCTACAACCGGCAATTCGTCCAGATCGGGCAACACCGGTTTTTCAAAATCTTTTCCTCTGTTTTCTACACTGTACACTTTGGGGATTGATTGTTGCCGACTGCACGATAGAAATGCAATACAGCAACACAAAACAAGCATTAGATGGTTTATGGTTTTCATTTCTTTTCAGGTTTTATTGGATTCGTTTTAGTTGAATTTAGCTTAGAAAGCTATAGTTTTTTTATTGAACTGTTTTTTATTGAGATTGCTTAACTGGCATCAAATCCGGAGTTTATAAAAACGAGAAAAAGAGACTGCCTAAAAAAGACAGTCCCTTTACCTAAACTAAACCTATATGATACTAGTTACCAGATAAGCCATCAGCGAATCCGGCATAAGCCGGTTTTCTGTAGTAATTCAGATTCCACAGACCAATTGGCTGGTCGGCCCTCCATGAAGACTCTTTCGGACTATCAAGCGGGCTCCAGACAGTAATACCGTATTGTTGAGAGGCCGGGATCAATTCCAGGTACTTTTCAACAACAAACTGATACAAATCGGCCTGCGCCTGCAGGTCAGCCTCGGTTGCATTTGCTGTTATTACTCCGTCGGCAATACCCATATCAAGTTCTGATATTTTTATCAGTTTTCCGGTAGCCGCCAACAGGTTAAACATTTCCACAATTTTATCCTTATCCGAGTTGGTGTTAATGTGCATCTGTGTTCCGATTCCATCAACACGAGCCCCCTGCTCTTCGATGTACTCAACATATTTTATAAGCCCTTTACATTTATCAATGTTGTATTCCAGGTTATAATCGTTGATGAATAATTTATCTTCAGGGCTACCGTATTGCGCTGCCAGGTTGAAAGCCATAACGGCATAGTCTTTACCCAGGTAGTCTTGCCAGTAGAAATGATCGGCCGCCAAATTATTGTTGCCAATACCGGTCTTTAATTCATATGGGTTACCATCATCCATTGGTTCATTCACTACATCCCAGGCATGTACATAATCTTTCGATACTTCCATCATTCCGGCAATCCAGCGATCGAGTTCAGCAGTAATGGTGTCTTTCTTTTCTTCGGGTGTCATTTCAATGATTTGTTCGCCACCACCATCAGGATTTAAACGACGTAGCGTAACATCATCAATATATACCGTTCCAACATAATCTCCAAAACTGATAATAAAGCGGTTACGATCATCTCTGCCCGCTACTGTTTCCAGGGTATATTCTGTCCATTCATTTGATACATCGAAAGAACCAAAACCATCGCTTGAATAATCAGACGATGACTGAATTTCTGCGCGAATTGCTCCGGGAGCAGTAGCTTTCACCTGAAAATTAAGAACATAATTTGATCCTTCAACAAGTGGTGCCAAATCGTAGGCCACTTGTGCCTCCCAGAAATTACCGGCTGATGGATTGGTAAACGTATAAGCAAAACCACTGCCGCCATAACCTTCACCATCGGCCGACAGACTTCTTGTTGAGGCACCGCCCCAGCCGCCCCAGCCGCCGTCGCCGTTTTCAAAATCAGTATTGGTAATAACACTTGCCTCGAGAACCGGGCCTCCGCCACCACTCTCGTTGTATTTTTTTACTGAAATATTATCGAAATAGAAAACGTTGGCATTTACTCCCAGGTTAAAAGCGATTGCACCGGCACCACCATTTTTAGCCATATCGGCACTAACGGTTACTTGTTTTGTGTAAGTGATCCACTCAGAAGATGCAGGAATAGCACCAAAGAAATCATAAAAGCTGTAAGCGTAAGGTACACTATGCGCCTGAGTAGGGATACTAAAATCCACATCAGCCTTAACATCCATGGTAAGTTCATACTGTTCGCCTTCCTGTGCGGCCGGATCGATAAGTACGAAAAACTGTGAATCCCAGTCATTAGCATGACCTCCTGAGTTGGTAATTTTCAATGCTCGTCCTTCACCGTCTTTACCTCCACCATCGGCAGTAAACTCCATAGCTGCACCAGCATTACCCAGGTACTTCGAAGCATCGTCAGTTTCGAAATCGATTTCGGTTACCGGATCCCAGGTTGGACCGGCAGTTCCGGGAATTATCGTTGGTGCAATTGTGCTGTTCAGGTATTCCGCATTTTGGTTGGCATGCCACGCAAGCGTATGCCCGTATATAGTAACACCTGCTTCCTGTGCGGTGGCAATAAAATTCTTCACTCCTGCAAAGTTCATGCTTCCATTATTCTGCACAATGGCACCGTGTTTCATTGCATATCCTGCTGTTACCTCATCGAAGTTCGACATGATATGGCTATAAACCACCCCTCTTTCGTTGAAAGCGTTCAGCGAAACTCCTGCCCCCAATTTAAAATCGGGGCTGGCGCTTCTGTCAACGTATGATTTCAACACATCGTAATCGTTCAAATATTCCTGTTGAACAACACTTTCGGGTTTATCGACTCTATAGTCGAGTAAACTATCTTCAACGCAGGATGCCATAAAAAGAACTGAAACGGCACCCAGCAAAAGTTTATTTATGTATTTCATCTTCAATTTGATTTAAGCGATTAGTTTACATTATATGCTGGTGCAAATGTTTCCATTGTTACACCACGGTCGCGAACAACCAGTACATCATTTGTAGCGTAACTTTTGCTCCCCATATCAATGGTATAATCCAGGTAAAGCGCGTTACGATCTTTGTTTCCCCAGCTGTTTTTCTCGCCATCGATTACGAACGAACCACTACCCGATGCTGTAAATCCTTCAGTTGCAGAAGAAATAGTGCAGGCATTCTGGTCGTCGAAGGTAAGTAACAAGGTACAGGTTACGTTTTCACCGTTTTCGTCAACAAGCGAAACCGGGAATTCAACCGAACTTAACGAGGCAGTATTTAATGCCACCACTTCGTCGTCTTCAACATATTCGGCCTCGCGGGTAACGGTAGTGGTTGCTCCGTCTTCGGTAATTACATCTTCACCACGGCGCAGGTAGTTACCGTGCCATGGATTGATGAATTTTACGCAGTACAATACAAAGTCTTTTGGTAAAACTTCCCAGTCGGTATCGTTTCCTCTAAGTGCTCCGTCAAATTTTGGAACGCCTGAAAGAATAGAATCGGCATTTACCACATTTGTCATTCGCAAAGGAATAACATAGGTATTTTTGATTGCATCCGGATCGGCAAAAAATGCATCCGAAAGTTGAACTTCAACGCCATCTTGTAAGGTTTTATCCAAATAAATTTTATCGGCAGCCAACGAATAGTAGTTGGTTGGCATAGCCTGAACCGGCGTTGTAAACTCAGTATCGAAATACAGATTGCTGCACAAATTATTGTCAACAGTTACATCGATACCAATGCTTAGATCGTTGGCGTAAACACCCCCCATTGTAGCATAAATTTCGCATTTATGTTCGTTATCGAGCGTATTATCGATAATATCTTCGCCCAGCACAATAGTCCTTACCGGGTATTGATAGGCAAAATATACGGTGCTGTAGTCAAAATCCGGAAACTCTACATCCTGGTTCTCGCACGACGTGAATAGCATTGCAAAAATTCCGGCTGCCACTATCATTAAAAATTTAATCTGTTTCATCTCTTTCAATATTTTGAATTAATATTCAGAAAATTACCAACCTGCATTTTGTTCCAGGTTACTCCATTTCTGTATTTCACCGTAAGGTATTGGTCCGTAATACATGTAATCGGCATAATTTCTCGATTCCACATCAATTAATGTATAGGTACCATTCGCATCTTCTATTTGTATTCCGCGAGCCGTTTCGTTCAGGTTTGCTACCTCCCAGCGACGTAAATCCCAGAAGCGGTGATTTTCGAAACAAAGCTCAATACGACGTTCGTTACGGATTAACTCGCGCATTGCATCCTGGTCGCCTTTAACCGATTCGAGGTAAGCATCGCCGTTTTCGAGGCCAATACCAGCTCTTTCGCGGATGGCTTTAATAACATCGTATGCAGAGTAAGCGTTTCCGCCATTTCCCGTTGGGCCCCAGGCTTCGTTAGCCGCCTCGGCATAGGCCAGGAATATTTCGGTGTAGCGAATTCGTGCAGCATAGTGCTTTTGGTCGGTATCGAACTCAGGATTTGGGTTACAATCGTAACGCAACAGTTTACGCAGGTAATAACCGGTACGTGTCGATTTTCCGTTTTCCTGGTTGATTCCGTCTTTGTCGTCGGCGTATGTACCGGTAATAATTACATCGCTGTTTGGTCCTTGCGTACTTTCGTTTACCACAATGTAATCGTTTAATCGTGGGTCGCGGTTGGCGTAAGGGTTTTCAGCATCGTAGCTACTTGCCGCATCGGTAATTGGGTAACCATCAACAGTTGGGAATGCATTAACTAAATTCTGTGTAGGATTTACACGTCCGTTGCCGTATAACGACGGAGGGAAATTGTCGGTTTCCAGGTCGTTGTTCTGGCCGATATCGCCTCTCCAGATAATTTCGGGAGGTGTTACACCTGATGCCAAAGCTTCAATTTCGCTGATATTGGCATACCAGGTATGTCCGTTGGCAGCCAAACCGTTTGGTCCGCCAATACGGTCCAACACATCAGCCGCAAAGTTTGCAGCATCTTCCCACGATACTGTTGTTCCGGCGTTGTATGCCGGGCTGGCAGCTAACAAAGCAGCCTGTGCACGAACGGCTTCAACAATACGCCCGGTAATACGGCCACGCATGTGATTACCGTTTACGCGGTTGTAATCGCCGGCGTTGGTAACGCCCAGCGACTGGTATTTTGATGGAATTTCGCCATCAGAAATATCGCCGAAATCCAATGGTAACAGATCCATTGCCGTATTTGCATCGGCAATAATCTGATCGATGCATTGCTGGAATGTATTACGTGGTGCGTTAAAGTCCGACTCAGCAGTTTCAGGCTCGGTAACAATAGGTACACCTAGCAGTTCACCACCTGCGGTCCAACCGCCGTGAGCCTTTAAAAGTGCCAACATTTGAACGGCTCTCAGCGCGTAAGCTTCGCCTTTCAAACGGTCGTTATACATGGTGTTTATCACTTCGTCTTTACTCCAAACCACCT
This sequence comes from Draconibacterium orientale, assembly GCF_900111425.1. Taxonomy (NCBI): domain Bacteria; kingdom Pseudomonadati; phylum Bacteroidota; class Bacteroidia; order Marinilabiliales; family Prolixibacteraceae; genus Draconibacterium; species Draconibacterium orientale. The sequence goes on along the minus strand of NZ_FOHT01000014.1, from coordinate 85,531 downwards.
CATCGGTATTGGCTAAAAACAGGTTGATATACTGAATAGCATTTCTTCGGCCTTGCCATTGCGACATTGGATTAGTATTGGCAGTCCACGATCCGGTGGCCATTGCCAGGTAATCGTTTTCGTTATCGTTGCTTACTGCATCATCTGTTGCCACATCGCTTTGCGGAGCCGACGAATAAGGCAATAATATGTATGCGTTGGCCAAAATACCTTGTGCATATGTAGGTTCGTTGTACATCGCTTCAAGTCCCCTGTTGTTCTCCAAAGCCGGCTCGAACATGTCTTCGCAGGCGGTGAACAGAAATACAAGAACCACTAATTTTATTATATTCTTCATCGTTAAAATTCTTTAGTGTTACTTATTAGAATGTGGCCTTTAAACCAATGTTAAAGAATCGCGTTTGCGGAGCACTGTCGAATTCCAGTTCCAGGATATCTTTTTCCTTTGAAATGGTTAACAGGTCGGCTCCACTTACGTATGTCGAGATGCTTTCGAACACACTGTTTTGAATCAGGCTTTGTGGCAAATCATAAGTGATTTGTACTTTCGCCAGGTTAAAACGATCGGTTTTGTACATCCAGAAATCAGAGTTACGGAAATTATTACTTCCGTTCGTTGTTGTTAATCGCGGATAAGTAGCTGTAGCTTTTGTTCCTTCTGTCCAACGATCGAGCACTACTTCCGAGTATTTTCTTTCGCCGTAAACCCAGTGGTACGCGTCGTTTTTAAAGGCATAAGCGCCATAATTTCCGGTACCTAAAGCAAAGAAGGTAAAGCCTTTGTATTTAGCTGTAAAGTTTACACCCAAAGTAAGCGGAGCTCCACTCCATCCGGCGCGGCCAAGGTATACTTCATCTTTTTCATCGATTTGACCGTCATTGTTTTGATCCACATATTTAATGTCGCCGGGTTTAACCTCACCACCAAATTTTTGCTCAGGAGAACTGGCTACTTCTTCGGCACTCTGGAATAAGCCTGCGCTTTCCAGACCCCAAAGTCCGTCGATGGCAGTTCCTTCGCGGTACAGGTAATCGTACTCGTAATTTTCATCACGTTGAGTAGCTTCGGTGGTATAATAAATACCAGAAACACCCAAGCTAAGATCTACTTCGCCAACCTGCTTGTTTACGTTCGCGCTAAAGTCGAATCCTACGCGTTTATCGTTGTTGAAGTTAACAGTTGGAATAAATGAAGCCTCAGGCCACCAGGTAAAGAAATAATTCGGGTAAATGGTTGACGGTTCGATAGGCAATCCTTCGGTAGAATTGATAAAGAACGAGGCATTAACTGTTAAAAGTTTTTCCCAAAGCGAGGCATTTAAAGTAGCCGAAATTTCTTTGCGTTTTACAAAGTCGAGTTCCTCATTTCCGCCTCGTTTCGAGTTGGTTGAACGTTCCGATGCACCATCGTACCATCCCCACCATGCACCATCAGCCTGATCGTAAGTGGCTTCGTACATGTAAAAGTCTTCAATGTCGAGGTCTGAATTCAGGATACTTCCCGATAGGTTCAGGCTTAATTCATCAACTACCGATGAGTTGGCCATAAAATCCTCTTCACTGATTTTCCATCCTAAACTCACTGTTGGCGACAGTGCCTGACGGTTTCCTTTGGGCAGTTTTGCCGAATGAATTACCGATGCACTAAAATCGGCATAGTACTTATTCTTGTAGTTGTAAGCCAGTTGCAAACCGGCATTTGCACTACTGGTGCGGTGATACTGACCAGAGTTTGTAATTTGATAACCCGAGGCAATTAACATCGCATTCAGGTTATGGTCGGCATTTATCGTTTTGTCGTAGGTAAAGTATCCCGAGAACGCAATTGTTTGATTATTGGTACTTCCCCCTACATTTTGCACACCCGGATTTTCATCGTTACCTTCCTTCGCCAGTGAGGCAATTACATCGGCACCGTTGTAATCGTACCAGCTTGGTATATATACCGCATACGTATTATTATACGATGTGCTGTACGAAGTAGCATAATCAACAGCGAACTGTGTGTGAAATTTTAAACCTTCAGTAATACCTTTCAGATCGAAATCCAAACCGGTATCAAACTGAAACTGTCGGCTTGTCCATTTGCTGTAACCACCTGCATAATAATCTGCAAATACATTGGTACGGTCTAACTGAGAACCACCCAGGAAATAACGGCCACCGATAATGTTTGCACTTCCGTTTACCAAATTCAACGATTGCTGATCGTTTGGATCAATAAAGTCGAGAGGAATTAACGGAGCAATACGGTTAGGACGTAGTGTAGAAGCAGCAGTCCAGTAATTGCCGTCTTCTTCGCTCGAATTTGCACTTCTTGCATTGTAGAAGGTTGCATTGGTATTGATGTAGGCACTGATAAAATCATTCAGATTCAAATCGATGTTACCGCGGATATTCAGGCGGTCGGTAAAATTATCAGCAGCTTCGCCAAAGTCGAAAACATCGCCCTGACGGTAGTAGCCAATATTGGTGTAAAACTTAGCTCGTTCGTTACCACCTAAAATTTCGGTAGAAACGTCGGTACGGTTGTAGTACGACTTTAAATAATCTGATGAATAGAAATCCACATTCGGGTAACGGTATGGATTGCTTCCCGATGCGTGGTGGTAAATATCTTCATCGCTGTACAAAGCCGTCTGTCCATCATTTACACGTGCTTCGTTATACAAGCTCATGTACTGTGCCGATCCTAAATAAGAAGGATTGCTTTTTGATACATGAAAACCCGTGTTGGCGCGCACATTAATTTCAAGCGGTGTGTTTTTACCACGTTTGGTAGTAATTAAAATGGCACCTTTTGCTGCACGGCTACCATAAAGTACCACTGCTGCCGCCGATTTCAGGAATGTAATCTGCTCAATTTCAGTAGGCAGCACATTGTTGGCCGCACGCGGCACTCCGTCAACCAGCACCAGGTAGTCGCCCATGCCCCACAGTGCATTACCGGTGAAACCACCAATGTAGCCCTGCATATTGTCTAAACTATAGGTATTATAGTTCTTTTTGGTTAATTCTTCGAGATCGACCACCGAAACACCACCCAGAATGTCGCTTTGAGCTACCTTACGATAAGGAACCTGCACTAATGGATCGTCGGTTATAATGATCGTATCCGTTTCATTTCCTGCCGGAGTTTGCGCGTTCATCAAAAACGGAACAACTGCAAACAGGGCAAATAAAATGAATCTCTTTTGTATATGTTTCATCTTATTAATATTGTTAATTCTTAACTGTATAAGATGTAACTCCCATGATTTTAATCGTATGTCAACGTGGCCGGATTTTGTCATGGTCGTTTCATTGCTTATTCGATTATAATTACATAAAACTTTAACTCAATCTGGCTACCAACCCGGGTTCTGCCCAAACTCCGGATACATTGATACATCCTCGATTTTAAGCGGGAACCAGTAGTGTTTAACACCAAACTGACGTGTTAAAATAACTTCTTCTCTAAAGTTGGCCACCCTTGCATCTCTTGGATCGTTGTTCTCGAAGAATTCAAGGTTTTCTACCCGGTCAAACTCTTGAGAAGTTTTTACATTGTAAGGATACTCGGTAAGCAACAACCAACGTTGTAAGTCGTTAAAGCGGAAACCTTCGAAAGAAAGCTCTACGGCACGTTCTCTTCTCACCTCGTCGATGAATTTTTCGCGGCTTGCAGTATATGAAGCAGCAACATGTCCGGCTCCGCAACGATCGCGAAGTGTGTTGATGGCTTCTTCTGCCGTTTTCGAGAAATTTGAGGCTTTTCCTGATGCGCCACCAAAAGCGGCACATGCTTCGGCATACATGGTGTAAATATCTCCTAAACGCATGTATGGCAGGTAAGTATGCAGGTTATAACTCCAGTTATAAGCTCCATCGTATTTATTTGCGGTATGTGGTACCAGTTTCTGAATCAGATAACCGGTTCGGCTACCATCGGCAGGGTTGCGCATTGTTCCGTTTGTTGCCAAACCGGTGTAACGCAGGTACTCCATATCGGCAGGCATTGTGGCATTCACGTATTTAAATCCATCGAAAACAATGTCATGATAGAAACGTGGGTCACGGTCTTTAAACGGATATTCAGGATCGAAACCCGATTCCGGATCATCCAAAGGCAAACCGTTGGCCATACCGTAATTTTTCACGTAATTGGCCGTAGGATGGTGAATGATGTTATCGTGCTCTACCAAACCTTTTACTTTTGGGCCGAAAGTTTTTGTGGTGTTCCAGTTACTACCGTTGTAATCGGTTGAAGGACCACGGAAAATAGCTTCGGTTGAACCCGGCATTAACCAGTTTTGTCCGGTAGTATAGAACATATCGCTGTACTTGCTCTCAACACCGCTCGCTTTCTTATGATTATAAATATCATCGTAATCGAAATCGACCAGCGAGTATTGTGTTTGTCCGCTTTCAACCAGACTTAACAACTCGCCAAAAGCTTCGGCAGCTTTGCGTGCATAATCCTCGTCGTAGTTATAAGTATTGGCACCACCGGTTTCTGCACCGTTTTTCATTAACGGACTTGCAGCCCACAGGTAGTTTTTACCCAGGTAACCCAATGCCATAATTTTATTGGCGCGTAACTGGTTTTTACCCAGTGTGTTTTTACCCACAGTTGTTTCGTCCCAGTCGATTGGCAGCAAGTTAGCGGCTTTTCTTAAATCGGCTCCGGCTTTGTCGGCACATTCCTGGTAGCTCAGTCGAGGTAAAGTAAGTTTTTCGCCTGAAGGCAATACCTGATCAATGTATGGCAGGCCACCAAAATATTGCATCATTTCGAAGTGCCACCAGGCTCTGAAAAAGTAAAGCTGACCTTCAATAAAATCTCTTTCCTCTTGTGTTGCCACAGTTAATAAGTCGAGATTTTCGAGCCCCATATTGGCTTTACGGATACAATACCATGCATGAGCCCATAAACCATGATCGAATTTATTGGTTGAAGTGGGATTTGCATTATCGTCGTCAAGCCAGGTACCGGCGTTGTTTTGCCATGCCCAGAAGTTACCAATATCAACCTGGTTGGTCATGTGCCAGCTACCTTCAAGGTTAAACAGCTCATCATCTCCCCAGTTCCACGAAGTGGTCCAGTATTTCTTTTCTTTATCAGGGATACAATTGTAGATCTCTTCAATATAACCCTGGAAATTGGTGAAATTACTAAACGCTACCTCCTCCGATACGATCGATTCGGGTGCTTTGTCCAGGTATTCTTCGCAGGAAAAGAGCCCCAATAACATGATGAACAGTACACCACTCTTCAAAAGCGTCTTATGTATATTTTTCATTGTACTCATAATTATAGTGTAAATCTTATTCCTAAATTATATCGTTTCATAGTTGGGTAAGCTCCCTGTCCACCTGATCCGGCGAAGTTCGATTCGCGGTCATCCGGCATTTTCGACCATACCCACAAGTTGTTACCGTTAACAAATATTTTCAGGGTGCGGAAACCAATCGAATTGATCCAACCGCCATTAACGGTATAAGCTAATTCAGCATTTTTCAATCGAACATACGAACCATCGAACAAGTACTGAGTTCCTGAGTTATAGCTAGGTTCCGACAACCAGCGCGGAACAGTTACATCGGCATTTGGCGTTTCTTGCGACCACCACGTTCCGAAATCGTAAACCGTATTCAGCTTGCTTCCGAAACTGGTTAATGGTACGTTACGGGTTACATTGTTTACACCGTAAAACTGAACGAATGCGCTAAAGCCTTTCCATTCAACACCAACTGTGGCATTGTAAGTATTTTGTGGCGAACCTGAGTAACCATAAGGAATCTGGTCTTTACTATCGATAATACCATCGGCATTAAAATCGAGGACATAATAGTCGCCCGGAACTTTATACGGATCGTTGGTATCGTGCATTGGGCTACCGTATAATGCATCGTAGGTGTTAAAATAACCGGCATCAACATAAGCTCTTGTTTGCCCAAGGCTGTAACCGGCTTGCTTACGGTAATCTTCGTACAATGCAGGGTCATCTCTTTCGATAATTTCATTTACAGCATGCGTCATACTCATATCGCCCCACAAGCGAACACCGTTATTCAGTACTTTATTTACACGCACCTGTATTTCGTAACCGTTGGTTTCTACCTCTCCGAGGTTAGCTGTTGGAGGCGTTGGACCAAAGTAAGAAGGTACAGCGCGGTCGCCGCCGCCAACAAGAATATCAACACGGTTATCGCGGAAATACTCAACACTACCGGCTAATAAACCATCAAAGAAAGCATAGTCGATACCGGCATTGAACTTTTTAACCGTTTCCCAACGTACATCGGGGTTACCAACTGCCGATTCGCGGTACCAGTCGTAAGGGCTGGTTCCATGGTTTAAGTCGAGCGATGAGTTACCCCCGTAGGCCCATTGGGTAAGGTACAACCAACGACCACTGATATAGTCGTCACCGATTTCACCATACGAAGCCCTCAGTTTTAACATGTCGAGGAAGCCGAGGCTTTCCATAAATGATTCCTCAGAGATCATCCAGCCAATTGCGCCTGAGCTAAAGAAGGCAAAACGATAATCTTTCGAAAATGTTTCTGAGCCGTTATATGCACCATTATACTCTAAGAAATAGCGCGATTTATAGTCGTATGTAGTACGGAATGCCCAGTCTTCGCGGAAATTAGGAATAATGCTACCACGAGCGCGTTCTTTGCGGCTAAACATACCCATTGCGGTAATGTTATGGTTACCAAACTGGCGATCCCAGTTTAAACGCAATTGGTATTCCAGGTTACGCTGCGTAAAATTGTTATCCACCGAGCCATCTGAGGTATTCCACAATACGCCCTGCTGGAAATCAAATTTATTGTTATTCTCATATTCCTTTTTATAGGTAGCGATACCGGTTGCCGGATCGATCCATTTTTGCTGTGCATCGTTGTAAAGGTCGTTAATACCTCTGTTACGTTCAAGGAAAGTATTATCCCATGAAACGGCACCGCGGAACTTCAAGCCTTTAGTGATAAAATCCAACTCCTGCTCCAGAATGAAGTCGGTGTTGATTTGTGTTGTTGTTGAAAGCATGGTTCCTGAAAGCGACAGGTTTTGAGCCGAGTTCGACACGTTCGAGATGTTTGGATAGAATCCCCACGATCCGTCGGAATATTGTGGCAAAAACACGTCGGGAGCAATATTATAGGCACCGGCCCACTGTTGTGCAACAGCCCAGTCGCCCGAATTGGTTTGTCCCCAGGGAGTTTTCTTTTGTCCGTTCGATCCGGCCAGGTTCAACCGGAACACGGTAGATTTTGTAAGTTGGAAATCGAGGTTGCTTCGCACGTTAATACGGTTGTAAGCATAACCCGAGTCGTAGTTACGTCCGTTATCAAAAACATAAAAAAGGTCGCCTTCGTGTGCAAAATCTGCCGAGGCAAAATATTTAACAAACTTAGTACCTCCCGATACGTTTAAGTTGGCGTTGTACGACATGGCATAATCTTTAAACAGTACATCCTGCCAGTCAACATTCGGATAACGCTCAGCCTCAGCTAAATCAGCCGGGTAACGGTATTTTTCAATAATATTCTGCGGCGTCATATATCCCCACGAATCAGGAGAAACACCCAGTTCGTGCTCAATAGCGTAGTTACGAGCCATTAAAGCATCGTACGAATCGAGTTTGTTCGGCAATTTCGACGGTACTTTCATGGTCATGTTGGCCGAAACATCGATACGTGCCGAACCTTCTTTACCACGTTTAGTGGTAATCAGGATTACACCGTTTGCACCTTTCACACCAAAAACCGCTGTTGCCGAAGCATCTTTCAGTACCGAAACCGACTCAACCGAGTTCATATCTACTCCGCTCATCGGGCGTTCAACACCATCAACCAACACCAGTGGGTCGCTGTTGTTCCACGAACTTGCCGAACGAATAATAATTTGCGGATCTTCCTCGCCCGGCATCCCCGAACTGTTAATGGTAATTACACCCGGCAGGTTACCGGTTAATGCCATTCCAATATCGGTAACACCGGCGGTACGTTGTAGTACTTCGCCCGTTGTTTGGGTGATTGCCCCAACAACACTCTCCTTTTTTTGCTGGCCGTAACCAACAACAATAGTCTCTTCCAGTTGTACGCTCGATGGCGCCAATACAACCTCCAGTTTAGTTTGGTTAGTAATGTCGATTTCCTGTGGCTCCATTCCAATAAACGAGATCAGCAGGATCTCCTTATCGGTTGGAACTTGCAGCTCAAATTTTCCGTCAAAATCGGTAGGCACACCAATTTGCGTACCTTTTACGATTACTGTAGCACCAATTACCGGATTGTCTTGCTCATCAACAACCGTACCCGTTATGGTTTTGGTATCCTGAGCAAACAACGATAAATTGATAAAAATCCCAAGTACAACTACCAGTGTTTTTAACAAGTAGTTCTTCATCAAAGCTGACAAAGCTTTTTGAGATGATAAATTAATTCTGTGTTTCATTATATTCTCTATTAAATTGACAAAAGAGTTCTAATTTTCATTAGAAATTGATTTTATTCACTCTGTTTTACACCACGTTTACCTATGGCGAAGAATGAGTGGTTGAATAGAAATAATGAAGGACAGAATGTCCATTAGTGTTTTTCCTCATAAGATCTAAGTTTTTCATTTATAAATTTGACATTGAATTAAGTGCGAATTATTTATTGTATAAATTCGATTTTCTTTCCTGAAGCATACATCCCAATGGTTGTTCCGGTAAATCCTCCGGCCCGGGCAGTCGATAAATACGAGGCATCCACTTTATCGGCCAGTAGTTTCCAGTCCTTATCGTCCACGGCATAATAGAAACTAAATTCTGTTCCATTCGATGTAATTTTCAATCGTACAGGTTCGTCTTCTGCGTTAATGGTTTCCGAACCAATAACTTCAATTGCTGTATCCGAAAGCATTTTTACACGAACTGCTTTCTGCCCGTTAACCTTCTCTACTACCAGTAAATACTGATGCTCTTCGTTCTTCATTAAAACCATTCCGGCCGACTCAGTTTCGGAACCAGGTGTGAAATACATTTTAGTGGTACTTTCAAATTTGTGATGCTGTAAACGCCGCCCCACAAAAGCCGGTACCTTTAATTCGTTGGTAGTTACCTCTGCACATTTTAATGTTAGAAATCCGGGATTTTCGTTCAAATTGTATAAGCCGGCAGCATCTCCACGAATGGTTAGCCACTCCATTCCCAGTTCGGTGGTGTTAAAATCATCGTTCTTTTCGAAGTTTCCGAACGGAACCGACGAGTCTCTTTTTACACCTTCCATGCGAATAATACGCGGCACTACTTCATCATTTTTGGTCATGTACGGGAATCCGTCCCGGCTCCATCGAATAGGCATCATAAAGGTTTCGCGCCCAAGGTTTTCGAACTTATTATCGATGGGGCGGCAGGCCAAAAACACCGACCACCACTGTCCGTTGTCTTTCTGAATAATATCGGCATGTCCGGCACAGGTAACCGGCAACTCGCGGTTCGGGTTGAGATGCTTTTGGGTAAGTATCGGATTTTTATCCCATGGTACGTAGTTTCCAAATGGCGCATCGCTTTTAAAAATTACTTCGCGATGATCAACCGAGGTTCCTCCTTCGGCACACATCAGGTAATAACTGCCATTAAATTTGTACAGGTGCGGCCCTTCAATCCATATTGGTTTTTCTGACAGGCGAACACCGCCATTCACCAACATTATACTTTCGCCAACGGTTTTATCGGTTTCCACATCGTATTCAATACCACGAATGGCACGATGCCCCTCGTAAGTTGAACCTCCATCGGGTTCATCGTTATTTACAATGTAGGCTTTGCCGTTCTCATCAAAAAACAACGACGGATCGATACCGTGAACATCGGGTAACCAAATCGGATCCGACCAGTCGCCAAACGGATCTTGTGTCTTTACCAAAAAATTACCGCCTTGCATGTTGGTGGTAATCATGTAATACGTTTCGTTATGCGGATTATAACTAATTGCAGGAGCAAAAATTCCACGACTTATACCTTGACCATCCAGTGGTAATTGTTCGGGACGGTTCAGTACATTACCAATCTGTTTCCAGTTTAGCATGTCGGTACTATGAAAAATAGGAACGCCCGGAAAATAACTAAAAGTAGATGTTACCAGGAAATAATCCTTTCCGTTGGTACAAACACTCGGATCGGAGTACCAGCCCGGAAGGATGGGATTGTAATAATAATCGTCTCCCGGCAGTGGATTATTGTTGTAGAAATCATCGTTGCCTTTGTAGGTGAAATAATCGAAATTTGCAACCATACTATCGTTTGCAAATTTTGGATTACCGGAACCGGATATGGATTGACAGGAGTTAAAAATAAAAACTCCGGCCAACACAAGAGTTGTCATCAATAGCTGAATGAAATAGTTTAGTTTCATCAAAGTTGTCCAATTAGGAATAATAGTTTTATTTGTTCACGCAGGTATTTTTCACACCTTCACTTGCTCAAAAATAAACTCCATTATATGCAGGGCTTTCTAATTTTAGACATTTGATTTTTAAAATGGGACATTCTTACCCTCAAGAGCACTAACACGCTGTACAACAACACCTAGAAATTACTCAACAAGCTGATTCCGCAGCGTATTATTAGAAACTACACATCGGAATATCCAAAATTAAAAGGGATAGCTATCATAATATGAAACTAAAATGACAGAAAAATACGTCAGAAAATGTTATTCCAAGACCCGTGTTGGTGATTTACCAAAATGTTTTCGAAAGACGGTACTGAAATAGCCAACACTACTAAATCCGCACAATTCACTAACTTCTGTAATCGAGTGTTTTTGAGAAGCTAGCAAATCATAAGCACGGTTCAGCCTGATTGTTCGTATAAATTCGATTGGTGATTGGTCGGTTAATGACTTTATTTTTTTATAGAGCAGCGAAGGACTAACATTCATGATTGCAGCAAATTCATTTTTAGAAAATTGCGGATTACTAACATTGTCATTCACAACCTCTATCATACGTTTTAGGAACTTATCGTTCAGTTCGTTTTCCAAAATAACGGGCTCTTTGCACTCGCTGGTCATTTTCATGGCCTTGTCCCTGATAATTTCGCGGTTTTTAAGAATTGATTTAATTCGTTGCAGAAGTAAGGTAACGTCAAATGGTTTGGTTAAATAATCATCGGCTCCAAGTCCTAGTCCGCGCATTTGCTGGGCTTTACCGGCCAGTGCGGTTAAAAGAATAACCGGGATATGCGCAGTAAGGAAATTTGATTTTACTTTTTCGCACAATTCAAAGCCGTCCATTTTCGGCATCATTATATCAGAAACAATCAGATCAGGGTTGTGCTTTTGTACTATTTCCCAGGCCTCCTCTCCATCGCCGGCAAGGTAAATATGAAAGAAATCCTGCATGGCCGATTGAAGAAATTCTCTCAGGTAATCGTGATCTTCAACAATTAAAACCGTCATTTTATTCCCACGCTTGTCGGCCACCTGCTTTTCGGTTAAAGGATTAACTATTGACGATTTCGGTATCTCTTTCTCGATTGCTTTGGCCCCGCGCTCCTTTTTTATTTCCGAACTTTCCTTCGCAATAAACGGAATGGTTACCAGGAAAGTGGATCCAGCACCAGACTGGCTGTAACAGGTAACTTTACCGCCATGCAAGGAGACATAATTTTTCACCAGTAGTAAACCGATACCCGAGCCAACTATTTTTGAATTGATGGCATTTTCGCCACGGTAATATTCCCTGAACAACATTTTTTGAGCCTTTTTGGTAATTCCAATTCCAGTGTCCTGAACTTCAAGTATCCATTTTGTTGCCGCACACCGGAGCTCGATATTTACATGCGAATCCGGATTTGAATACTTTATGGCATTGGAAATAAGATTATCGACTACTTTCTGTATCATTCGTTCATCAACGGAAGTTTCGAATTTATCGCAATTAGCCCTAAAAACCAGATCAATACCTCTGCTTTTCGCATAGGCCTCAAACATCATCACCCGGTCTTTTATTGTTTTAACAATATCAACAAAACTATAGGCCACTCTCTCCCTCCCGATGTCAACTTTCTGAAAATCGAGCAATTGGGTTACCACCGTCGATAGCCGATGAACCTGCTCGGTAGCCAGATGAAGATAATTCGTACCTTTATCGCTTAATCCTGACTCCTTATTCAGTTCTTCGATAGGCCCGTTAACCAGGGTTAAAGATGTACGAATATCATGAGCAGTATTTGCAAAGAACCTGATCTTTTCTTCCGAGTGCTTTTTCTTTAACCAGTCGATGTAAAAGTAAACACCGAAAATACCCAGGCTAGCTACAAAGAGAATTACGAGCAGGATAAACCAGCTTGTTTTCCAAAACGGCGGAATGATTTTCACGTTAATCTCCCGCTCGGCAATTACACCTGTTATAGAATTATCGACCATACGAAGTTGTATGGTATAGCTTCCGTACGGAATATTTGAATAGGATAAAACCCGGTTATCAACAGGTTTACTCCATTCCTGATCCAAACCATTAATTTTCCACGAGAATTTCGCTCCGGGAGAAGTAACTCCAAGTGGTATTAGTTCTAAACTTATTGTATTTTGAAAATATTTAAGGCGGATTTCCTTAAGTTCATTAAGAGGTGCTTCCGGTTTCAAATCTTCAATATCGCGTATTGATCGTCCAGAAACGGAAATATCCTGAACATAAATACGCCCTTCTTCCGTGGTAAGCTTTAAGTCGTTAGGGGCGAACATTAAAGCCCCTTTATTGGAGCCCATAACCAAATTCCCGTTTTTTAAAATACATTGTGCATCCTGGTTAAAAGAAACATTGCTAAGGTACAACAAGGAGTTAAAAGTTAATATCGTTTGGTCGGCTTCATTCAAGCGGCACAAGCCCAGCTCGGTACCTATCCAGTAATAACCATTGGCGTAATCAATGCTACTTACAAAATTACTTGGAAGTCCGTTATCCGCGGTATAAGACTGAGTTGACTTATTGGTTAAACTGTACCGTATTACGCCGTTACCATTGGTTCCAATCCAAACTATATCTTCCGAAATATACAGGTCGAAAACCACAAAACCTTCCACCAATACTTCATGGGTACCATCCGTCTTATCAAAAAGTAACAATCCGTACGTTGTTCCCATTAACAATTGATCGGGCCCGTATTCAGCAATATTGTAAATTGTATAATCGGGATACGAGGTATAGGTGTCGGTGTTGTAATTGTAACGGATTAAATCTCCGCGCACTCCTCCTATCCAGATATCGCCCTGCTGGTCTTCAATGATATTAAACACAAAATCGCCTGCAAAATCGCCCGGCGTATTTTCCTGGCTTAAATGCCTTAGTTCGTTTCCGGTATTTCCATCCAGAATATAAATACCCGAAGAATAAGAACCGGCCCATATTCTTCCGTGCGAATCCTGGCACAGAGCCAGAAACACCTGGGCATGCTGTTCCTTATTATGGTAGAATGATTTCCATTTATTGGTTTTTGTGTTCCAATAGCTTACGCCATTATTGGTGGCAAACCAAAGATTCCCGTTCCGGTCTTCGAGAATACTGTTAACATCATTATTTACTAGCGAATTTGGGTTGTTTGCGATGTGTGCCACCTTGGTAACAACAGAACTACTTGCCTGATCGAAAAAAGAAACTCCTCCACTATAAGTGCAAATCCATACCCTGTTGTTCCGGTCGCAAAAAATATCATAAACCCCATTGCCTTTTAATGAATTTGGATTATCTGCATCATCTTTATAAACGGCAAGTATTTCAAACGTGTGCTTATCCATTTCCCAAACACCCTGCCCATCAACACCTATCAGCAAGGTTGATTTTGAAATCGGACAAATTGCCTGTACCGGTTGATTGGGGATATTTGCCACAACAGTTAATTCAGCCCCGGCATTTCCTTTTTTAAGGCAATACAGGCCATCGTTTAAGGTTCCTAACCATAAGGTATTTTCCTTTTGGTCGAACTTGATGTAAGAAAAAAACATATTCTGGTGTTCAGGCAAAGTGTAATACTCCGCCGAACTTTTTGTAGTAATATCAAAAATACCGATGTACTCTTCAGTTCCATAAAAAAAACGATGATCATCCAACCATTCCAAAAAATGAATATTTCGGTTATCAAAATAGGTGCTTAGTCCTTCATTTTTATGGTAGCGCAACAATCCGGAAGTACTTGCTTCCCAAATTGTTTCTTCAGCATCAACCAGCATTCTGTTCACCACAACATGAGGGTCTTCCACTTGTTTGGCCAGATTGGTTATCAACTCAAACCTATCCTGAATATTGTTGTATATGAACAACTGCCCGTTATTGGTATATACATATAATTTCCCATTGGTATATTCCATACGAACAGTGATAATATCCTCCGTATCATAAGGTAGCTGGTAGGTTCTGATATCATCTCTGGAATACCGCACAATACCAATTTTTGAAGAAATCCAGATAAAACCATCATCATCTTCGCAAACCTCATTGGTTTCGCGAATTGACATTCCGTAGTCTTCGTTCAGGTTGTAAAACTGGTTTGAATTTTTAGCAATGGTAACACCCGATACACAATTAAGGAAAATGAAAACAAGCTGAAAAAAATAATATTTTCCGGTATTCATGATTTAGTTTTGATATGGAGAGGGAATATAGAAATTTAAGAAGAATAAACAAATACCTGCCGGGCTAATTCATTCTGAAATAACAAGGCAATTCTATTTTATGGCAACTGCCTTACGAATTGGAATTTGTGTTTATCACTTTTATGTATTTAAAAACATAAAAAGAGGAAGCTCAACCGCTTCCTCTTTTTATCCATCCAATTAAATTATGTATTCTTATTTCAGTTGAACAAGCACAACTGATTTTGCAGGCAATTCAAAAGTAAGTTTTCCACTTTTTGGGTTTGGTACGTTAAACTCCTCAAGGCTAACGCTTTCGTTTTTGCCAAAGTCGTTAAAATCGTTCATATTCTTAGCTGTAATAATCTGTGCATTCGATGTTGACAATTCGCTTCCGTGTAACGATAATTCAACATTTTCGCCCGCGTTAGGATTAAGGTTACACAGTGTTATTGAAATTACTCCATCTTTTGTAGATGCTGAGGCATTTACGGCCGGAACCGACTGTCCGTCCAGTTCATACTTATCGGTTTTAAGGTTAGCAGGTATTAGTGTTGCATCCTGATGTACACTATACATTTTAAATACGTAATACGTTGGTGTTAACACCATTTCGTCGTCTTTGGTTAAAATAACCGATTGCAGCACGTTAATGGTTTGTGCAATGTTCGACATTTTAACACGATCGGCGTGATTATTAAAAATATTTAGGTTTATACCGGCCACCAATGCATCGCGCATAGTATTTTGCTGATAAAGGAACCCTGGATTGGTTCCGGGCTCTACATCAAACCAGTTTCCCCATTCGTCAACAATTAAGCCAACACGTTTCTCCGGGTCGTACTTATCCATAATAGTTGAATGTTTTTGGATCAGTTCATCCATAAACAGGGTTTTGCTAAGTGTGGTAAACCATTCTTTTTCATCAAAATCAGTTGCCGAACCTTTTACGGTCCAGTTGTGAGTGATGGTATAATAGTGCAATGATAATCCCTGCATCAGGTTTTCTTTACCTTGCATTTTTTTCATTAAAACATCGGTCCAGTTATAGTCTGAATCGCTGGCACCACAGGCAATTTTATAATCAGCTCCACGGCTGTAGGTCGCGTAATTTTTATAAACATCGGCATAATATTCAGGCGTCATATTACCGCCGCAGCCCCAGTTTTCGTTTCCAATTCCCCAGTACTTTACGTCCCATGGTTCTTCGCGTCCGTTTTTCTTTCTCAAATCCGTCATCGGGCTAATGTTCGACGATGTTACGTATTCAATCCATTCCGAAGCTTCGCGAACGGTACCCGAGCCAACGTTCACATTAATATAGGGTTCGGCATTTATCAAATCACAAAAATCAAGAAATTCGTGTGTTCCAAAGCTGTTGTCTTCAGTAACGCCGCCCCAGTGTACATTTACCATCGATGGGCGTTCTTCGCGTGGGCCAATGCCGTCTTTCCAGTTGTAGGTATCGGCAAAACAACCGCCCGGCCAACGTAACAACGGTATTTTCATATCGATTAAAGCGCCGGTAACATCATCTCTAAACCCGCGGGTATTGGGGATTTCTGAGTCTTCGCCAACAAATATACCGCCATAAATACAACGGCCCAGGTGTTCGGCAAAATGCCCGTATATTTCTTTATTGATTTTTGTCTCGGCCTGATCGGCATACAAGGTAAGTTTGGTTTGGCCAAAGAGTACATTCGTTGTAAGCACTAACAAAACGGCCACTGTTAATTTCATTTTAGTCATCATTTTATATTAATTTTTAGTTGGAATTCAAATTAAATCATCGTCCATTATTATTGCTGACCGGGTAAAATTGCCTGGTAGTTTCCGCTCAGGTGCATTAAACTGAACAGGTACAGCAAACCATCGTAATACGGATCGAAGTAGCCATCTCCGTAGGGTTCCAGTTTGGCGTTCCAAAGTTTATGTACAAAATCAAAATCCGGATCAACATCATCAACCATCGAAAGTGTTGCCGAGGTAGAAATTAATCCCAGCGAATGGCGCAGTTTCCTAAATCCGCCAGCCTGAAGTATCCATTCCGGCTCAGTACCATCGGGATTATACTGATCAACAAAGTCGTTCATACCCTGCGCACGTAAAAATCCCTGAAAGCGGCCGGCATAATCCTCCTGCCAGTTTTTGTCTTTCCCAAACCAAATGTAGTCCATGGTAATATTCATGGGTACGCGCCACGAATCGTAGCGAAACGCCTGGGGCATCCAGCGGGCATCGTGTTTCGAGCCGTCGAAATTGGCATAATCGTAATTTAATCCGGTTACCGGATGACAGGCGCGATGCAGAAAAACCCGCGCCGTATCGGCACAGTCGCGGTAGAACTGCTCGTGGCCATCGTTGGCAAAATCGGCCCACACTTCCATAAATGCCGGAACATGATACGATGGGTCGGTCCAGTTGTACCCATCTCCTTCGGGAACAAAACTTATTTGCTTGTGCTCCACATTGATAATATGGTTTACTCTGTTGGAGCCGTCCTTTTCCCACATGGCATCTAAAATACGGCGTGCTTCGGCGTAATAATCAATTCCGGTATCGTTGCCCCAACGGTTCGATGCAAACAACAGTGAAGTTACAAAATACAGCTCGCCATCCGAGGCTGAGCCTGGCGAGTTCAGTCGGTTGGTTTCCGGATTAACGCTCCACGCAAAATAAGCTTCGCGTTGCCCCGACTGATGTTGCATATACTTTTTGCTCCATCGCCAAAGTTTATCAAACACTTCTTTTTTATCCAGCTGAACTGCCACCATCAAACCATACGAAAGGCCTTCGGTGCGTGCGTCGTTATTTTTAATATCCGAAACGTAAGCCAACGAATCTTCCACCTCGAAATAAATACGATTGGGCCCCTCAAAAAGATCGTGATAGGCTTTTTCCAGTTTGGCATCAATATCTTTTTGCGCATACCCGGCTTCGGTAAAAAGGTTTGGGTACTCACCGGTGTAATAGGCGCCTTGTTTTTCGTCTGTTTGCTGACCAAATATATTAGTTGCCGGCAACAGCAGGAATACTGTAATAAAGCAACAGAATGTTCTTACCATTTTCCTATTCATTGTAGTTTTCAAGTTATATTCCATTTTCCCGTTTTATAATCTCAGAAGCAGTATTTCCTCTCCGGCAATTGTTTCCAAATCATACTCATATACCTTTCTCAACTCCGGCAATTTCACATCTTCCGTGTTTACTTTTGGTGATTTTATTTTAGGAATGGAATAAAACGGATTTGTATTTTCGCCGACAGCTTCTTTCAATCCGTCGCCTGTTAAAGGAACGTAAGAACGAATACGGCAATTTCCGCCCAGTTTCGATCGAATAAGCGCTGTTTGCACTTCACCACTCTCCCACTTTATGTCCACTTCAAAACCTCCGCGAGCCACCAATCCACTCACCGATCCTTTGCTCCATTTTGAGGGAAGCGCCGGAAGCAAGTGAATGGCTCCGTGCTGACTTTGCATCAACATTTCGGCAATTCCTGCAGTGCAACCAAAGTTGCCGTCAATCTGGAAAGGCGGGTGCGCATCAAACAAGTTCGGGTAAGTTCCGCCGCTCATTCTTCGTCCGCTTCGCGAAACAGGTTTTAGCTGATCGGTAATTAGTTTGTAGGCATGATCGCCATCGAGCAAACGTGCCCACAGATTTACTTTCCATCCCATCGACCAGCCGGTTGATTCGTCGCCGCGGGCTACCAACGAAGTGCGTGCAGCCTCGAATAATTCGGGCGAATGATAAGGCGATATCTGGTTCGAAGGGTAAAGTCCGTATAAATGTGATACGTGCCGGTGATGATCGTTGGGATTATCCCAGTCGTACATCCACTCCTGCAGTTGCCCCCAGTTGCCAATTTGCATGGGTGGCAGTTTCTGCATGGCGGCCTTAATTTTTTCTACCAGAGCAGTGTCCGCTTCTAATACTTCAGCAGCATTAACAGTTATCGAAAACAAATCGAAAAGCAGCTGATTATCCATGGTTGTCCCGGCAGCAATGTTTGAACCGTGGCCTGCCGGCGTATTTTCGGGCGAAACAGAAGGCGAAACCACCAGCCAACCATTTTCAGGTTCTTCAATCAAAAAATCAAGGAAAAACAAAGTTGCTCCTTTCATGGCCGGGTAAACACTTTTCAGGTATTCGGTATCTCCGTTAAAAGCATATTTATCGTACAGATGCTGCGACAACCAGGCACCGCCCATTAGCCACATGCCCCAGGTAGCGCCATCAATTGGCCCGTTAATTCGCCAGATATCAGTATTATGGTGCAGTACCCAACCATTGGCGCCGTACATATCCTGCGCGGTTTTTTGGCCGGTTTCCGACAATTCTTTTACCATCTGCACCAGCGGCTCGTTTAATTCGCTGAGGTTGGTAATTTCCGATGGCCAGTAATTCATTTCGGCATTTATGTTTACCGTGTATTTACTGTCCCAGGGTGGCATTAACTGGTCATTCCAAATGCCCTGCAAATTGGCGGGCTGACCACCGGGGCGCGACGATGAAATAAGCAAGTACCTGCCAAACTGAAAATAGAGCTCCACCAGCTGCGGATCGTTGGTTGTTGCGAATTCCTCCACCCGCACATCCGTCGTTTTATTTACCGATTCGGTTTTCCCCAAATCCAGATCAACCCGATTAAAATAGCGCTGGTAATCAGCAATATGATCTTTTAACAAATCCTTGTAACTCTTTTCAATCGCAGCTTCCAAATAATTGGTTGCGCGTTCGCCGGCATTTCCGCTAATATCGTTGTAGCTGTTAAAATTGGTGGCCATAGAAACAATAATGGTAGCCGCTTTTGCTTCGCTCACGGTCAGCACCGATTCATCGGCAGTTATTTCGCCACCATCGTTTATTATTTTTACCCTGGTTTCGAATTCAACAGCACCTTTTACGCCTTCGTGGCTACTGGTAACACCTGTCATAACCAACTCGTCGTTTCCTCGTGTAGTTACAGTTACTTTTGAAGGCCGGTCGAGCGTTGCCGAAAAATTCAAAGCGCCTGATTTATCGGCAGAAATACGGGCCACAATTACCTGGTCGGGAAACGATGAGAATACTTCAGTTTTGTAGTTTACCTCGCCAACCCGGTAGCTAGTTGAAGCCACAGCCTTTTCGATGTTCAATTCGCGCGAATAGTTGCTAACATCTTTGTGCCCTTCAAAATTCAACTTCAGATTGCCTGCAGTTTGGTAAGGCATTCCGTGCGATTTTTTGGTAATAAAATCACGATTTACAAGATCCTGAGCTTCTTTGTATTTTCCATCGAAAATTAACTTACGCACTTTTGTCAACGCTGCTTTGGCATCGGGATTATCGTTTCGGTTGGGTTCTCCGGCCCAAATCGTATTCTCGTTTAACTGAATAATTTCGTTCTCAGGGTTTCCGTAAATCATCGCCCCCAAACGGCCGTTTCCAACCGGAAGTGCTTCAACCCATTGTTCAGCCGGCTTATCGTAGCGAAGTTTTAGCAGCGTATTATCTTCGGGTTCTTGCTGCGCGCAGGCACAAAAGGCAATAAATATTAAAAATACAAGTCTCTTCATCTTTCCACATTATTGACACTCTTCATACGAAGAAGCGTTTTTCTTATTCTATTCAAAACTTATCCAGTCGATTTCTACCGGATTATTATTTGCCGCCACCACAAAAAGATTATGAATACCGGGTTTAACTTTGCTTATTTTTGTTTTTGACACCGTCATTTCACTACCTTCCGGCACACTAATTTCCGCCAGTACGGGGCCATCCGCTGCATCAATTCTCAATTCAACTTTTCCTCCGTTTAATGCACGGGCATTCACCACTACTTTCGCTGTATTTTTCTTTTCAAAATTTACTGCGTTGTACGAAATCCAGGCATCTTTATTTTCCAGAACCGTTTTCCAGCCGGCAAAGGTGTTGGTGGTGTCGTTAAAAACGATCTTCACATTTTCACTTTTATCACTGTAGCGATCGAGTTGTATTTTCTCGTTTGCCGCAGTTAAGCCAACACCTCGTTTGGTTGGAATAACTTTTTGAATGGTTCCATCGGCGTTAAAAAACAGGCTGTCGATACAAACCGATCGGTTCTTATCGAAATGAGGTGAATAATCGTTGTGGTGGTAAAACAAATACCACTGATTGTTGTATTCGATCATCGAGTGATGATTGGTCCAGCAGCCAGTTTCCGACTCGTCCATAATTACGCCGGTCATTGTAAACGGGCCTTCGGGACTGTCGCCCATGGCGTATTCCAGCCGCTCGGTTTTATTTTCTACATGCGGAAATGTAAGGTAATATTTTCCATTTCGCTCAAAAACAAACGGGCCTTCTTTCATCCCTTTTGTGGGTAAATTATCTATGGCAACCGGCTTCGAAGCCAGCTCTGTCATGTTCTCTTTTAGTTTTGCCACGTAAATATTACCCATCGAATAATACAAATAGGCTTGCCCGTCTTTGTCGATCAGAACATTCGGATCGATACCAAAAATTCCGTCAATGGCATTTTCCTGCGGAACATAAGGTCCTTCAGGCTTATCGGCAATGGCAACTCCAATTCCAAAACCCTTGCGGCCATTGGGGCCCGCTACATTTTTATTGGCCGGAAAGTAGAAATAATACTTTCCGTTACGTTCGATACAATCGGGAGCCCACATGCTATATGATGTTGAATCGACCCAGGGCACTTTATTCTGACTAACAATTACCCCATGATCGGTCCAATCGCTAAGATTTTCTGATGAAAACACATGATAATCGGGCATACAAAACCAATTCTCGCGCAGGTTTTTATTGGGTGGAGCCGGAATGTCGTGCGATGGAAAAACATACACTTTCCCATTGAATACACGGGCCGTTGGATCAGCTGAAAACTGATCTCTGATTACCGGATTTTGCGCCCAAACCGTGAACGCCGATACGGTAAAAATTATGGCAAGGGTAAAGTATTTTTTCAAGTTCATTTTGCTGGTTTTTATTCGGTTTAATTATTTACAATCAAGAATATTTACAAGAGGTTTTCTTCATATAGTTTCCCGGCTATTCACTTTGCCGAACCCGCTGTTCGTCGCGTTCGAGCAGTTCATCCAGGTTATAAAGTGGGCGCTCCAGCTCATATGGAATTGGCTGTTTGCTGAATTGCTGAAAATACAGCAAGCAGGCATCTTTCCATTCCTGAGCATCCAGGCTGTGTTTTGTAAGTTTATACTGAATGGCTGCAAAGCGTTCGGCATCGACAAAACGCTCTGCCTTATCCCAAATCCGCTGAAATTCGCGCACCTGCTTCACTCCTTCGTCGTAGCGATAGCATAGCTCATTCCAAAGTGTTCTGCCATTTTTCATTTTATGATCCCACGAAACATGATGAAACCAAAGCAAAAACGCCTCGGGACAGGTATTCACATCGGCTAACTGGCTGGCAAGCGGTCCGCGGTACTGACTAATTGCATCGCTGCCCGAAGCTGTACGGTCGAATCCAATCCCAAACGAATCGGCCTGGTGATAATACGGTGGTGTCCAGTCGGGCCGCATACCGTCCGGCGCCCACCACGGACCAGGACCGTAATGTGCATGTGCCGAAAAAATATGGTGAAGCCCCAAAGGCATCATGTAATTTACGGTTGCTTCGTGACTGTCGAGCATCATTTGTTTTACAGGCTGCAAAAACGACAGATTCCACTCCAGATCATAAGCGCTTGTTTCTTCATCTGAATTTTGTGGCCCGAAGGTAAGTTTCAACCATTCGTCGGCTATTCGTGCACTAGTAATTGAATGATTCCAGGCTTGGCGACCAAACGCATACCAGTTGGCTTGCGCAAAATAGTGACCACACCAGTTGGCATCGAGGCCAATGTTTGCAACGCCGGCAATAGCGCTGTATTTCTGATTAAAAAGACTGCCATCGGTGCAACGGGCAACCGTGCTGCCTACACCTTCCTGCCGGGTTTCGCTTTTCAGAAATTCTTCCCACATGGGAGCCAGAAAAACCAGATGCACCGATTGCCCCAGGTATTCCATGGTAACCTGCAGCTCGGGCATTACAGTTGTTTGTTTCATTGCTCCAAACAGCGGACTAAAGGGTTCGCGTGGCTGAAAATCGATGGGGCCGTTTTTCACCTGAATAATTACATTTTCGTGAAATTGCCCATCAAGCGGCATAAATTCGTTGTAGGCTTGTTTGGCACGGTCTTCATCCGATGGATCGTAAACAAAGGCACGCCACATTACAATCCCATTGTAGGGTTCCAGCGCTTCAGCCATCATATTGGCACCATCGGCATGGGTGCGCCCAAAGTTTTGCGGTCCGGGTTGTCCTTCGCTGTTTGCTTTTACCAGGAAACCACCAAAATCGGGAATCAAATCATATATTTCTTTTACTTTTTCTTTCCACCAGGCTTGCACTTCGGGGTTAAGAGGATCAGCAGTTTCGAGGCCACCAATTACTTCAGGCGAAGCAAAATTTACAGCCAGATACGTTTTTATTCCGTAAGGACGCAGCACGTCGGCAACTGCTTTTGCCCGCTCCAGAACAGGCGTGGTTAGTACGGTTGGCGAAGCATTTACATTGTTCAGTACTGTTGCATTAATTCCGACCGAAGCATTGGCCCGGGCATATTCCGTCCAAAGGTTTATATCATCTGCGGATACTTCCAGCGAATCGATTCCACGCCAGAAAATGGAACGACCGGCGTAACCCCGTTCAACGCTTCCATCCAGGTTATCCCAGTGGTTTAACAGGCGCAAATTATACGACGGATTTATAACTTCTTCCGTTAATGATTCACCGGTTTGTTGCCGGCGCAAAATTTCGAAAGCACCGTATAAAAGGCCGGCATCAGTTTTTGCCTGAATGCTATTTTCACGTAATCGAAAGCCATCCTCTTTTAAAAGTTTGTCTTTTAAAATCTTCAACTCGATAACCTGACCGGCTTTTCCCTGCCAGCCATTTTTCAATTCGTTAATTGCAATGTTAATGGTGGGCGATTTTTTTGAGCACCTAACCTCAACCGGGATAGTACTTTTGGCTCGCAACCAAAGGTTGTGTCCATCTTCGGCGTTAACTCCTGTACTTAATAAAACAAAGGCAAAAAGCGCTGTCAGTAACTTGATCATTCTCGTTAATTTTCTTTTTGTCGATTTCTATTTCTGGTTTACGATTAGCAGCCCGCCATTACCCGGAATTGAAACTGTTAGCTCCTGGCTTTTAGGGAATCGTTCTGTTTCAAGTTTCCCATTCAATGCGTCATCGTCGCTATAAATCCGGTAGCTATTTCCGGCAGCTATCATGGGCAGTTTTATCGTTAACTCCCGGGTTTCTTTCTGTGCGTTAACACCGGCCACATACCAGGCATCGCCTTTTCTGCGCGCCAGCACCACGTATTTCCCGGGGTAACCGTCGATAAAACGCACTTCGTCCCAGGTGGTGGGTACTTCTTTCATAAAATTTATGGCCCATTCGGGAGCATCGGTAAGGTTGTTGGGTGCCAGCGCAAAATGCTGCACTGCACTTTGAAAGAGAACAGCTGTGGCCAGCGCATAAACATCCGAAGTCATTCGTTTTGTTCCTCTTCCCGGCGTATTGTTGGCATTGTAAAACTCGTTCAGGGCGCTACCGCCAAAATCCATGCTGCCAACGGCATTACGGATGAAAGGATGCAAACAAGCGTTTAAAGCTTCAATGTCGCAGCTGTGTTGCCCGAAATGCAGGTTTTCGCTGGCACGAACGGCTTCGGCAGAGGCAAAATTCGGAAACATGCGTTCCCAGCCACGCGGCAAGGTACAACCGTGAAAAACAACCAACAAGCCGTAATCGTTGGCATCGTACAAAATGTCTTTGTACACTTTCATGGTAACCTGTTTGTCGCCACCAAAAAAATCGACTTTTATTCCACGAATTCCAATGCTTTGCATCCAGGCCATTTCTTTGCGTCGGATAATGGTATTATCCATAATTCCGCGTGGCCCTTGCGGAGCATCATTCCAGTAACCGTTAGAATTGTACCACAAATACAAGGCTACATCTTTTGATGCCGCATATTTTGCCAGTTCCTCAATTTTATCGCGACCGATCTGCGTATCCCACAAGGCATCAACCAACACGGTTTCAAATCCCATGACAGCGCTAAAATCGATGTATTCTTTCTGAACATCAAAAGTTGTTGCACCGTCCATTTTTATAATCCAGCTCCAGCTTCCACTTCCGTATTCATATTCTTGCGAGGCCTCGTAAAGTGGCTCCACCACATCAAAAGGAATAGTGGTTTCAACAATTGGCGCCAGCGTTTCGCCAACGGTAATGGTTCGCCACGGCGTGTATCCGGGCAAGGGAATTCCGGCGGTATTGGTGCCGTTTCCATTATTTTCTTCCTGCAAAGGATAGCCAATGGAGTAGCTTTTGTCTTCGTTTCCAACCAGGCGGCTGGCGCAATAACGGCTGTCAACTCCTGTCTCCGAAACCAGTACCCAACCGGCATCGTTCACTTTAAACAAACAAGGGAAAGTGTAACCAAATCCCCATCCGTTTTTACCCATTTCATCGTCGGGCGTATAATCGGTTTCGTAACTTGGCGCAGTGCGCGCAAAACCGGTCATGGGCTCCATTTGCGGACACAAAAAGGTGGTGGTTCCTTCGGGGAATACAAAACCCGTTGATTCGCGGTTTACCACACAACTGCGGGTTTCTTTTTGCGGATGCACTTTATAACGAAAGGCAATATTGTTGTTGCTTACCTGAAACTCAACATCAAAAACTGTTTTATCAGCTTTCAGAAAAGAAAATACAGCTTCGTTGGCCGAATAATCCACCTTGCTTTGTTTTATGTTCCGGAGTTCGTAAGAATCTTTTATTTGATTTGTTTCAACAGATTCGGAAAGGGTAAGTTCCTGTGTGAAATCACCAATATTGGTTTCCATTCCAAGCGGAGATTCTTTGATGAAGGTTTTATCGTTGAACAAAACGCTGTAAACAGGTAGCCCGTTTTTGATATCAACAGCAACAACAAGTTTTCCATCAGGACTTGTTAGTTGATTTTGTTGAGCTGTGATTGGGCCAATAATAAGAATAAAAAATATTGCAAGAATGTAACTTTTCACCGTCTTCATTTGAATTAGTAATAATTGATTTAGTCTCTTAAAAATTATAGTCACCGCTGTATTCTGCCCAACTAAAAACCAGACAGAATTCACCGGTAATTCATAAAGCTAAATGTACTGCTGTAATGAATGACAGGCATTATATTTTAGATAATTCAATTTCAATTTTAGATAAAAATTGAAAAACTCAGGAATTGTGGGGGCAAACAATGCACGAAGCAGGCTGTACAAAAGAAATTAAACAACAGCCCCTTACAAGGTAAACCTTATAAGGGGCTCCGGAATAATTCGAACAAAACCTATACAAATTGATTCGAATTACATTTTTTGCACTTTAAAAGTTTTGGTTCTTCGATTCAAATTTCCAATCCTCATCGTTACACAAACCGCAGTCGTCGCCAACAAACATTTTCGATGCTTCCTTGTCGTCTTTCATTTGCCACTGGTACCAGGCTGTTGCCACTCTTGCAAATTCGCCTCCGTGTGGCTCACGATAGGTTCCGCCATGGCCCACATCCAAATTTGCTACAAACACAGGAACGTGGTTGATGCGTTTGTAGTCGTCCATGCCGTTATTGTAGGCAATATCGGTTTCGCCACCTAAAAGGTAAAGCGTGGGCGTATGTAACTTTTTCAGGTCTTCTTTTTCCAAAGCCGGCATTCCCGGCATGCCTCCGTTT
Organism: Draconibacterium orientale; assembly: GCF_900111425.1. Taxonomy (NCBI): domain Bacteria; kingdom Pseudomonadati; phylum Bacteroidota; class Bacteroidia; order Marinilabiliales; family Prolixibacteraceae; genus Draconibacterium; species Draconibacterium orientale. Next base: position 59,153 of record NZ_FOHT01000014.1, on the reverse strand, counting down.
GGCGTTGGCAAAACGCCGCTGTTGCAAACCACGGTGGTGGTTACACGCGGGTCGGGAGCCATTTCTAGGGTTTGTAGGCCTCCGCACGACATTCCGCTAACGGCAATGTTTTTCACATCTACTTTTTTGTAATACGGACTGTTTTTGTCGCTGTTTTGCGCGATGGCCCAATCGATGGCATCGCTTAGTTGCGACGATTGCGAACGGCCACCGCCTTGCTCGCCTTCTGCCGGCATCGGGCCAATAGCGATTACCAAAAATCCGTGCGATGCCACTTCGTTCAGAAAATTAATGTGTTCCCAGGGCGAGTTGGCACAAGCGCCGTTTCCCCAGGCAATTATGGGCAGTTTGTTTTTCTTGCCAAAAGCGCTCAAATCCTGAGGCCGAAAAACGGTGTGTGTAGCCAACGAAGGCTCCGAAATCATAATGGCTTTGTACTCACCAGTACCGCCGTCTTCAACAATTCGCGAAGCACTTTCCTGTGCGGTAGCCCGATTTACAAACGCGGCCGCCAACACAACTAATAAAAATAGGACTCTGTGTATTTTCTTCATTTTAATTCTGATTTATAATTTATACATCTACAATTATTCAAGGCTATTTACCCATTCTTTACCTTCGGGCGAACGTCGCCACTCAAAGTAATTGTTAAGCACCTCCAAAGACGCTGCACTTGGAACTTCTCCTACAAAAGGTGTTGCCCCTTTCAGGTACATCACGTCGGGATTTTCGTTGCTGAAAGCCGGCCACTCCGGAACTCCTTCACCATTCGGATTACCATATTTTGCAAAGTTGGTCCAGTAGTCAACCATCGTTTCCGAAAGTGCCAGATCTGACTCGTTCTCATGCTGATCTTCGGGATTCAGACCAAAAACAAAAGCAACATCCTGTCCGTGTGGCGAACCATAACCGTAACGTGGCGAATCTTCAGGATAATCGGGATGCTGATCGAAATAGTACAAATACACATCCGCTTGTCCGGTTTCCGATTGCAAACGCGCCCAACTCCAGGTATGCCAGCCAAAAGCGGCATCGCGAGCCAGGTCGCGTGCGGTTTTAGGAACCGTGTTTTCACCGGCAGGATACGCTTCAATCAGCTTGTCAGCAAATTTTCCGTAGCGCGCTCGTACCCCGGCATAATATTGTTCGGGTTCTCTTTCGCGCGAGAAACTTGCTCCCTCATCCGAATTGTATCCGATAAGCACAGGCACATCGTTGTAATTTCCCTTTTCGTAAAGTTTATATTGATCGTCGGGAATTACATAACCATCAACAATTGGCCATCCGCCGGCCATGCCGAAACCACTTGGCACTTCGTCGGCATCCAAGGCACGAAGTTCAGCAAGACTGGAAACACCTGCTTTTTGCATGTACTCCACTCCATCGGCTTCTGCCTTTTCGAGTGTTTTCATGTTTTCGCCAGGAAATGTTGTTGGACGCGTTGGCCCAAACGAACCGCCACTTTGCGAAATAGCGCCACTAAACAGACCTTTTGCCAAAGGTGATGCACATAACATACTTACCGATATACCACCCGCTGATTCGCCAAAGATGGTCACCTTGGAAGGATCGCCACCAAAAGCAGCAATGTTATCCTGTATCCATTGTAAACCGGCAATCTGGTCGAGAATTCCGTAGTTTCCTGAAACGTGATTCGGGCTTTCGGCACTCAGTTCGGGGTGTGCCAAAAAGCCAAACTGATTTACACGATAAGCAACACTTACCAAAATAACTTCCTCTTTTGCCAATATGGTTCCGTCGTAATACGAAGTTGCGCCACCGCTAAAACCGCCGCCGTAAATCCACACCAGCACGGGCAGTTTTTCTTCGGCCGACATGGCCGGAGTCCAGATGTTCAGGTACAGACAGTCTTCGCTTTTTCCGGCCGGAGGATTTCCACCCTGCATGGGAGAAGGCCCAAATTCTTTGGTTTCTTTTACGCCTTCCCATTTTTCGGCAGGTTGTGGTGCTTTCCAGCGCAAATCGCCTACCGGAGGCGCTGCAAACGGCACGCCTTTAAAAACCCGAAGCCCATCCTCAATGGTTCCTTCTACAATTCCCTGTTCCACTTTTACCTGCTCGGGAGGAAGCTGAGAACAAGCATTGGCCATAAAAACAATCGCTATTGCGAATAAATACATTAATTTCTTCATGTTTAAACTATTTTGGGTTATTCAGTTTTCCAAAGATTTGGCAAAAACCGGTAATACAACAAGTGCCGCCAGGTTGACCAATCGTGGCCACCACTGCCGCCCACATAATAATCGTATTCGATGTTGTGCTTATCAAGTGCCTTACACAATCCATCAACCCGCCGGCTAAAAAACCCTTTTGCTTCTTCAGTACCCTGCCCGATAAAAAGATAATCTACTTTGTCGTTCACCTTCGGATCGGTCAGAAATTGTGAAAGTGTAGTTTCAGCTGTTACATCTCCGGCGCTAAGGATTCCAAAATTCGCAAACAAATCGAGCGAACGGAAGCCGATAAACATACTGTGGCGTCCACCCATTGACAAACCGGAGATGGCGCGTCCTTTTGGATTTTGGATGGTGCTGTAACTTTCATCCACCAAAGGAATAACATGTTTGCGCAGTTCTTTTTCGAAAATATCGAAAGTGAGTTCGGTATGCTGCGGATGATTTCGGTGAATCACCTGGTTGTTTGGAATAGCGATAATCATCGGTTCGGCTTTCCCTTCGGCCAGCAAATTATCCAGAATCAGGTTGGCGCGGCCGTCGTAAATCCAGTTTGATGGCAATTCGCCACTACCGCCCACAAGGTAAAGCACCGGATATTCTTTAGCAGCATCGTAACCCGGTGGTGTATATACATACATTTCGCGCTCGCCATTGGTAACATCCGAATGATAAATGTGGCGCGTAACATTTCCGTGAGGTACGTTTTTGGCGTCGTAATACGCCGGGCCGTCGCCGTGCACAATCAACTGACTATAAGGCGGCATGGCCGTAAAAGCAGCAATTGTATTGCTCGGGTCGCAAATTTGCATGCCGTCAACATTAAAATGGTAAGCATACATATCGGGTTCGAAAGGCCCCACCGTTACCGACCAGATTCCATCTTCACCTTTTTCAAGCGGAAGTGGCTCACGCCCTCTGCCAAGAGCCGTAAGAATGGTTCCATCCGTAATTGTAACCACCTTGGCTTCAGGCGCTTTTAAGCGAAAAGTTACCATATGGTCGTCGTGCACTTCGGGCGAATTTAAAGGCGCACTAAAAGGAATCAATCCTTCAGTGTCCTTCTGCGGATTATAATCGAGATTAACATTGGCCTGCTGCGCTTGTGAAAGAATTGGGCACACAAACAAAGCAGTTATAAAAACCAGCAACAGATGTTTTATTCGTTTCATAATTTAGATTTTAGTTATTTTACTGAAATACCCTTGATGCAAAATCGTGTAAGGACTTTCTCCAAACCTGCCATTCGTGGTCGCCGGGAAATGAATTAAACTCCACTTTGAGGCCGTTTTCGCGCATAGTTTTTATCGCCTTTTTGGTATGTTCAATACGCATGTCCTGCTCGCCACACGAAATGTAGAACAAATCCAGGTTTTTATTAAATTTTTCCGACTCGGATAAAAGTCCCGGAATTTCCTTTTCGGCATCAAAACCACTTCCCGAAGTTCTGATTCCACCAAACAGTCCGGTGCTAAATACTCCTACAGAGCCAAAATATTCGGAACTTTCGAGGCCCACATAAAATGATTGCCCGCCTCCCATCGACAGTCCGCAAATGGCACGATTATCAGCATCCGCCAGTGTGCGGTAATTTGCATCGATAAACGGAACAATGTTCTTCGTCATTTCTTCTTTGAAAGGAGCCATTCCCTTGCTGCTGTAACCGCCAAAACCTCCGCCCGGTGCCCTTACGTTTCCGTTAGAAATCACCACGATCATTGGTTTTGCTTTTCCTTCGGCAATCAGGTTATCCAGAATAATATCGGTTTTTCCCTGCACAGCCCAGCCGGTTTCATCTTCACCACCACCGTGCTGAATGTACACCACCGGATACTTTTCGCGGGTATTTTTATCGTTGCCCGGAGGCGTATAAACAAACAGCCGCCTCCAGCTTTTGGTGTATTCCGAATAGTAGTATTTCGAACTTAAAGCGCCGTGCGGAACATCTTTAATTGCATAAAAATCAGCTCCTTTTTCGGGAATATCAATGGCGCTGGTCATTTTTCCGGTTCCGTAAAACGACTGGCTGGCCGGATCGGCTACCGGTACGTCATCAATCACCAAAAAGTAATAATGAAAGCCGGGAACAATAGGCTCGGTTTGAACCGACCATATTCCATCTGCACCTTTTTCCATGTCGTACTTTTTACCAAGGTCGATCTGCACTTTTTGGGCATTGGGCGCTTTTACCTGAAACACCACCGAGTTATCGGGCATAATGCACGGGCACTGGCTGGCATTGTTGTTGGTAGGTGCCGGAATGCCATTTTCGGGCATTTGCGCCGAAACAAAACCTGTCAGCAAACAAAACATCAGCAACAGCTTTGTTCGTTTTAAAATCGATTTATTGAGTAAGTAGTTCATTCTTCAGTGTTTATTTGAAAAGCAACTGTGCATACTGATGTAAACTGCGCCGCCAGGTTTGCCACTCGTGGGCGGTTCTGGGCGACTCGTAATACACATAATCGATGCCTTGTTTTTCGAGCATATTTCGGAAAGCACCAACTGAGCCGGGAAAAGGTTCTGGTTCTTTGGTTCCCAAACCCAGCCAGAAAACTTTCATCTGCTTATTTACAGATTTCCCGTTTTTAAAGGCTCCGTTTAAAAACGTTTCCGCATTAATTTCATCGGAACTGGGGTAATTTGAAGTGCCGCTAAAACCGCCGTAATACGCAAACTTATCAAGGTTATTCATACAAATGCGCATGGTTTGATTGGCGCCCATCGACAAGCCCGCAATGGCGCGATGCTCACGATCGGCAATTGTTCGAAAGCGTTTATCGATCATCGGAATGATTTCGTTCATCATAACTTCTTCGAAAACCATCGCCGGACGACCGCCGCCTGAACTTTGTGGTTTATAGGCATAGCCGTTGTCCATAACAATAATCATAGGCACCGCTTTTTGGGCTGCAATCAGGTTATCCAAAATGCGGTTGGCATGTCCCTGACTTGCCCATCCGGTTTCGTCTTCAAAACTTCCGTGTTGCAGGTAAAGTACCGGATATTGTTTTTTTGGATTAGCGTTGTACTCTGCAGGTGTATAAACAAAACAACGGCGAAACGACTGCGTAATTTCAGAGAAATAGGGCTGCTCGCTAACCAAACCGTGCGGCACATTTTTCAGTGCATAAGTGTCCATATCCTTAGCCGGAATTTCAATACCACTTCCCCAGCGGCCGGCACCATAAAAATAGTTGGTTCCGGGATCGGGAACTGATGCGCCATCAATGTTCAGCTGGTAATAATGAAAACCAACATCCTGAGGTTCCGATTCACCGGTCCACACGCCGTTTTCGTCTTTTTTCATTTCATAATTTACGCCGCCAATATCGAGTCTGACATTGTTGGCTTCCGGTGCTGAAATCTGCGCACGAACCCGGCCCTCAGAATTCACCTGAGGAAATTGTTTGCCGGGCTGATTTACAGATGACGGCTGAAAATCCTCAACCACATCCTGAGCGGCACAAATTCCGCTGATGAATAAAGCCGCAATTAATATGACTATATTCTTCATAAGTTATTCTTTAAACAGTAGCGGAGCCAGTTGATACAAACTTCTGCGCCAGGTTTGAAACTCGTGTGCAGTGCCTTCCGAAACATACGAAACCGCGTTGTAACCGGCATCTTTTAATGCTTTTGCCGCATTTTTCACTCCATCCGGACGTTCTTTGCTACCACAACTGATAAATACCAGCTTCAGGTTCGAATGATCTTTGATATCCTCAGGTGCATAAATACCACCACTTAACAGCGCATAATACGAAAACACTTCCGGTCTGTTCAATGTGATATCTTTTGTTTCCATGCCACCCATCGAAAGACCGGCCATTGCGCGGTGTGCCTGATCAGGAATAGTGCGGAAATGCTCATCAACATATGGAATCAGCTCATCTACCAAAACCGTTTGAAACGGAGTAACATCGAAATTACGCAGGCCGCCAAATTTGATTTCGTTGGTCATTCCGTAGGTATTCACAATGATAAACGGATCAATTTTACCTTCGGCAATCAGGTTATCCATAATCAGGTTGGCACGTCCCTGGTTCATCCAGGCTGTTTCGTCTTCGCCCCAGCCGTGTTGCAGGTAAAGCACCGGGTAACTTTTTGACTGATTTTTATAATAACCGGGAGGTGTATAAACAAAAGCCCTGCGCGAGGTTTCTGTACTTGCCGAAGGAAAAAGAATCTGCTGAACATGTCCGTGAGGAACATTTTTCAGGGCATAAAAATCCTGGTCGTGTGCCGGAATTTCAATACCACTCTCCCAACGTACCGATCCGTAATAGTTCAACGCTCCCGGATCGTTAAAAACACCACCATCAATAGTTACATGGTAATAATGGAAACCTTCGTCCATTGGGCCGGCAGTGGTTCCCATCCATACGCCTTCGTCGTTTTTTGCAAGCGGAGTTCCGCCTCTTGTTCCACCTAAACCAAGGCTCACCACCACACTTTGTGCTTCGGGAGCTTCAATGCGGAAACGCGCGTAGCCCTGCGAGTTTACCATGGGATATTCTTTTCCGGGTTGGTTTAATGTTGATGGTTTAAAATCTTCTTTTACTGCCGGTTTTTCGCTTTGAGCGACACACAGCGTAAGTGAGAAAACAAAGAACACGATTAATGTTGAAATGTATTTTTTCATGTTTTTAAGATTATTTATTTACAGTTGATAGTTAACTATTGAAAGGCAGAATTAATTCAGAAGCTATTGGTTCACAGTTCGACTCCGCTCACTGTGACAGTCAGGCTGAGCGAAGTCCCTGTCTGCCGACAGGCAGGGAAGTCTGGTTTTTAGCTTTTTTTACTAATCCTACCAGCATGTTTTAATTTTTGAATAATAAAGGTGCAAACTGATAAAGGCTGCGGCGCCATGTTTGCCATTCGTGGGCAGTTTCAGGCGACACATAAAAATGGGTGTTCATACCGGCTTTTTTAAGTGCTTCGGTATTTTCCTTTGGATTTCCCCATGGTCCCGGGCGTGGATTTTCAATCTCGCGACTTCCGTAGCTGATGAAAAGTAGTTTTACTTTTTCCTTAAAATCAGGATGTTGCTCAATGTCTTCCATGGTGATGCTGCCACCGCTAAACATTCCCACATTCGAAAAAACATCGGGGTTGGCCAGTGTTATAACACGTGTTTGCATACCTCCCATCGAAAGACCTGCCATGGCACGGTTTCCGGGATCGGCCAGTGTGCGGTATTTCGAATCAATCATCGGAATAATGTCTTTCAGCAAAGTATTCATAAAACCATCGGCCCAACCCTGGGGTGGCCACTGTGCCGGACGTTCGGCACCTTCGCGGTTACGCGGTGGCCTTGGCATTGCCCAGGTACCGTTGTCCATAACAATAATAAACGGAACGGATTTACCTTCGGCAATCAGGTTGTCCATAATTAAACCAGCGTGACCCTGGCTCGACCAACCTGTTTCGTTTTCGCCACCACCATGTTGCAGATACAACACCGGGTAACGTTTTTCAGGATTTTCGTCGTACCCCGGAGGTGTGTACACAAAACATCTGCGCATGGTCTTATTGCTTTCCGAGAAATACTGAAGCTCGCGCACCTCGCCGTGCGGAACATTTTTCAGGGCATAAAACTCCTGATCGTGTGCCGGAATTTCAATACCACTTCCCCAACGACTGGCGCCGTAAAAATACAAGCTGTTTGGATCGGGAACGGCAGCTCCGTCAACCCAAAGCTGGTAGTAATGAAAACCTTCGTCTTGCGGTGCCGATTCGCCGGTCCACACTCCGTTTTCATCTTTTACCAAATCGTATTTTACGGCGCTAATATCAAGTTGCACTTTTTCAGCTTCAGGAGCAGAAATTTGAACACGCACCCGTCCTTCGGAATTTACCATCGGGTATTCCTTTCCGGGTTGATTTACGGAAGAGGGTTTGAAATCCTCAACTACTTCTGATGATGATTGTGCAGAACAAAGCCCGCTAACCATCAAAAGAATAACGATTACGTTTAAAATTTTACTCATCATAATTTGTTTGTTGAAAGTTTATATTTTACTGTTTTAGTCCGCTATTTGTAATCCGGAAATAATCGAAGGCCACGTTGAACAGAGAATCCGGTTTGGTCGTGTCGGAATCGAACCAGAACGTACTTTTCATATACCCGGTAATGATTCCGTCGCCTACCATTAAGCCTGTTTTTATGTCTTTTATTGCCAGATCTGCTGTTCCCAGAATTTCGAAATTTTCACCATCCAAGGAATACGAAGCGGTGTAAATGCTTCCTTTTTTATCGAGTCTGAGTACCAAAGACTGGTCGCCGGTAATTTCGGTTTTCAGGTTGAACGAAGCCAGCGATTTTGCAATCCCGTTTTCTTCCATCATCAGATCGATGGTACCGGGTTGCGGCCCTCTTTGACGTGTGGTTTTAATCACCGCCCGGAACATGAGTTTCACAAAATTATCATCGTCCTGGTAAGCCAGAATTCCGGCATTTTCAGGTTGAGAAGGCATTCGTGATGCTGTCAGTTTTGTTTCCGCGGTCCAATCGTTATTGGCACTTTGCAGCAGAATGTTTTTGGCATTGTTGGTACCTTCCGAAACATCGCCAACTTCGCTGGTAATGGTCAGGCTGCCATCGTTTGCCGAAAGGCTTTGTGTCGCAGCATTTTCCCTGATCCATTGCCACTGGCTTCCAACAGCGCCGTTAAACTCGTCGCTCACTGCTTCCACATCAAAATTGAAATAGTAGGTGTTGGTTTCAAGCGTAATGTTGTCGATGAATTTCACCACTGCAGTTCCCGGAATTTGTTTTGCCTGCTGAATATCAACAGTAATTCCTTTTCCGGCAGCCGTTGCTTTCAGTTCCGGCACTTTGGTTTTATCTTTTAACAGGTAGCTGTATGCTTTTACCTCTTTATTGAATCCTTCGATGGATTTGCCGTTTACCAAAATTGATTTTGGATTGAGGTCGGGCATAACTTTTACAGGATAGCTGTTTGATTCGGTTACACCGTCGATGGTTACATAAGCAAATACCGATGCTACACCAACTCCGGTAGCGGTTACTTTGCCATTTTCATCCACGCTTACCACCGCAGGGTTGTTGCTTTTGTATTCAATTTCAGCTTTCGAAATATCGAAGAAACTATCGTCCGACATTGCAGCAGTTACACTTGTTTGAGCTGTATTTCCTGGGCGCAATATCATCTTGTCGCTTTCGGCAACAACAGTTGTTAACAACGGTTTGTATTCGCCGCTCATAACCGCTTCCAGTTCAGCTTTTATATCTTTTGACGATGCCCCAACTTCGAAAATATAACTTCCCTGATCGAAGGTAATTTTACCGGCTTCGGCATCCCAAAACCAAAGGTCGTTACAATCGATATCAATGGAAACGCGTTTTGTTTGTCCAGCCGGAATGGTTACACGTTTAAATCCTTTCAGACGTTTAATCGGGCGCTCCAGTTCTGCCTGACTGTCGGGTGTTTTTACATATACCTGCACCACCTCGTCGCCGTCAACCGCGCCTGTATTTTTCAAATCAACACTTATGGTTACTTTATCATTTGGCGTTAGCCTTGTTTTGCTGATACTGAACCGTTTGTACTCAAAAGTAGTGTACGACAAACCATAGCCAAATTCGTAAGAAACCGGTTTGTCGAAATACCAGTACGTTCTTCCATTCGAGCCATCGCCACGCAAGGTGTAGTCGTTAAATCCGGGCAGGTCGTTTAAGGATTTATGCCAGGTAACATTCAATTTTCCGCCGGGATTTACATCGCCAAATAAAATGCGGGCCATGGCAGTTCCCTGTGCCTGTCCGTTGTAACCAGTCCAGATTATTCCCGGAATATTCGGGTTGTTTTTGAATTGTTCCACTTCCACCATTCCCATGGTTTGCATCACCACAATGGTGTTTGGGTTTTCGGCGGCAACAGCCTCAATCAGTTGGTTCTGATTTCCAGGTAAGGTAATGGCGAAGCGGTCAGATTCTTCGCGGCCGGTACTTTGATCGGTTCCCACAAAAACCAGTACCACATCGGCAGTAGCAGCCATTTCAAGTGTTGCGGCATCGGTTGCAGGGCTTTCGGCTTCGCGGTAAACCAGCACCAGCGTTTGCGGCCCGGTAATTCCCAGCGTATTTATTTTTACCGAAACATTTTGTGGCCGTGCAAATCCGGGGAATCCACCGCGTTGCTGAACGGCCTCAATTTTTTGCGTTGCCAGAATATTTCCGGTTGCCGAACTCACACGCACTTCGAGCAAACCACCGTTACCCGAGGCTGCCACGTTAAAACGAATGGAATCAACGTCGGTAATATCCACATTGTCGTAAGCTGTCCAGTCGCCATCTTTTACTCCGCGAATTGAGGTCCGGCCAAAACGAGCTGCCACAATCAATCCAGGTGCCGAATCGTCGTATTTTGTAGCTTCGAATTCGGCTACCACTTCGCCGTTGCGCACGGTGGAAAAAGCATTCATGGTCAGAAAATCGGTGTTTCGATCCGTATTTCCAGTTGATGCAGAAACCACCTCAATATCCAGATTATGCTCTTTTATATAGTTCTGAATTCCCAAAAGTGGTGAAATACTCAAATGCGGTTCAATTGGCCCTGAGTAATCGCCCAGTTCCACTTTATCGGCCTGTGGCCCCAGCACCGCAATTTTTTTGATGTGTTTGGTATTCAGCGGCAATGCTTTTTCGGCGGGTTGAACCGTTACTTCGTTCTTTAGCAGAACCGGTGTTTTTGTAGCCACTTCAATGGCCAGATCGTTGTGCGCCGGATCATTCACAATATCCGGTTTTATACCTGCATACGGAACAATTTCAGCTGGGTCGAACTCACCCAAACGCATTCTTATGGTAAAAATATTAATTAGCGCTTTATCGATATCGGCTTGCGTCATCATACCTTTTTCCAAAGCACCCAGGGCATGAGCCTGATACACGCCGCCACAGTCGGTGTCAACGCCCGCTTTTAGCCCCAGCGCCGCTGCTTCTTCATAACTTTCCGTAAAATGATGGCCACGCACAATGTCGTCAATTGCACCACAGTCGCCGGTAACGTAACCGTCCATTCCGTAGGTTTTTCGTGCTACCGTATCCACCAAATATTTACTGGCCGACATGGGAACGCCGTTAACAGCGCCGTACGCCGTCATTATCGAAGGTAAATTGTAATCGCGAATCAGTGTTCGGTACGGAAGCAGGTAAAACTCGCGCATATCGCGGTCGTCCATATCCGAGCTGCCCGAGTGCCTGTTAAACTCGGTATTGTTGGCAAAATAGTGTTTTCCGCAAGGTACCGTTTTCAGGTATGTGGGGTCGTCGCCCATTAAACCCTGAATAAAACCTTTCCCGATTTCAGAAACCAAAAAAGGATCTTCGCCAAAAGTTTCGGCAGTTCTTCCCCAACGCGGATCGCGGGCCGGTTCAATTACCGGAGACCAGTAGGTAAGAGTAAAAATCAGGTCGTGGTTAAATCCACGTGCCTCGTCGGAAATTACTTTTGTTTCGCGTTTAATCAGCTCCGGGTCCCAGGTGGAACCTACGGCTACACTGTTTGGAAACGAAGTGGCTGTCATTCCGCTGTTGTTGTTTCGGCCCATTATTCCGTGAAGTGCCTCGCCCCAAACATCGTAATGATTAACGCCAAGCCGCGGAATAGGTGGCATGGTATTTCCCAACTGACTTTGCTTTTCTTCGGGAGTCATCCGCGAAACAAGGTCGATGGCGCGCTCTTTAAACGAGTACGCCGTGTTGAGATAAATAGGTTGCTTTGCCATTTGGCTTTGTGGAATAAAAGCCAGTGCAAACAACGAAAACAGTATTAAAATGATGGATGTTGATCGTTTAAAATTCATAATCTAATATTGGAGTATTAATTATTTAATAGGAATTTCGATTTGTGTAAATGAATGCGCCGGGAAACTGTATAACAAGGTATTTCCTTTAAAACTTACCTGTTCTGATTCTACCTGAACAGGTTGCGCATCTTTTGTATTTCTGGTGTCAATCGATTCAGCATTGATCAGGTTTGCCGTTGCTTTTCCGGTGTATTCACCACTTTGCAAATCGATATTGGTTTCAATGGCATCGGTTTCGTGGCGGTTTACCACATTTATAATCACTTTATTGTCTGCTTCGTTTAAAACCGCTGTTACATCGAGGTAAGGAATGTTATTGAAAACCTCGTTGTCGTAATCATCGCAAATGGTTTTTACATCGAGTGCGGTGCCCAGGGCATTGTGCGAGTAAAGCGAAAAAGTATGGAATACTGAGTTTTTAAAATCGCCTTCCGGAGAATTGCCCACCAGGTTGGTAATCATGGTTATGTTGGCCATTTTCACCACATCGGCATGACGGATAAAAGAATTCAAATGCTGCGCCAACATCAGCGAACTGAGCAGTCCGCCAAAACCGGGCGAATATTCATCAAAAGAAATATAAACCGGACGTTCGGATTCCGATTTCACCATGGCTTTTTTGATGAGTGCCTGTGTGGTTTCAATTTTCTCATCAATATCCAATCCCAACGACATGTGGTCGGAAAAAACTTTGTTAGCACGACCACCAGGCAGCGCTTCGGTTGCATAGCGGTGTACCGATAAATAATCAATTTTTCCAATCATTTTATCCAGAACATACTCGTTCCAATCTACCCAATCGTTTCCGGGGCGGTACAAGGAAGCGCCCGATGCCACCAATTTCACATCTTCATCCAGCAGGCTAATCAGTTTTCCGGCTTCCAACGCCCATTTACAGTAGTCTTCGGCGCTTTTCTGTCCCATTTGCCACGGGCCGTCGATTTCGTTCCCCAGACCCACATATTTTACATTGAAAGGTTTTTCGTTGCCATATTTTATCCGCAGATCGGCATAATAAGTTCCGGCTTCGCCGTTGCAATATTCCACCCAATGGCGGGCATCATCGAGCGTTCCGGTACCGCCGTTTACACAAAGGAAATTATCAGCCCCAATCAGGCTGCATAATTTGGCGTACTCGTCGGTTCCCATTTGGTTCGATTCAATTTGGTTCCAGGCCAAATCGCGTTTTGCCGGACGCTGGTCTTTTGGCCCTATTCCGTCTTCCCAGTTGTAGCCCGAAACAAAATTTCCGCCGGGCCAGCGAACACTGCGAACATTCAATTCTTTTAACAAATCAATAAAATCCTGACGAAAGCCGTTTTCGTCTGCAAACGGCGATTCAGGATCGTAAATACTTCCGTACACCACAGTGCGAATCGGTTCAACAAAAGCACTGTAAATGTTTGGGTCGATGGTGTCAATCTGCCGGTCGATATCTATTTTGATACGGGCATTTTGTTGCGCAGATGCTGCTGCTGAAAGCAATGAAACTGCCATCAGACAAAAGGTAAGTTTTACTATTTTTTTCATTTGTTTGGTTATTGCTTCGACGGTATGTAGCCGGCGAATAATTATTGTTTATTGTTAGGTTTTCATTCTTCTAAACTCACAGTAATTCAGTATTTAGTAGTTGTACATAGTTATTCTCCCCTACAAGAATTATGTTTTTGTTGTTTCCCGAGATTACATAAATTTCGGCGTCCGTAATTCTGTATAACTGATGGCAATGCGAGCAGGCTGGAATGGTCATTAGTTTGCCCTGTGCCAGCAATAAGAGGTACTGATCGTGCATTGCATCATAAAAAATATCACGGGGCACTTCATTTAGTTTTGCTTTAAAACCATCCTCATCAGTGTATAACAGCGGGCGTTCGCTCCAAACGCTTCCTTTTGATGAGAAATACAAAACAGGTTCTCCATCGGTATTTTCACCCACCACTGCAATTTGATTTTGGGTAACCAGTATTTTACTGAACGTACACGTTTGGTAATACCCTATGTACATTTCATTAAAATCAATTACGTTCCATTCTGTTCCGTTGCTGGTATAAAAAATCTCGCCATGGTCGGTAAGTCCATAACAATAAGCTTCGTTTGATGATAAGGATTGAATGTTTCCTGTTAATTCCACGTTGGCAAATTCCAGTTTTTGGTCTAAAGACCCGATTCGTAATTCTCCTGAATTATAGCCTGCCAAAACTTTGTTTTTGAATAAAGTCAGACAATTAACGTTTTTGACTGTCTCCGAGCGAATTGGTTTAAAAACTCTATCCTCTTTTGCACAATAAATTGCCCCATTGCGACCCGCAGCAACCAGGTATTTCTCGTTGGCAGTAACAGTGTTGAATTTTACATCCGGAATGGTTTCAGACTGCACAATCTTGCCATCACCTGAAATCCAGTTAATACTACCTTTTTCTGAAACAGCTATGAATCCATCGCCGAAGGCTACAACCGAGATGTTGTCCGTTTCTTTTTTTACATTAAAATCAGAAGGAAAAGAAAACCCAATACCAAAACCAGCAAGCACGATTATCAGCGCTTGTAATCGTTTTGATATCAGGTTTCTTCGTCTCATAATATGTAAAAAGTGTTTATTTTAACCCACTGTTTTCAACTCTGAAATAATCAAATGCCACTTCAAACGGTGATTTTGGCTGATTGTTTTGCGGCATAAACCTTCTGAAACGTGCCATGCGGGCAGGCATCACGCCGTCGCAAGCCAACATCCCTGTCTGAATATTTTTCAGCACAACATGGGCCTTTCCAACTTCTTCGAATTTCTTTCCGTCGGCCGAGCAGTAAGCGGTGTAGGCATCTCCTTTTTTCACCAGTTTCAGCACCAGTGTGTTGTCATCTTTTATAATGTCAGCCATACTGATGTTTACTGTCGATTTTTCATCACCACCATTTTCAACCGAAAGTTCAACAGCACCGGGTTGCTCACCTGCCCCTTGTCCAAACCCTCTTCTTCCAAAACTGGCTTTGTACACCATTTTCACAAAATTGTCGTCGTCCTGGTAGGCAACCAAGCCTGCATTTTCAGAAAATCCTGTTGGTTTTCGCGAGCAAACAATTTTTGTTTCTATGATCCAGTCGGTGTTGGCACTTTGTAAAATCATGTTTTCAGCATCGTTACTTTCGCCTGCAATTCCACCTTTGGCACTGGTGATCACCAGCGAGCCTCCTTGTTTTGTTAAGCTCAGGTTGTCCGCTTTTTTACGAACAATATTCCACTGCTTGCCCAATTCTGCTGCTTCAAACTCGTCGCTTTCTGAGGCCACGCCAAAATTCACGGCATATTCATTTTTATCGAAAGTAATGTGATCGATCAGCGAAATGACTGCGGTTCCCGGCACGCCAACAGCCTGCTCAATCTTTACTTCAACATTGGCATCGTTTGCCGAGACCTCAACCACAGGCGCTTTGTCAGAACTGCTTTTTATCAGGAAACTATATTGTTTCGTTTCCGGGCTGAATCCTTTCACCGCTTTGTTGTTTACTTTAATTGATGCCGCTTTCAGATCGGGCATAACTTTTACGGGGAAACCGTCGGATTTTGTTTTTCCGTTAACCGTAACATGGGCGAAGATGGTAGCAACGCCGGTTCCTGTTGCCATAACTTTTCCGTTTTTATCCACTTCAGCGACAAGCGGATTATTGGAACTGTACACCACTTTTGCCTTCGAAATGTCGTAGAAACTGTCGTCGGTCAAAGCTGCGGTAACGCTGGTTTGTGCACTCTCGCCTTTTCGGAGTACCACCGTGCCACAATCAGCGACTACGGTTTTAATCTCGGGAATTGCCTTTCCACTCATGGTGGCACTAACTGTTCCCTTAATAGCTTTTGAGGATGTTCCGATTTCGAAGACATAATTTCCCTGATCGTAGGTAATTTTATCCTTTTCCAAATCCCAAAACCAGAGATCGGCACAGTTGATGTCGATGTCAACAGTTTTGGTTTGCCCCACCGGAATGGTAACACGCTGAAATCCTTTCAGTCGTTTGATCGGGCGCTCCAGTTCTGCAGGACTTTCAGGAGTTGTCATGTAAACCTGAACCACTTCGTCGCCATCGTAAATCCCGGTATTTTTAACATCAACGCTGATGGTAATTTTATCGTTTGGTGTAATTTTATTTTTGCTGATTCTGAAATTACTGTATTCAAACGTGGTATACGACAATCCGTATCCGAATTCGTAAGAAACATCTTTATCAAAATACCACAATGTCCGGCCATTTTTGTTGGCTCCACCGCGAAGTGTATAATCGGTAATTGGCGGAAGATCGTTCAACGATTTGTACCAGGTCGCATTGAGTTTTCCTCCGGGATTGGCATCGCCAAACAAAATGCTTGCAATGGCATCGCCCTGCGCCTGTCCGTTGTAACCTACCCAGATAATTCCGGGAATATTTTGCAGGTGCTTGAATTCCTCAACCTCCACACATCCCAGCGTTTGCATAACAACAATGGTATACGGATTTACGGCTGCCACCGCTTTAATCAGATCAACCTGGTTACCCGGAAGCAACAAGGTCAGACGGTCGGCCTCTTCCGTAGCTGTTTTTTCATCGGTACCAACAAACACCACAGCCACATCGGCATTTTTAGCCGTTTCAATGGTTGCGTCATCAATCGGAGCATCGTTGGGTGCCGAGTAACAGAAATATAAGGTTTGCGCTTCGGTAACACCCAGTTTATTCACCTTCATTTTCATCATGCTGCCACCGCCATATACACCCCCGGCGCGTTTTCCTGAAGCAACGGTAGCGTTTAAAGTAGCCACCAGGTTTCCGTCGGGCGAACCTACTCTAACTTCAATAATTCCACCTTCTGTTGGAATATTCACCACAATTCCCATGCTGTCGACATCCGCCAGATCAATGTTTTCGTAGGCTGTCCACGAGCCATCGTCAATGGTTCTCACCTGCACGGTTTCGCCCATTCCTGAGCCCACGGTTATTCCTGCTGAGGCTGCAGAGTATTTTGTAGCATCATGTTTACTAACTGAACCGTTACTTTTATAAAGCTCAAAATTTGCCACATACAACAGGTTACTTTTACTTAAAGTATTTCCTCCTGAACTATGCACCACCTCGGTATTATATCCCTTTTCTTCCAGGTATTTTTCAATTCCTTTAAGCGGAGAAATCATATTATCGGCTTCCGGTCGTCCGGAATAAGGGCCAAGTTCCACTTCGTCGGCCTGTGGCCCGATCAGAGCAATTTTACTTAACTCTTTTGGGAATAATGGAAGCGCCTGCCTATTGGTTGCTGCCAACACATCGTTCTTCATCAACACTGGAGTTTTTGTGGCAATTTCTTTCGCCAGCTGTCGGTGCGCCTCCGAGTTAACGGTTGTTGGCGGGAACAGCGCATACGGAACCTGTGACGGCGGATCAAACTCCCCGGTTCTCATTCTAATAGTAAAAATGTTTAGCAGTGCCCTGTCGATATCGGCCATCGAAATCAGGCCTTGATTATACGCATCGATAGTGCTGCGCTGGTACACATTTCCACAATCGGAATCAACGCCGGCTTTTAAACCCTCTGCAGTTGCCTCTTCACCGGTTTCAACATAATAGTGACCGGTATAAATGTCTTCAATGGCAGCACAGTCGCCGGTAATGTAACCTTTCATTCCGTAGGTTCTGCGGGCAATCGTGTCCAGATAATACGGGCTTGCCGAAGTTGGCACGCCGTTTACCGCGTTGTACGACGACATAATGGAAGGTAAATCGTCCTCTTCAATCAGTTTTTTGTAGGGTGCCAGGTAGAATTCGCGCATATCGCGACTGTCCATGTTCGAGCTGCTTACATGCCGGTCGAATTCGCTGTTGTTAGCCAGATAATGTTTGGCACTTGGCACGGTTTTCAGGTAATTCGGGTCATCCCCCATCAAACCTCGAACAAAACCCGCTGAAATTTGTGACACCAAAAACGGATCTTCGCCATACGACTCACCTGTTCTTCCCCATCGCGGGTCGCGAATCGGTTCAACCACCGGCGACCAATAAGTAAGTCCTTTTGTTCCGGTGGCATTTATAGCACGGGCTTCGTCAGAAATAGCTTTAGCCTCTCGCTGGATTAGCTCGGGATCCCACGCAGAACCCAGCGCCACGCTATTGGGAAAGGATGTTGGTCCCTGAATCCCGGCACCGGGATCAGCAAAACCCAATACACCGTGTAGTGCTTCACTCCAGGTATTATAAGCTTTTACCCCCAACCTTGGTACGGGTGCCATATTGTTTCCAAGCTGGCTTTGTTTTTCTTCCAGTGTCAGCCTCGAAACGAGATCTGCGGCACGTTCCTCAAACGAATATGCCGTATTCAGGTAGATTGGCATTTTAGAAACCAGCGTTTTATCATCAGCAGGTTTTAAGGCCATAAATAGTCCAATGGCTAAAACTCCCGCAAAAACAAACAGGCTTCTTTTTATGAATTTGTTGTTCTTATTAAACATTTTCCTGAGTATTGAATGTTTCAATTATTTGAAAAGTAGCGGTGCAAATTCATTCAATGCCCGTCGCCAGGTCAGCCATTCGTGAGCTGTGCCCTGAGATTCGTGAAATACGATATTATCAATACCGTGTTCTTTGAGTTCGAGTACCTGATCTTTCGGATTCCGTTCTTCAGTACCAGTACTAATAAAAAGAAGATTCATTTTTGAATTAAATGCCTCAGCATCTTTAAACACACCGTTAAAAGCATCAACGGCATCACCACGAACAAAAAATCCGCTGAATGTTCCCATCCATCCAAACATATCCATGTTGCTGAATACGGTCATTGTGGTTTGGAAACCACCACGGGATAATCCGGCCATAGCACGGTTTTCCCTGTCGGTTTTAGTGCGGAAGGTTTTATCGATATAT
Source organism: Draconibacterium orientale (assembly GCF_900111425.1). Taxonomy (NCBI): domain Bacteria; kingdom Pseudomonadati; phylum Bacteroidota; class Bacteroidia; order Marinilabiliales; family Prolixibacteraceae; genus Draconibacterium; species Draconibacterium orientale. Next base: position 40,242 of record NZ_FOHT01000014.1, on the reverse strand, counting down.
GGCACCAGATTTTTGGCAAATATTTCGGTTACGTTTCCTGAAGCTTCGCGTACATCGGAATTGGTTTTGATATCGCCACTTGGCATCACCACAATCATAGGTTCTGCTTTTCCGGCAGCAATCAATCCGTCCATAATATTGGCCATGTGACCTTGTACCGACCAGCCATTTTCATCTTCGCCCCAGCCATGAACGAGGTACAAAACCGGGTACTTTTTGTTCGGATTGGCTTCGTATTCGGCAGGAACATACACATTAATATGGCGCTCCAAACCGTTAATATCCGACCAGTAATGAATGGAACGAATCTGTCCGTGCGGAATACTCTTGTTGAAACGGTAATAATCGCCTTCGGGGCCTTCGGGAATTTCAATACCCGACGATTCCCAGTTGCTTCCAAAAAATGCTTCGCTATTTCGATCCATCACAGCCACTCCGTCAATCAAGATAGCATAGTAGTGAAAACCAACCACCTGCGGATCCGACTTGCAGGTCCAAACACCACTGGTATCTTTGGTCATGTCGTATTTTTTCCCGGCCAGATCTACCTGCACTTTTTGTGCTGTAGGTGCCACCACTTTAAAAATAGCTTCGCGTGTTTCGGCATTTACCGCCGGATAACGCGCCAAAAAAGTATTTGTTGAAGACGGTTTGAAACCTTCGGGTAGTGGTTCGGTTTTTTGTCCAGGCTGCATGCCCGCAAACTGGGCTGAAACCACGCTGCAAAGCAAGATTGCAGCCAATGTTATATATAATTTTCTCATGATTATTTTATTGGTTTATTGATTTGAATTACAGTTTGTATCTTTTACCCAGAATGAGTTTATCTCCTGAGTCGTCGATTTTATAAACCTGAGGTTTTCGAGGGCCTTTTTCTTCGGCATGATGAATGATAAAAAGCCGCTCGCCATCGAACGTTGTGAAGATCATCCCGTGGCCGGAGTTATCGCCTTTAAACGAATCCTCTTCCTGAACCCAGGGGCCTTTTATACTTCCCGATTCAGAATAGGCAATACCCTGTGCATAGCGACTATCGCCCCAGCTCGACCAAAGCATTCCCAATTTTCCGGTTTGTGTTTTGAATAATTGAGGTCCGTCGGTTACCCAGCCCGGCATTTTCATACCAAAAGTCGCTTCACCAATGCTGTTCATTTCTTTCGACCAGGGCGCTTCACTGGCCCGGAACATGGTGGTTGGCTCTGCAGTCCGGTGCGTCAGATCTTTTGAAAGCGGCATGTAATCCATTGTACCATCAATCAGTTGTGTCCACTCGTGCACAAAAACCATGTAAACGGTATCGTTCTCTTCGTAAAGCGTTCCATCAATGATATCCCAATCGCGTGGACCAAGGCAAAAATCATACTCCTGAACCAGTGGTTTGTAAGGGCCTTCGGGCGAGTCGGCAACCAAAAGCTGAGATTGGTTGGTAGGCACTGTATAACGGCGCGCAACATGTTCGATCGGGTTCCCGTGGTCGTTCCAGGTTCCGGCCAGGTAATATTTATCGCCAAACTGGTGAATCTCGGCTGCAGCAACAAAGTTGCCATCCATCCAGGTTCCGGTGAGGTCGATTATAGAATACGGGCCGGTCCACATTTTCAGGTCTTTACTTTTATAAAGGCGGCCACCTGTTCCGGTTAAATAATACGTTTGTGTTGTTTTATCAGGAAAAATAAAAGGGTCGCTCATGGAAATTTCATCCAGCGAAACAGTTTTTATTTCGGGTTCCGGACGAGGAGGTCTTGGTGGGCGTTGACCACCGGGAAGCATCATTCCTCCGAAGTTTCGTTGCCCCACATTTGCCCGGGGAGCACCCTCGCCTCTGATAACTTTTGGCGCAGCACTTTTATAATCAAGCAGTGAAAGCATTCGTAAACCATAGCGTTTTCCTAACATGCGGTAACCTTCAGCGGTAAAGTGCAGGCCGTCGCCACGTTGCGGACATCCAACCGATGGGATTACATGTGCATTGGGAATTACGTCGGGCAGCGTGGCAATAATTTTATTCATACTTGCACACTGTCCATTCTGATCATCGCCAACCACTTCACCGGCCAGCAAAGGCACATTTTCGGCCTGAAGCCCCAAATCGGCAACCAGTTTTTCGTATACAACTTTAACTTTTTCAGTCCATAACGAATCGCCGGTATTCGACTCGCCCTGATGCAACAAAATACCTTTAATCACACCATCTTTTTGAGCCAGTTTGGCCATTTCAATCAAACGGCTATAAGGGTCATTATCATATGGTTTTAACATGCCCTTCATCCAAAATGGAGCTGTTTCCACATACGATTCACAACTATCCTTATCGAACAATTCAATTTTACAACCGCCAACGGCAACATTAATTACACCAACCTTAATGTGTTTTGGCAGATTTTCAACCAGGGTTCTGCCAAAATAATCGGCAGGCGTTAAACCTGTTTTGCAACGGCACAAAGGAGGTACTGCCGTGTACCAGTTTCCTTTAGTTCTGCCCAGTTCGGAACAATCGATGATTGACATCACCTGAAAGCGGGGATCTACGTCAACAGTATCCTGCGCTTCAATACGTGCATTTCCTTCCATATTCGACTGCCCGAAGCAGAGATAAATATGGAAATTCGGATCTTGCGAAAATCCTTTTAACTGAACTACCAACAGGGCAGCCAGTAGAAGAACATAAGTTTTAAGTTTCATTGTTTTACATTTTTGATTTAGTTTTTTTGATCATACAGTTTATTTATTCTGAGTGTCAGCTGAAATCTTATCAGTGATTCTGAAATAATCGAAATCGACGTATCCTCCTGTATTTTTCGTAGCGTAGTTAAACAGCCCAAAACGATAGCCCATAAAATGTTCCATCAGGGTATATTCCATCTTTAGCGGGCCGCCAATTGCTGTCCAGTTTTTCCCGTCGAGACTGTAATAAAAACGGGCAATATCTTTTCGTTCGCGGAAATCGCAGTCGATTTTAAAATACACTTCGTTTTGTGTTAGCGGAATACTTTCCAATTCCACCGGTGTTTCGGTTTCGTTGCTTATCATGTAAATGAATTTCTCGCCGCCGGTCATTTTTACACCCACTTGTCCGTACTTTCTTTGCAGAGCACACAATCCGGTATAATCGCCATCTTTCATGTTCGAAGCATCCATTAAAGTATTGGCCGAACTTACGGGACCAAAAGTTCGCTGAGTCAGTGTGTTTCTTGCATACACAAAGCTTTCGTCCACGCGGCCGGTAGTCAATCGCAGGTATCCTTTGCGGTCGTGTACCGACCAAAGCTCATTTACCGGGTTGTGGTTCCATTGCCAAACCAACGGCAAATCAGCGTCGTTCTTTTTGCGGGTAAATTCATCGGAGTTTACAATTCCGGGGATTAAACCTTTGCTTGCCGGTAAATCCAGTTCATCGGGAACTTTTCCATCAACACCCAAAACAGGCCATCCGTCTTCCCATTTTACAGGTACCAGGTACGGAATGCGGCCTACCGAGCCATTATCGCGGAAGAGGTAAGCGAACCATTTTCCATCGGGAGTGTCGATTAAACCGCCCTGTGCAACGCCTTTGTCCTGAAGGGCCACACGACCTTCCCAGGGACCTGTAATTTTATCGGCCCGGTGAACAACAACCGTGCGCATTCCGCCTCGCGGCCAGGTAATATCGAAGAGGTAATATTTGTTATTCACCTTAAAGAGTTGCGAACCTTCGGCACCCAGCATTATATTTTCGCCGGCCGGAGCACTGGCATTTTCAAGTAATACCTGTTCGGTACCGTCTTTCACCCCTGAAAGATCAGCTTCCAGTTCGGCCATCATTAATTTGCCATTTCCCCAGATGATGTAAGTTTTCCCATCGTCGTCGAAAAACAGGGTATGGTCGTGCAAACTTGGCTGAAACGAAATTTGTTCCCACTTACCTTTTTCAATGTCGTTTGTTGAAAAGATGTAGGTTTTTCCGGTGGTACTTGAAAAGGTTGACACATAAAATTTGTTGTTGTGGGAACGGATACAGCTGGCCCACGAACCTTTTCCGTAAGCACGCTGGCCGTTATCGAGATTAAGCGCATCAACATCGCCAAGTGTATCGTAAGCATAACTTACCATTTCCCAGTTTACCAGGTCGGTCGATTTCATAATGGGCACGCCGGGCGCCATGTGCATGGTGGTGCTACTCATGTAATAATTATCGCCAACACGTATCATCGACATATCGGGTACATCCGAATAAATAACCGGATTAATAGCTTTTTGTGCCTGCGCCAGACCCGCTTGAAAGGCGACCAGCACAAGAATCAGTAGAATAGTAGTGTATTTTTTCACTTGAATATAATTAAGTTATTATTTTGTATTTCAAACACATATGATATCTGCTTAATATTTGATGGTCGATACCCGTGGAACTCACATGACAATTTATTTATGTCCTTTTGTGTTCCTTAGACCATGCTCCTTTCATTCTGTTAAAATTGTTTGTTTTAAAGGTATAACATGGAACTCGCTCCGATAATTCGGGACTCGTTTCATGATCTTATATTTTATTTTTCAATCAAATTTCTTAGTCTTTTAGTTCAGTCCGTAACAAGCGAATCTCATACACTGCACCGGCTGTATTTCCGGGAAGCGCTTCAAACTTTATCCGTACATTGCTTTTACCTTCTACCATTGAATTGGGAATTGAATACACAATATCCTGAAAGGCGGAAATCTCCCAGCGACCAGTATTGTCTTCGGTTACCACCTTTTCATCGTCGATATAAATATTGAATTTGCGGCCTCCCCACTCTGCTCCCCAGTAACGCACAAAGAGGCTCAGGTTTGTTTCGGAATTGGTTGCAAAATCGTAACTGAAATAACCGCCACTTGCGGCTTCGCGGTAAAATTGATTTTGGTTATTTCCCGATCTTGATCTTTCCTGCTGCATGGCATGGTCGGTTTCAGGTTGTTGTTCGCCGGTAGCCACATAATCAACAGTTCGCTTTTCGATGGCCAGTTTGGCCTGTTCGTTAGCAGCAAGCGAATCCACATATGCCTGGTAACCATCGTTGGTTAAAGCGAGCCAATACATCATGTATCTTGCATCGTGAATCTGGCTAAACGGTTCAAGTGTTAAATCCATTGGATTCACCATTTTCACATTCAGCTTAAAATGAAGCGGCTTCCCATCAACCGGCTCCAGTTTGTCGCCCAGGTTCTCCATATCGTCTTCCACCAAAATTGGTGCTTTGTCGACCGGTAAATATTGACCACTTGAATATTGTCCCCAGCGGCCATCGTCAGCAATCAATCCTCTCAAATCTTCGGTTCCGGTTTTTGCTCCCAGCAGAATTGGCCCGTGCATAAAAGCAATGTATTCGGTCACATTTGGCAAATGCTCGATGGTGCTTTGCATAGGCAATTCAATTACTACTTCATCGCCTTTTTTCCATGTTCGGTCGATATTGATGTAGGAAGAAGGTTGAGAATTATATTCAAGCGCTTCGCCGTTTACTTTAATATTCAGCGCTCCGTTTTTTACCCAAGCCGGATACCTTACTTTTAAACGGAACACTGAAGTACCTTTTGTTATGGTAAGTTTTGTTTGTTCTGAATAAGGAAATGTTGTTTCCTGTTTTAGCTGAATGCCTTTTTCTTTCCAGTTGAGTTCCGAGGCCACAAACAAATTCAGGTACAAGTCGTCATCTGAATGCGTATAAATAAAACGATTGTACTGTCCGTGATTTTCCATTCCGGTTCCAACGCAGCACCACATGGCCTCGTTTGGCGCCGAGTACACACGGTAATGACGCGGGCGCGCCGGCGTAAAATAAACATAGCCGCCATGTTCGGGATGTTGTGTGGAAAGAATGTGATTGAACAGGGTACGTTCGTAATAATCGGCATATTTCGCCTCGGGATAAATACGAAACAAATCTTCGGTGAGTTTGAGCATGTTGTACGAATTGCAAGACTCGGGTCCGTCGTTTACATGCACAAAATCGATGCACGAACTTTCACTTGGAAAGTGCTCGCGGCGGCTGTTTCCGCCAAAAGCCAGCGAACGGTTTTGGGTAATGGTTTCCCATGAGAAGCGTGCCGCCTCACGGTATTGTTCATCGTTGTTAAGCTCGGCAATACGCCCGAAACCAATAAATTTTGGAATTTGAGTATTTGCGTGCTGATTATCAAGATTATCGATATCATTTGATAAGGGCTCCAGGAATTTATGGTGCGAAAAGCGCTTTGCAGCAGTCAGGTATTTTTCATCGCCGGTAATCTGGTAGGCATCTGCGTAAACTTCGTTCATTCCGCCATGTTCCATCCCCAGCATTGTTTCCATCTGCTGATCCGACAAATCTGCTGTCAGGTTAATTCCCCAGTCGCAGAATTTCAGAAACATATTTTTGGCCTCTTCGCTTTCGCCATACAACCAGGCATCGCGCAAACCGGCAAACATTTTATGCAGGTTGTAAAAGGGCGCCCACGAACCAAAATACACTCCAAAATCGCCTTTTTTAAATGTTGACCAAAGTTTGGCGCTATTCGGGAAACCGCCGGCATAGCCAACGCCCCATTCCGGGTTATTTACCGCATTGGCTTCCTGACATTCCTTTAACTCTTTCAACATGTAATCCATTCGGCGCTTGCACTCTTTGTTACCGGTTGCCGCATAGTTCATTGCCATAGCCGACAAGTAATGGCCGCCAACATGGCCATCGAGTCCTTCCCAGTTCGGATAGGTTGGTTTGCGGGGATCCAAACCGGCTTCTTTGCGGTAGGGTGCCAGAAAGCGATCGGCATCGTATTGCAACAAAACCTCTATATTCAGGTCGCGTGCTTTTTTAAACGGGCCATCCAGCAGTTGAACGTCGCTTAAAGGAAATTCATTGGAATACAGTTTTGTTTGGGCACACAAATGCTTCGTATCAGTGATTACAACTGATACAATTAGCAATATGTATAAAAGTTTATTCATGGTTTAATCTGTTCTTTAGTTCTTACTTTACCGGTCACTTGTAAATGGTCAGGCGGGATGTCGAAGTGAAATCCTGTCAGACCCGCAGGAAAGCGGGCGCAAGGTTTGACTTGCCAGACCGCTGAAATCCCGCCTGCCATATTACAATTTGTTGAACTGTAGTTTAATTCTTTTTTAATTTCTCAGTAATCATATCGATTTGGCTACCTGCACTAATTCGATTTATAACAAAAAGTATGAACCCAATTATTGCTCCAGCAAATAGTGCGCTTTTCCATCCTATTTGGATGAGGAGTATCATTCCAATCGTTGTAATACCCCATGTTAAAAGTATTTTTAAAATTATTGAGTCAATATTCAAATACCACTTGATTATACCATTGTTATTATCAATTTGAACTTGTCCTTGCAAAGAAATATAAAACAGTTTTCTCCAATTTTGCCTCATGTCAGTTGTGAGATTATGTTTCCCCTTAAAACACATATTCTCAGTATCTGTAATAATAAGTCCAGACTCAGAAAGAGATTTTAAACATTTTTCTCTTTCTATTATCACTCCACTTTCTATATGTCTTTTTATCAATATTTGCATTTTCGTTCTATTACCCATAACTCCCGACTATCCCCACTTTTTTCACAACACTTTGTAAACCCCAATAATCACATAAGGCGCTTCGTTGGGTTTTAACTGGGGCATTTCGAGTGTTCCTAAAAATATGGCGTGGTTTAAATAGTCGTACGGACTTTCTACGGGCGCTTCAATGTCGATTACCGATTTCACATAAAAGCCACCTTCTTCTCTTGGTGCAGGAGCATGCATTAATGCTTTGTTTAGAATCTGAAATACCGTGCCGTCATCAGTTTTCATTAAATAACGGGCATACAGCTCGGTATCGCCATCGGGGCGAACCAACTGCCAGTCTTCCCCGCCGGGCAAAACTTCGCCTTTTATTTTTGGTCCGCTAAATGTGCCACCGGTAATCGGAATCACACGACGTGTTCCGCGTTTACTTTCGCCAACATTTATCATGGTACCAATTTTCACATTGGCTTTCCACATCAATTCGGTTTTAAAATCACGGTAAATGCTTTCGTTTTCATCAGAATTGCCGTTCTGAGCAAAACCATTTACAGCAATAACAAGCAGCAGCGCGAGGGTTACTGTTCCTGCTATATTTTTAAAATAGTTAAAGTTCATAAGCTTATGTTTTAATTGTTTCCTACCACAACAACTTTCTTTCTGCCAACAATATAAATCCCTTCTTTTAGCCCTTTTGTTGCCTGAGAGCGTTTTACCTGCGAACGTATTCTTGCACCGGTAATGGTGTAAACGTCAATAAATTCGGGTTCTGAATCGATCGGGAAAAGATCATCTATTCCGGTAGGTTTTGCGTAATTTTCGTCGTTAGTGAGGTAAACATCATCAATGACTAGCGGGCAACCACCACTTGACCAGAAACCAACGTAATAAATTTGCGACGGATCCATTTTAGTGGTTGTTCCGTCTTTGTACATATTGTTGAGCGAAACCACTACCTGGTCTTCGTTACCAATATCAAATATTCCGGGTGTTGTCCAGTAGCTGTTTTCATCGTATAAACGGAACGAAAAACCACAGGCATTTGCATTTCCCAGTTTTACTACCAGGTATTTATAGTTTGAAAGATCGACACCGCTACTGTAGTACCAGCCTCCAAAACCATATTGCCCGGTAACGAGCGTTCCGGTTGTTTCGTCGAAGGTGCCGTTTTCCCAGATATTGGGGTTAAACACCTCGTTGGTTAACGGAAATGTGCTGGCATTAACCTGCACTGTTGCCTGCATTTTGTTTCCGCCCGGTCCGGTGTAAGAAATCGTAATGTTTGCGTCACCATCTTTCAGGGCATGAATCCGGCCCCTAAACGCCTGCACAATTTCGGGTTTGTCAATTGTGTATTCTGCAAGAGAGCTGATATTCTCCGTGTGTCCATCAGCAAAAACAGCATTTACTGTTAAACTTGTTGAACTGCTCGTCATCACCGATAAGGACTCACCATTTTCAACAATCAGATCGGTAAGTGTTAAATAATCAGTTGATGCCCCTTCAAAATCGTATTCCTGTCTGTAGTCCTTAAACCACTGATAAATTGGCCAGGGGCACGCTTCAGGATCGTTCAAAAACGTATATTCTTCGCCGGCTGCCGGAGCAATGCCTGTAAAATCGGCCAGTAAATTGGGATCCGTAAAAAGCAACCAGCTTACATTGCCACATTCATCGGTAATTTTTTTGAAGTTGGCACCAAAACCTTCGCCGCCCGCAGTACCGGTAATATCTTTTCCCCACGACGATTCATATTTCTCCGGTGCCCAATCCATTTCAGTTACCATTACCGGGGCAAAGTCGGCCACCGGCTGAACCTGCTCGTCCCAGCCTCGTTGGAAAGGCTCGTATCCGTTTCCGCTGTTAAACCAGCCCGGATAAACGTGAACGGCATAACCAATATTTTCGCCTTCGATCGGATTAATGGCATACCCCGAATATTGCGACTGATAACCCAGCCCCGGTATCCAAAGAATATTATCTGCACTGGCCCGAATGGTATCAACAATGGCCTGAAAATAGGTTTTCAGGTTATCGAAATGCCCCTGCGTTCCTGATCCGTATGTTCCCTCAGGACCAAGTATATGAATTGGTTCGTTGGCCAACTCGAACATGATGTTCGGATTATTTTTCAATTTAGGATGTTGCGCAACAATGTCCCAAACCTTCAGCAGATATTCCTGGTAAACACCACCAATTTCGATGTCTTCGGGACATACACCGGGAGGCCGCATAACCACATACAGCCCCTTTGTAACTGCATATTCGGCCATGGGTACAAAAACTTCGTCGAGGTATTTTACAAAACGCGTTTCGCTAAAACACTCTTCGCCTTCGTATCGTCCCGAACAACCGGGAGTATTGCTCCAGTATGGATCCATGTGTAAACGAACAAAGTTCATTTCCCATCCGGCGGTTGAAATATCATCGATAATTTGCTGATTGTAGGTTAAGCACGCCTGAACATCGTAGTTGTTCCATTGCGTATTTTGCTCGTTAAACCAGGGCGAATAGGTTTGTGCAAATCCATGCAGATTTACAATGTGCCCGGTAGAATCTTTCAAATAACGCCCTTCAACATGAAGTTTTGGCATAGGCATTCCCTCCCATGCCAACAATTGATTTATTGGCATAAAAATCATCAACACCACACACCACACTATACTCTTCTTCATCTAAATATCCTCTGTCTGTTTTTGCTTCGTTTTATATTTTACAGGTCACTTTCCCAATATTATTTGAATTGCCACCAATCAAAACTGAATAAGCCTTTGTCATCTCCTTTAAAAACCAGGTAAACATCGTGTACACCTTTGGCCTCTTTTATTTTGGTTGAAAGTGTTTTCCAGTTTTGTTTGCCTCCGGTGCCGGGAACAGCAAGAGTTCCCAATAATTCTCCGTCTATTTTATCGATACGTATTTCGATGCTTCCTGATTTAGCAGTAGCCACACTTGCGGAAAACTTTTTAGCGCCTTTAGCAAAATCTACACTTCGAATTTTTATGAAATCGTTGTTATCGATGTTGCTGACATAAACCCCAAGCGTTTCATCCGATTTGGTTTTTAATCCTTCCGACCAGGCGATGGTTTCGGCCTCCACACGTTTAAACGGATTCAGGTTTTCAACACTTTCGGTAACACCTTCTTTTGTGGGAACAATTACAGGAATAGTTCCGTCGGGATTGTATTCGAAGGCCTCAATACTAACCGAACGTTTAAAGCCCTGGTTAACCGACAAAGCCTGATCGTGATAAATGAAATACGACTTCCCTTTAAAATCAATAATTCCGGCATGGTTTGTAAAAGCCAGGTGTGGTGCCCGTTCCATAATAAATCCACGATAAGTCCAGGGCCCTTCAGCTGAAGGAGCTGTGGAATAAGCAATGTATTCGGGAATTCCGGCAGCGGCATACACCATGTAGTACAAATTGTTGCGTTTGTAAAACCACGGGCCTTCGGTGTAAGAAGGGCCGGGTTTACCATCGCGGCCTTTGTGCGAACCAAACGCTTCGGTAGTCATTTCAACAGAAACTACTCCGTTTTGCCCAATGCTTTGGTCGTATGAAATCATATCGTCGTTTAACGTTACGTACCACAACTTTGGATTTCCCCAGTAGAGGTAAGCCTGTCCATCATCGTCGACAAACGCGGTAGGATCAATGTCCTGCCAGATATGATCCGTTTCAATTAATCGTTTTCCGAGCGGATCGGTAAAGGGGCCGGTTGGCGAATCGGCTACCAGCACCGAAATGCCTTCTCCGTGAATGGGAACGTACAGATAAAACTTTCCGTTACGCCCGATGCACTGTGGGGCCCAAGCGCCATTTGTTTTATCGAGCCACGCAAAATCTTTCAGCGAAGCCACTGCTCCATGATCGGTCCAGTTTACCATATCGGTTGACGAATAACAACGCCAGTCGTACATAGTAAAAAAGTTATTTACGGTTGAATCCTCATCGTGGCTTGTATATAAATACACAGTTCCATCGTGTACCATCGGTGCCGGGTCGGCAGTGTAATAGGTTTGAACGATGGGATTTTGCCCAAAAACATGCGCTGAAAAAAACAGCGTAAGTGCAATAAAGCTTGTAAGTATTTTTTGTTTTGAATTCATCATCTGCGGTATTTTCTAAAGTATATTCACTTTTAAAGTCTTCAAATCTTTTTTATCCGAACTGGTGCCGTAAAAAATCTCGTATTCTCCCGGTGTAACAGTCATTTCGCGTTGTGCCCAATCGTAAAATTCGAAAGAAGATGGCGGTAAATCAATCACGGCATCTTTCGATTTTCCTTTTTCTACTTCAAGGCGTTTAAAGCCTTTCAACGTTTTAATGGGGCCTTCAATATCATCTACTTTACGCACGTACACCTGAACGATTTCTGTTCCGTCGTAAGTTCCTTTATTGGCAACCGGAACTGTTATTTGAATGCTTTCATTTGCACTGATCGTTGATTTGCTTAGGCTGGCTTCACCAATCACAAAATCGGTATAACTGAGGCCATGACCAAAGGCAAACAAGGCATCTTCCATGTAGCGGTAAGTGCGTCCTTTCATCGAATAGTCTTCAAAATCGTTCAGCTGATCAGAACTTTTGTAGAAAGTAACAGGCAGTTTTCCCGAAGGATTGTAATCGCCAAAAAGCACATCGGCGATGGCCTGTCCGCCCGATTCGCCGGCATACCAGGCCTGAAGGATAGCATCGCAGGTTTCGGTTTCGGGTGTTAAAGCGATTGCAGAACCTGAGCAGTTTACAAAAACCACTTTTTTGCTAGCCTCTTTTAAAGCTTTCAAACAGTTTCGCTGAACCGCAGGAAGATCTATATTTGTGCGGTCGCCTCCTTTAAAACCGGGATACGAAACCGGCATTTCTTCGCCCTCCAGGTTTCCGGAAAGCCCGCCAACAAACACCACGATTTCAATACCGTGTAGTTTTTTGATGAGTTCGGTATAATCCACATCCACTTCTTTTCCAAAGTTGAATTCGATATTGGCCTGCCAGTTATTTAATTGTGCGTAGCGGATTTCTATTTTGTATTTTTTCCCGGCCTCCACCGGGTAAGGAATTCGAGAAGAAAGTGTCCGCCAGTTGTCGTACTCCGAAATTGTTTCGCCATTTACCAGCAATTCATAATGTCCGGTGGCACCACCTTTAAACACAATTTCTTCGCTCGATTTGGCGACAAACTCCGTTTCATAAACGGCCGAAAAACCTTCAAGCTTAACACCCGAAGCAAATTCGTGCTGTCCGGCTGTGGTCTTTTTAATCGGATTTACAATTTGGTCAGTTGTTACCACCTCTCCTTTTCGGTCGGGGTTGTTCCAGTACCTTGCCTTAATTCCCGGTAAGCCTTCAAAACTACATTGGTCGAAATAACTTTCGGTGACTTTATCTTCTACCAAATCACAAGCTTTATCGTACACAATGTTGCGCTCAGGAAGTTTGGTTTTTATGCCTTCCAGAATTGAAATGGTACGCACCGGTGTACCGTTGTAATTTCCCCACAACATAGGCTCGTCGTTGGCGTTGGGGCCAATCACAGCAATTTTCTTTGACTTCTTTGATAAAGGCAACACCTTATTTTTATTCTGAAGAAGAGTCAGGGTTTGCCGGGCCATGTCGAGTGCAAGTTGGCGGTGTTTCTCGTTGTTTAAAACCGATGGCGGAATCTGAGCGTAAGGCACAATGGCATCGTCGTCGAAATCGCCCAGATCAAAACGCCCGGTTAACAAACGCACTACACTTTTATTGATATCTTCTTCTTTTATCAGGTCACGGTCAACCGCTTCGGGAAGATTCATAAACGGATAATTCTCCCACACACATTCCACATCGGTACCAGCCAAAACAGCTTTTGAGGCAGCATGCACCGCATCGGACGACACATTGTGTGTGGTAAAAAAATCGGTAACCGCGCCGCAATCCGAAACTACCATGTACTGATAGCCCCATTCGTCGCGCAAAATGCGTTGCAACAGCCGGGTACTTCCGCAACAAGGTTCATCGTCGAGGCGCTGATAGGCACACATTACCTGGCGCACATCGGCATCCTGAACCAGTGCTTTAAAGGCGGGTAAATAGGTTTCGTACAATTCTCGCGGACTAATGTTATTGAGGTTAAGCTCGTGGCGGCTCCATTCCGGCCCCGAGTGCACGGCAAAGTGTTTGGCACAAGCCAGCAGTTTCCGGTATTTGGCATCGGCCGGCCCCTGCAATCCTTTTACTACCGAAACGCCCATTCTGGAAGTTAAATATGGATCTTCGCCATAGGTTTCCTGGCCACGTCCCCAGCGCGGATCGCGGAAAATGTTAACGTTTGGCGTCCACACTGAAAGGCTCAGAAAACGTTTGTTTTCGTTTCCGGCGTTGATCCATTCGTTGTATTTGGCCCGTCCTTCATCCGAAACAGCATCGTAAATTTCAAGCAGCAATTCGTCGTTAAACGATGCCGCCATTCCAATGGGTTCCGGAAAAACGGTTACATTATCGTTGTTGGCGTAACCATGTAAAGCTTCGCTCCACCAGTTAAATTTTTTAATCCCGAGCCTCGGAATAGCATCCGACTGGTCGCACATCAATATCGCCTTTTCTTCGAGCGTTAATCGCGAAACCAAATCTTTTGCACGTTCTTCCGAACTTAATTCGGGGTTTTGATAGGGGTATTGTTGGGCCCATGCTGAAAATACGCCCAGCGTTATGGCCACAAGCAAAATCGTTTTTTTGATACTATTTGTAATCATTTTCTTTTGAAAATCAGTCGTTAATAGGTTTAAGCACAGCGGCAAAACCGCCTCTGCGAAGCATTTTCACATTTATAGAACTGGTGTTATCAACCACCATGTATTGCGTTGAAAAAACGGTATCGTGTTCTCCGTCAGTAATTAGGGTTAACCTGAATTTTTTCCCGTCGGGCAAAAAATCAAAATCAAGCGATTGATGTCTTTCTCTTCTTCCATCTGAATTAATGCCGCCAACGTACCAGTTTTCGGCTTTTTTGCGCGCGATTACGGTAAATTTACCGGGATAACCATCAAGCAATTTTGTTTCGTCCCAAACCACCGGCACTTCTTTTAAGAAGGTACGTGCAGCATCGGGTAAATTTTGAAATCCTTCGGGGCGATCGGCAAAATGCTGGATGCCCGATTCAAATACAACACTTAATGCCAGCTCGTGTGCATAAGATGTAATATGCGGATATTGCGAATTGGTAAATGTTACCGGGGTATAATCCATCGATCCGACCACATTTCTTGTGTACGGCAATACGTTGTTGTGTTCGGGCGCAGCAGCAGTCAATTCCGGGCCATTGTTGTACCATTCGGCACCACGAACTCCCTCGTAAGTCATCAGGTGCGGGTAAGTACGCTGCCAGCCACGCGGCACCAAACAGCCGTGAAAATAAACCATGATATTAAACTGCGCAGCATCCTCTAAAATATCGAGGTAGTAGTCGATCATGTATTGCTTTTCGCTTAAAAAGAAATCAATTTTCACTCCGTAAACTCCCAGTTTATTTAGTTTGGCAAATTCTTCCATCCGGTTTTCATGCGTTTTCATCCGGTCGACAGGAGTTGAAGTAATCCACTTAAACATGCCCGAATTATACCACATCAGCGGTTTAATGCCCAGCGCATGAATATACTCGAGCGCATCTTCCAGGTTACCGCCATTTCCCATCTGGTCCCATTCCCAATCGAGCAATGTGTATGGCCAGTTCATTTCGGCAGCCAGATCGGCAAATTCGCAAACGGTTTTAAAATCTTTTGTTCCGTGGTTATGCGACCAGTAATTCCACGAAGCCACACCGGGTTTTACCCAATCGGTGTTTTCAAGAACTGAAGGTTTCGACACATCATCAACCAGCGTTGATTCAACCACATCGGCCAAACTGCCGATAACAATTACGCGCCAGGGCGATTTCCAGGGCAATGTAATCTGTGGCAAAGCTTCGCCCTCGCCTTCTCCGGGATGCGGAAGCGTAACTTTATATTGTTCGGCAACACTGTAGTTGCTCAGTTTTGTTGCACAGTACGTTCTATCCACATCGGCTTCATGAATGAGGTACCAACAAGCCGTTTCCGGGCTTTCGAAAAGTGCCGGGTACGACCAGTTTTGCTGAACCGAAGCACTGTCGCTGTTGGCATAAAGCCGTTCATTTGAAAGGTCAAATTCTTCGAGCCAGCGCTTTGTTTTATTGGGAATGGTATAGGCGGTTAACTCATCCTGAATAACAAAAGCCCCTTCTTTTTCAGGAAATTCGTAACGAAAAGTAACTCCATCGTTCCAGGCCCGAACAACTACGTTCAGCTTCGATTTATTTTCATTCTCGAAGCAGAAGGTAATTTCGTTGGCCGTATTTTTTCGCTGCAAACGTTTTCCGTGTAAGGCGGTATATTCTTCGGTAATTAATTGGATTGATTCAACTTTTGTAAGGCGCAATTTCTTTGAAAAATCCTGATCGTTGCGAAGTAAACCCAAATCGATTTTTGGGAGAACGGAAGTAAAATCTTCATCAGCCCGGTAATCTACTTTTAAAAACCATGCTGAAAACGCGCTGTTTTCTGATTGCGAAAGCTCAACTTTAAGTTTCTGATTGGGAGATACTACAGTCATTTGTTGTGCCAAAGCTGCAACAGAAAACAACAGGATTAGTCCGGTTGATATAATTTTATTGGTTTGCATCTTGTTTAGTTAAGTATTAAACTGCCTTTCTAAAAAACCTATTCCGGCGATGAGCCAAAGACGAACTTTGGCCCAACACCAGAACTATTTATTCATACAAATTTATGGTCCTATTCAGGAATGGCATCGTTAGCCGAAGTTGCATACAATCCGAGTAAACAACCTGTAAAACCACCTGCTACATCGGTAGAAAGAATATCGCCCGAAACAGTTTCTCCCAGGCGCACAAAATCGGCACCGTTGGTAGAATACGAAAATTCGTACTTATCGCCTTTTGCCGAAACCTGCAAACGCAGCGGTTGGCTGAGTTCGATTTTTGTGCTTGCAATTACTTTTGAGTCCATTTCACCACGGAAACGTCGTTTAAAATTGCGTTGTAAAACCAATACATAGTCGTCACCTTGTTTGGTAACGCCAAATACATAGTTTGCATTTTCGCTCTGCAAGGCCACGATTCCTGCCAAATCTTTCTCCGATTCAGGCTTATAATCAAGGGTAGCAGCATACGAGAAGCTGTTGTGCATTTGACGATAAAACAAAGTAGAAGTTGGTTTTACCTCTTTTACATTCGCTTCAAACGGATTTATCTGAATACCGTTTTTTGCTTTTTCGATGAAAGCTTCGCGAGGTCCGCGCAAGCCAATCCAGCGCTTATCCAAATTGTCAGACGAAAAATCTTCTTCATAAGTAAAGTTTCCATTCGGGGAAAAGCCGTCCTTGCCCGTTTTATTCTCTACACCTTTTGGCATATCCAGTTTGGGCTCCAGGGGAACAAGCCCGTTAACAAACACCGGAAATTCTCCCGACCAGTCGACCGGTAAAATAAAGGTTTCGCGGCCTGTATTTACGCGTTGCTCTTCGTTAGGTCGAACAGCCAAAAACACGCCGTACCACTGGCCATTTGGTCCTTCAATAATATCGGCATGACCGGCCCAATCCACTTTATTCTCTCTTTCTCTCGGAAAATGGCGCTGCGTTAAAATCGGATTACTTGGCGCAGGAATAAATGGTCCTTTCGGGCTGTCGCTTTTAAAGATAACTTCGCTGTGCCAGCCGCCTGTTCCACCTTCGGCGCACATCAGGAAGTATTTTCCATCTTTTTTGTACAGGTGCGGTGCTTCAATCCAGATTGGTTTTTTGGACAAATCAACACCACCGTCAACAATTATTTTATCGGTTCCTTCAATAACCTGATCCTTCTCCACATCGTATTCCCAGATTTTGATTACACGGTGACCGTTGTACAATTCTTTTCCAGGATCGGGCGCATCGTTATGCACGATATATGCTTTACCATCGTCGTCGAAAAAAATCGATGGATCGATACCACCGAAAGCCAGCTTAATCGGGTCGCCCCACCCTTTTTTAGGGTCTTTTGTTTTTACGATAATGTTATTCAAACCACCTGTAAATGCGGTGGTAATCATATAAAATGTATCGTTATACGGGTTGTACGTAATACCCGGAGCATAAACACCTGCACTAATGCCACAATCGTGTGTATCGAATGTTTCAGGATTATCGAGTACGCCTCCCAAGTCGGTCCAGTTTACCAGGTCTTTTGAGTGGAAAATCGGAACGCCCGGAAACATGGCGAACGACGAACAAACCAAATAATAATCGTCGCCTTTGCGCGTTATTGCCGGATCGGGATAACAGCCCTGCAAAATCGGGCTATAAAACTCTCCTTCTTCCAAGGGGTATTTTTTATATACATCATCATCGCCCTGATATACAAAATTGGAAAACACAGGTGAATTTGTGCTTTTAGCTTTTTTTGTGGGCTGAGCACCACTTGCAACGAATGAAAACAACATGGCTAAAGCAATTAGCTGAGCAGTTAAACTTTTTCTGAAATTTCTTTTCTTCATTTTAATGGATCGATTTATTCTACTTTTTTATTCGGTTAATATTTGTGCGGCACATTGACTGGCTACTTAAACAGCAACTGCGCATAATTATACAAGCTATCCTTCCAAACGTTAAAGTCGTGTTGACCGTCGGGAATCACATAGTAATAGTGAGGAATATCATTTTCGCTCATATAATCGTGTGTTCGCTTGCTAAAACTAATCAGTCCGTCTTTATCGCCACACGAAATAAACAGCAGGTTCAGTTGCTTTTTGGCTTCTTCTGGATTGGGAACCAACTCAGCAGGTTGTTTGGTATTGGGTGCCGAAGAAAATCCGCCAACCCAGGCAAACACATCGAGGTTTCCGAGCCCGAAGTTCAACGACTGTCCGCCTCCCATCGACAAACCGCCAATGGCGCGGTGTTCACGATCTGCAATAACAGGGTATTTATTTTCTATAAAAGGAATTAAATCATTCAAAAGATCTTTTTCAAAAGTGGCAAAAGCCTGTACTTTATCCGGAGCCATAATATTACCTTCAGCTCTGTCGTCTTTCATGGCACGCCCGTTTGGTAGCACCACAATCATAGGCTCCACTTTTCCTTCGGCATACAGGTTATCTAATAT
The DNA here is from genome assembly GCF_900111425.1 of Draconibacterium orientale. NCBI lineage: Bacteria > Pseudomonadati > Bacteroidota > Bacteroidia > Marinilabiliales > Prolixibacteraceae > Draconibacterium > Draconibacterium orientale. The sequence continues at coordinate 21,565 of NZ_FOHT01000014.1, read as the reverse complement.
AATCTCGGGATGGCCACCGTTCAGCCATTCAAATTCGTCGCCGCCAATTCCGTGCAAAAGGTAAAGAACCGGGTAGCTTTTTTCGGCCGAATAGCCGGGAGGGGTATAAACCAGCGTGGTTCGTTCAGTACCTACTGTTTTTGAGGTGTACACCACTGTGTCTATTTTTCCATGTGCGATGGAATTTTGCAATACGTCGAATCCGGCCGGAGCCTGTTCAACCTGAGCATGTACTCCAAAACTGAAAATGATTACAAAAATTGGAAGTAATAAGGAAGTAATTTTTTTCATGATATTGTTAAGTTCTTTTAATTAGATTCTATAAGGTTTATAATTTCTGCACTACCTCACTTCTGGTGTTCTTTCAACAACATAGTGGCCTGCTGCTTCGATTTTATATTGAATGATACTATCTCGGAAATCATTTTGTCTGTACATTTTACTATTACACACAACATTCTGGTCTTATGGTTTTGGTTTAGGTAAAATTATGCATCGGGGGGTAGATGAACCTCTGATTATGGATATTCTGTTTCTAATTTTAGATAAATTGAGGGAATTTAGCCGGTTGATCTCAAATGAATGCAAAGCCTGTTATAAAAAAAGCGCCACCATACTGGTGACGCTTTTTATAATTAAATCATATAATTACAATGCTATATAAAGAATCAAGTTCTTAATTATTTGTAGGCAAAATTCTTATCACATAATGTTTTTTTCACTAACCATATCGCTTTCTCCGGTTAATTTTGCCAACCTCTATACAATCCTTCTCCTGACTGACTATACCCTTCATTCTGTTCGAGTAAGCCTTCGGAAAGGTCGATTTGACTCTGAGGAATTGGGAAGAAGCCTTTTGTTGCATCGTAGCGTGAACTGTATCCGTCAGGATGTAAGGCTGAATGTGTAGCTGGAGCTCCAAAGTTATAAACTGCTACTCCTACCTGTGATTCCAGGGCAGTTTTCGTGTAACTGTCACCCCAGCGCCTCATATCATTCCATCTTATGCCTTCAAATGCCAATTCATGCTGTCTTTCTTTCTGAATATTCTCTAATGAATAGGTAACAGGAGGCAAATCAGCACGTTCTCTTACTTCATTCATATATGTTGCATCTTCTTTCAGCTCTGACAACATGAGAAGGACATCAGCAAAACGGATATAGACCAAGTCATCGGTATGAGACAGCTGATTGTTGTCAGATGTTCCATACATAATTACGCCATAATCATTTTTCAAATTACCATCACTTCCTCTGGCAGTAACTCCATTGTACTTTTTACCCCAGTAATTACTTTCGAGAACAAAGTCCCATTGTCCTCTTTGATAGCCTAATGGAACAACTTCTTTCTCAATATCCATTACAGAAGCCCAAAGTCTTACATCGTCGGGCTCGTCTTGTTCCCATTGCTCAACCAACGACTCCGGCACGGAGTTGCCTTGTCCCCAGCCACCGGCAAACGGATAGGTATTTTCAAGATTCTGTAGCCCTCTTAAAGCATAAAATAACTGGTAGGTGTTAGAATAACCTCTGTCAATACCCCATCCTGCAAAATTTGAGAACTGAAGAACAAAAACTGATTCCGGATTTCTGGCGCCATTATCACTTGCATAAGTGAGACTCTTGCCTGTTTCTGCCATGTAATCCTGAATGTATTGATAATCATTTATTGACAATGAATTGGTATAAGGCCAAAGTTCATGAAAATCATCGACCAAAGAATGACCACTATTCGCATAGCAATCTTCCAGCCATGTAATAACGTTTTGTTTTGTAACGCTTCCGCTTTCCGGTAATGCGATATCATTTTTGTTATAGAAACCGGTATAAAAAAGAAATACCCGGGCCATTAAGGCTTGTGCAGCCCATTTAGTTATTCTTCCCTGCTGGGTTTGGCTGTAGGGTACATTCGGAAGCATTTCAATGGCATTTTTCAGGTCAGAAGCAATTTGTCCGTAAATTTCATCAACAGAAGCTGCGGGCAAATTCACATTTTCAGTGGTAATTTTCAGTGGAACTTCGTCGAAAACCGTATTTAACTGGTAATAGTACCAGGCGCGTAGAAACATTGCTTCTCCGGTAAACTGGGCCTTTTTTTCAGGACTAACAACCTCATCTCCGAGCAACGGCATATTCTCTATAGCAAAGTTGGCCCTGTGTATTCCCTGATACAAAACACTCCAGGAATTTAACAACATTTCATTGTCCGAGAACTGGAAGGTTTCATACGACTGTGCCTGAATATCATTCATTCCTCCACCACCAAGCTTTTCGTCGCTTGCAACTTCCCAAATGAAGAATGGGCTTCGGTCGACCTGACTCTGTATATTGTTCATTATAGTGTAAATTCCAGCCATCATTTGTTCAGCATCGTCTGCTGTTTGAGGAAAGTTGGCTGACGTTTTATCAGTAAGCGGATCCATGCTCAGAAAATCTTCGCACCCCCAAAGCAATAAAACTGCAATCAAATAATATATTATTTTTTTCATAACATTTCTCATTTATTAGTTTTTAAAATTTAAGATTTACACCAATCATATATGAACGTGGTGAAGGATAAAAACCTAAATCAATACCTGATACAAAAGGCTGCTCATTGCCGTATCCTACTTCAGGATCCATGCCTGAATAGTCGGTAAATGTAAACAGGTTACGTGCGGTAACATATAAACGTGCCTGTCCTAAAGGTATATTTGGCATCAATTTTTTGAAATCATATCCCAGCGTTACGTTTTGGATTTTGACAAAATCTCCGTCTTCAATATAAATTTCCGAGATATTGATTCTGTTCGTAGTGTTACCGGCAGTTAAGCGTGGCAGAAGATTGGAAGTACCTTCGCCATTCCACCGGGTTAAAATACGATCGGTGTAATTATGAAATTCGTTGTCGGCAAATGAGCGGTACGATTTCAAAATCTGATGACCGAATGCACCTTTGGCCGTAACGGCAAAATCTAACCCTTTGTATTCAAAGTTGATTCCAAATCCTATTCTAAAATCAGGATGAGGATTACCAATCATTGTTTTATCATCAGGAGTTACAGTATTATCACCATTAGTGTCTAAGAAAATTACATCTCCAGGTTGTGGGTTTTCTTGCAGATAACCTTGTGTCCAGTTATCAATTTCTTCCTGGTTTTGGAATATTCCGGCTGTTTTGTAACCATAAAAATAACCTACAGGAAATCCGGTTTCAACGCGCCATACTGGATCCGTTCCCTGTGAAATTATACTTCCATCACTTTGTATAAATCCGCTTGCATTACCCAATCGGGTAACTTCATTTTTATTTTCGGCGATGTTAAAATGTGCTCCATAGTTAAATTCACCAATGTGATCATTCCATCGCAAAGAAAGCTCGACCCCTTTGTTCACAATATCTCCACCATTATAATAAGGAGCCTGTGCTCCAAAAATTGCAGGCAACGGTTGACGAACTAACCAGTCTTTTGTTGTCTTTTTGTAATAGTCTAAAACCAACTGAAGTCGTGAATCCAAAAAATTTGCATCCACACCAACATTCAATTGTTCTGAAGTTTCCCAGCTAACATCAGGATTAGGTAATATAGATGGATATCCCCCCAGCTGCATCACGTCTCTGTTACTGCCAAAGCGATAATTGTTGTCTTTATTGAATCCAACGAGTGCCAAATACTGGAATGGATCGATTTGGGAATTACCATTTTGTCCCCAGCTGACTCTCAACTTCAGAAAATCTACAAAACCATTATCTTGAAGAAATCCTTCCTCTGTCATTACCCAGCCTGCTGAAACAGATGGAAAATAACCCCAACGATTTCCACTTGCAAAATTAGAAGAACCATCAGCTCTCATTACTAAGGTCAACAAGTACTTTTCGGCATAGTCGTAATTTACCCTGCCAAAGAAAGAAGCAAGCTGCCCTCTGCTAAGCGGGCCGCCCGAAATACTAGTAACACCAGTAGTTAATCCATCGGTATTGTTCAGGTAAGCATGCTCAAATCCAAGAAATGTTGGATTGGCGTTTGTTGCACTCATATTTGTTCCCAGGCCCCATTTCTCCATAGACTGTCCCACAAGAACGTCAATATTGTGATTGCCCGAATTAAACCTGTAATTCAAGGTATTTTCAAAGGTCCAGCTGTGTCCGTTTCCTGAAGACTGCGTGATGCGTCCGGGAGTTAAGGATACGTCTCCGGCCAAGTTGTATTCCGGCTGATAGCTGCGATAACTATTCCCGTTATACCGGTATCCATAACTGCTTCTGAATATTAAGTTTCTTATCGGCTGAATTTCCAAATATGCATTACTGTTGATGTTATAGTTTCTGGACTCATTCATCCCTCTGTTTAGATGCATCTGTGCAATGGGATTATAGATCCTTGATGATAATCCAACCAAACCCGAGGCTGCCAAATCATCAGAAGCATAATATTCTCCTTCACTATTATAAACGGGAACCAGTGGGCTTCCTACTAACAAGTTACGTACATCATTATAATACATTCCACCAATGGCAATACCGCCTTTTTTGCTGTAACTGTAATTGAAGGTTTGACCTACTTTTATTATATCCAGATCATTTTTCCTGTAAATTGTATGGTCGCTGTTTAACCTCACAGTGTACCTGTCGTAGTTAGGTTCAACCGGCTTACCCAAAACACCTTCCTGAGAAGCATAAGAGAAACCCATTGAAAAAACAGATTGCTCAGAACCACCGCTAATATTTACCGCATGGTTTTGTATTGGCGCATTTTTATTGTATGCCTCTTCTAACCAGTTGGTACCATTCCACTGCCCACTTTGTATTTTCTGATACAAATCGGGAATTGTACTTGCAAAGTCTATCGCATCTCTACCGGAAACAACTCTTTCTTCATTATAGATATCCATAAACTGCTGCGCATTGAGTGGCTGTTCCAGATTTTCAATTTGCTGAAATCCATAATAACCGTCATAGGCTACTTGCATATCACCTCTGCGGCCCTGCTTTGTTGTAACCAAAATTACACCATTTGCAGCACGTGAACCGTAAATTGCAGCCGATGCAGCATCTTTAAGAATATCAATCGACTCAATGTCGGCAGGACTCAGATTATTTATATCCCCACCTGCAACTCCATCAATTACATATAATGGCTGAGAGTTACCAATTGTACCCAGGCCACGAATATTTACTTTAAATCCTTCCCCAGGCATACCGGAATTCTGGACAATATTAACACCGGGAGCCTGGCCTTGAATTGCATCAAGCGCTTCACTTGTGCTTTGCTGAATGAGATCATCGGAACCAACATTAATATTGGCACCTGTGGTTAACTTTTTCTTTTGAACCCCATAACCAATTGCAACTACTTCTTCGATACCAATTGCCGCTTCTTCCATGGTAACATTAATCGTGTTTTGCCCATCGACCAAAATTTCCTGAGTTCTCATTCCTATAAAAGAAAATACAAGTGTAGCATCACCCGGAACATCTGAAAAAGAGTAACTTCCATCGGTGTTTGAAATAGTTCCCTCCATGGTGCCTTTTACAACAATGGTAACGCCCGGAAGCGGACTTCCGGAACCATCAACTACAGTACCCCGTAAATTGACGTTTTGTCCATAACTCCAGAGAGTTAGGAGCATCATAGGCAGCATCATTAGTGCAACCTGAAATAATTTGCCTTTTTTCATAAATAAATAGTTTTGATTAATAAATTTGAATTAAATCCAAGAAGATAGCGGTTATTTATACAGGCGGAATACACCCTAAAATAGCCCCAAGCTCTTAGTTATATTTTCATTCATTCTGAGTTTTATCTGACGATAGGAGTCTAAACATCACCAACACTGCATCGTACGTTCAACTAAACCTTTTTAAACTTCGGTGCTTAATGAAATTTCCGGAAAAACAGGAGTAATAAATTTGATGCAAAAAGATTAAAACCCCGATTTTTCATTCTACTTCGTTAAACACGCATAATTTGCACAATGGTTGTGTTATAATATGCTTAACACCCCTAACAGAACAAATCAGGTGAACGACAATATGAACGAATTAAATTTACAGCCAGGTATCACTTGTCCTTCTTTATTGAATAACCGGAAATCACAAGCGAAATTTGTATTTTGAGAAAATACGGTTAATGATAATAGTTTTTTACAGTCCATTCTTTCAAGTTTGATAAATCGTTTGTTAGTAATTGTCAAAACTACATTATCAGTGTAAATCCGACTTATAATTTTAGATATTTTAGTTTTAAGTTTAGATAAATTTGACTGCTGGCAGTGTATCAAAACAGCATTTAGGCCTCTCATTAAGAAATGCTATTTGCGCTTCCATTCCTGTAAACCCGCCAACCAGGCATCTTTTACCAATAAACCATAAACAACTGTACCACTGACAACTAACCACCTCTAAAAAGTTGTATTTTGCGCCTATTTGTAACAACTACAATATAAATTATCAATTCAAAACATATGATCTGTTTTTATTTATATACAATATAGTTACCTCGATTCATTTTTAGTTTCGACGCCCCTTATTGTACTATTTACAATTTTTTATAAATTTGTTAAGCAGAACAAATAATAAATCTGTTTAGTGTAAAAAACCAATAACCTAAAATCTGAATTATGAAGAAACTTTCTTTCCTATTTTGTTTTCTGGTAGTATTTACGATTACGAACCTCAACGCGCAGGAATTTAAACTTATTTCATCCGGTTATTTTCAAAACCAGGGAGTTGATGTAATGGCTTTCGATGATATTTATCCGGAAGGCCACCAGGGCGGCGTATCGCTTATTATGCACGGAAACCGGATTGCCACAAATGGCGACATCCGACTGGAGCCTATGCCCGGACAATGGCAGCCGGTGCCGAAACAACACGACCGCGTTACGAACCAGGAAAAAAATACAATTACTGCACAGTTGAGTTTCCCCGACTCATCGCGCCACATTACCGGATTTAATCCAATGGTTTACCCCGATTTACAAATCAACTACACGGTAAATGTTGAAGGCAAAGGCGGTTCTGTTATCGTTACCGTTGACCTGGAGCAGCCCGTTCCGCAAAACTACCTGGGGAAAGTGGGTTTTAATATGGAATTGTTTCCGGGAGCATTATTCGGAAAGCCCTGGATTATGGACGATAAAACCGGAATTTTCCCTATGCAAGCCAACGGACCAACCCGTTACGAGCCATCGAACTTTAAACATCCGGGCAATTTTAATCCTGATGGAAAAGCCTCGGCAGAACACCTTGCCGGCGAAGGATACAGCCCGATTATTGCCGATGACATTGTTGCTGAGCCTTATGCTCAGGGGCACCACTTTGTGGTACGCCCCGATGATCCTTACGGGAAATTCGGCATTACAAGTGAGGGAGCGGCCTTAAAGCTCTACGACGGTCGTATGAATCACAACAACGGCTGGTTTGTGGTTCGCAGCGAAATTCCCGCAGGAAAAACAACAGCCGCCATAAAATGGATCATTACACCCAATGTTGTTGAAGACTGGCAGTACACACCTGTGGTTCAAACTTCGCAAATTGGCTACACCTGCAATCAACAAAAAACAGCTGTTATTGAGCTCGATAAACGCACTGAAAAAACAGAAATTCCGGTGCTGTTTAAAATTACGGCTTCGGAAGAAGAAGAAGTACTCAGTAAACCCGGTGAAGAATGGGGACAGTTTCTGCGTTATAATTACCTGAAATTCGATTTCTCGGAAATAGATGCTCCGGGACTTTACCAGGTGCGTTACGGCAATGCTGCTTCTCCGGTTTTTCGGATTGATGATGCGGTTTACGACCGCGGGGTTTGGCAGCCTGTTCTGGAATATTTTCTGCCCGTTCAGATGTGTCATATGCGGGTAAATGAAAAATACCGTGTTTGGCACGACGACTGCCACATGGACGATGCACGAATGGCACCGGTTAATTTTAACCACATCGATGGTTATGTGCAGGGAGCGTCAACTTTAACTGATTATGCACCCGGCGACGTTGTTCCGGGATTAAATATTGGTGGCTGGCACGATGCCGGCGACTTCGATCTGCGTGTAGAATCGCAGGCTGGCGAAGCTTATATTCTGGCACTGGCTTACGAAGCATTTGGGGTGGATTATGATGTAACTTCTATCGATCAGCAAAAGCGAATTACTGAAATCCACCAGCCCGATGGGAAAGCCGACATTTTACAACAGATAGAAAACGGCGCACTTACCGTAATTGGCGGATACCGGGCTTTGGGCCGTCTTTACCGCGGTATTATCTGCAACAACCTACGGCAATATGTTATGCTGGGCGATGCGGCGGCAATGACCGACAACGAGCCGGGCAACGACGACGACCGCTGGGTGTTTACCGAAGACAATCCATACCGCGAATTAACCACTGCCGCACAAATGGCTGCTACAGCGCGAGTGCTGAAAGGATTTAACGATACGCTCAGCACACAGGCCCTTGATTGTGCCAAAACCTTATTTGAGGTTACTGATGCCAACGGACGTTCCAAAGCAGCCAAAATACACGCCGCCACCGAACTATACCTTACCACCGGCGATGACCTGTACAAAAATTACCTGCTTTCCGAAACCGAATTTATTACACAAGCAATAGGATTTGTTGGCTGGTACATTGGCCGCGCCGAGAAAAAGATCAACGATCCTGATTTTACCAAAGCAATCAGGGAAGCCATGAGTGGCCTCAACGAACAAATTAAAAAGCAAGGTGCCGAAACGCCTTACGGAATCCCTTATCGCCCGCGTATCTGGGGAGCAGGATGGGATATCCAGTCCTTCGGTTTCAAGCAATACTTTTTACACACGGCCTACCCCGATATTTTTAGCCCGGAATACATTTATAATGCGCTGAATTTTATTTTAGGATGCCATCCGGGTTCCAACACTTCGTCGTTTGCTTCGGGAATTGGTGCGCGCTCGGCAACTGTTGGTTATGGTTTAAATCGTGCCGACTGGTCGTACATTCCGGGTGGCGTTGTGTCGGGTACGGCACTTATTCGCCCCGATTTCCCTGAACTGCTGGAGTTTCCATACCTGTGGCAACAGGTTGAATATGTGCTTGGCGGCGGCTCGTCGCATTATATGTTTTTGGCTTTGGCTGCTCAACAACTTCTGAAAGAAGAATAAGCTGAAAATAACATGGATGCTAAAAAGCTCCGCATTTAAAACCAATAAAAACCTATTATGAAACGAATTATTATTTTACTTGTACTCGCCGGTGTTACACTGTTTTCGCAAGCCGGGAACTACAAAAATTATAAAGTGTCGGTGTATGTCAGGGCTTACGAGGTAGAAAAAATGAAAGACCTGAACTGGCTCGACTCCACCTGGACCATCATTTCGAACCAGGTAAAAATCGATAAAATTTACCTGGAAACTCATCGCGATTTACTAATCGTTCCTGATGAAACACTGGAGCAGGCAAAGCAATATTTTTTGGATAAAGGTCTGGAAGTTGGAGGAGGAATTACCTACACCATCGACGAATCGAACAATTTTGAAACCTTTTGCTATTCCAATCCTGAACACCGGGAAATTGTGCAACAAATTGCCGAACACACTGCCCGTCATTTTGACGATTTTATTCTCGACGATTTCTTTTTTACCAGCTGTAAATCCGATATCGAGATTGAAGCCAAAGGCGACATGAGCTGGACGGAGTACCGCACAAAACTAATGACTAAAGCCGGAAAAGAACTGGTTCTGGAACCGGCTAAAAAAGTGAATCCCAATGTAAAAGTGATCATCAAATACCCCAATTGGTACGATCATTTTCAGGGGCTTGGGTTTGACCTGCAAAACGGGGCACACCTGTTTGATGGAGTGTGGACAGGCACAGAAACACGCGATCCGTCGTATGCACAACATCTGCAAAACTACCTGAGCTACAACATTATTCGCTATTTCGACAACTTACGCCCGGGCTACAACTTTGGTGGATGGGTTGATGCCGGCGGCTCGAACATGGGAATGGACCGCTACGCCGAACAACTCTGGCTTACGATGTTTGCCAAAGCACCGGAAATTATGTTGTTTGCCTACAATCAACTAACCGACGTGCAACTGCGTCCCGAAATTCACCGAAAACAGTGGCAAGGTACGGGCACCAGTTTTGATTACGACGAAATGATGAAACCCATTCAGTTGCCCGATGGTAAAACCGTAACACCATCGACCATAGCCCGTGTGGCCGCTGTAGCTTTGGAACAAGCTGATGAAGTTGTTGGCCAACTGGGTAAGCCAATCGGGATTAAATCATACAAACCTTATCATTCTCTGGGCGACGATTTCCTGCAAAATTACCTCGGAATGATTGGCCTGCCTATGGATATGTACTCCGAATTTCCGGAAGACCAGAAAGTAATACTGCTTACTGAACAAGCCAAATACGATAGCGATATTGTAAGCCAAATGAAAAAGCAGTTGCAAAAAGGCGGCGATGTAGTAATTACCAGCAGCTTGTTAAAAGCCATAGAAAACGACATTGCCGACATTGCCGAGTTGCGTGCAGGCGATAAGAACGCACTTATTAACGATTTTGGCTTCTTCGGAAAAACCGAAAAAGACATCCTGATTCCTCAGGTGCTGTATCAAACCAACGATGCCTGGGAAATTGTTAGTGCCGGACGTCCGCTGACAAATGGTGTTAGCGGTTATCCAATGCTGCTTCGCACGCAATATTCTAAAGGAAACCTGTATGTGATAACTATTCCCGACGATTTTGGAAACCTTTACGATTTGCCCGATGGTGTTTTGAATATATTTCGCCAGATTATGAGCAAAGATTTGGGAATGTACATTGAAGGACCGGCCAAAGTAAGCCTTTTTGTTTACGACAATGATACATTTATAATTGAGTCGTTTTTGGATGAACCTGTAACCATTCAACTGGTTAGCACCGAAGATCTTTCCGCCATCTCCGATATTTCCGAAGGAGTTACGATTGAAAAACTCCCCGAAGAAATACCAAGCTTCTTTAGCCGCCGGATGAGAGATGCTGAAAAAACCAGCAAATTCAGTATTACTTTAATGCCGCATTCGTACCGGGTTTTTAAGAAAGATTGAAGTTTAGAACAAAAGAAAAAAGACTAGACATACAAATGTTTCTTGCTATTTGCAATGGAGCAGAATTTAACGAGTTTCACATAGGAGGGGCTGGCTTGTGACTATGCCTCTCCTCTCAAAGCTCGCTCACCGCCAATATCATCATTGTAATCCTTCAGCCAACGAGAAAGAATTTTTTTCTATTTTTACATTTCGCTGAACAACAATGACTTGCCTCGAATAAAAACTTAAATAGTTAATGACAAAAACATTGCGTAAAGACACATTCATTTCAGCACTGGCTTAAAAAAAACAGTATTGGCAATAATGATGGTTAATCAAATGCCAATACTGAAGTAATACTAACTAAACTAATCAAACTATTTAAGTCAAGTATTTTTCTAAGCTTCTACAACTTTCTTTTTTCTATGTTTTAAAAACAAGTACAAAAAAGCCAGCGAAAGAAATGCGGTAAGAATAATAACATACTGGAGTGTAGCTGCACCTGCAGCTAAATCATCCCCAAACTTGGTAGTTTGCACATCATAAATTTTACCCAATACGGGTTGAGCAATAGCTCCTCCAAGGAAGCCAATTCCTCCCATTATGGCTAATCCCAAAGCCCCGCTTGTGGGTACTTTTTCGGCAACTACTCCCAACATATTCGGCCAAAAGAATCCAATGCCCAATGCAAAAACCGTAGCCGACGCAAATAATACTGCACCGGATGAGATGCTCATTAAATAAAGGCCGATTCCGGAAAAAACAGCAGAGAACAGCAACACTCCAATACCCGATAAACGGTGAACAACCGGCCCCGCAACTAATCTGGCTAAAGCCATAATTGCCGAAATCCAAACCAGGATCAAGATTGCACCAATTCCTTCGCCAAATAAATTACTTACCGAATTATTAAACAACGCCGCAATCCACTGGTTGGTTCCTAATTCGGTGGCAGCTGTAAACAACATGCAAAAAGCCATAAACAGAAATAACGGAGACACACAGGCTTTAAGCATATCCTTGTACGATGCTCCAACGGTAACCCTTTCCGTTTTCGGAAATTTCTGACCGAAGAATAATATACCGTACACCAATGTAGGCACTAACATTACGGCTGTTTGAATACGCCACCCAATACCAATTTCGTTTAAAAAGAAAACGATAAGGCCTCCGATTACAATACCGGCCGGAAACCACATGTGAAAGCGATTCAGCTTTGCCGTTTTATTATTCGGATAAAGGGCCGTAACCAACGGGTTTGCTGCGGCTTCAACACTTCCGTTTGCAATACCAATAAACATGGTTGAAAAGAAAAGCGACCAAAAGCCCTGAGCAAAAATGGTCCAGGTAAGGCCAATAATATGGCAGGCAAAAGCAATTGCCATTACTTTTCCGATGCCTAAGATATCAATCAGGGGACCAAAAATTACCATGGCAAGTGTAAATCCCCAAAAAGCGGTTCCAACTATCCATCCAACCTCTGCCCCCGCGAGATTAAATTCTTCCATCCACGGAGTAATAAAGCCACCACGGGTTCCGAATGAAAGGGCTGTAACTACCAGTGCCAGACAGCTGGTGTTAAATAACAAAGACGTTCTGATTTTATTCATATACTTAGATTTAATTAGAATTTACCAAAGTTCTTCACCGTATTCCCAACCTTCACGAACGGGCTCTTTAATGAATTGATCCAACTCAGGGTGGTTGGTTACTTTCATGTTCGTTGCATCGTATTCAATACGTATATTAAATCGCTGAGCAAGAACGCCAATCAGCGCCATTTCTGTCAGGCCGGTTGCATAGTTGAAGTTCGAACCGGGCATTGGCCCATTACCTTTTATGGCATCCAGAAATTCCTTAACCGGCCCTCCCTCAATTCGGGGAATTGAAGGCGCAGGCATTTTGTTGGCAACCCAATCTTCCCACTCTTCATCCGACATAATCAGCATGGCGTTATTTGGCCGGCCACCGGTAATTATACTTTGTTTTTCGCCAACCATAATCATTCCCGAAGGCGGCAATTCATCAATTCCCCATTCAGGTCTGTTTTCCGGTTTTAATCCACCTTCGTACCATTTCAGAACTGCCGGTGGTTTATTACCTCTTTCCGGAAATTCAAAACGGATTATCGATTTATCGGGCACAAAACCATCAGGAGAACCCGAATGGAATTCAGTTTCAACAATAGTAGGCATTCCTAATTCTAATGACCAGAACGGAGCATCCAGCGTATGGCAGGCCCAGTCGCCTAATTCGCCATTACCGAAATCATAAAATCCTCGCCACGAACGCGGAACATAAACTTTGTTATAAGGGCGAACAGCAGCAGGCCCCAGCCACAAATCCCAATCCAGACTTTCAGGAATAGCTTGTTCTGCAGGCGGGTATTGCCCTGGTTTGGTGAAATATTTTCCTTCGCCAAATTCGGGTCCGTTAAACCAGGCAAATATTTCTTTTACTTCTCCTGTTACTCCTGCGTCGTACCATTCTTTTACTTTCCGGATACCATCAGTTGTATGCCCCTGATTGCCCATCTGCGTAATTACATTGTAATGTTCTGCTGCTTTTTTCAATGTTCTTAATTGCCAGACATTATGAGCCAGTGGTTTTTCAACAAAAACATGTTTGCCCAATTGCATGGCCGCCATTGCAGCAGGAAAATGACTATGATCGGGTGTTGATACCATAACGGCATCAATTTCATTAGCCATTTCGTCGAACATTTTCCGGAAATCTTTATATCGTTTGGCTTTCGGGAAGACAGTATAACCTTCAGCTGCACTTTCGTCGTTTACATCGCATAAAGCAACAATATTTTCATACCTGCTTTTACTCCAGTTTTCACGACCTCGCCCACCAACTCCAATAATGGCTATATTAACTTTTTGCGAAGGCGAACAGCTCAATAAGTTTGGAATTAATGCCGCACCAACACCTAAAGCAGAAGCAGATTGAAGAAACCTTCTTCTATCAATATTTCTCATTAATTACGTTTTTAAAGTTCTTATTCAACTACTGGTAGGCCGGACTCACCCAATCTTCTTTGGGCTGGTATTTACTTTCGCTGGCCCATCGTATTCCTCTTTTCATAATCTCCAAAGCTTCAGGAACTTCGAAATCAGCCATTACATGGCCCGAAGAGGAGAAAAAGACCCTTCCTTCGCCATAATATTTTTTGTAAGCTACCGGCATTACACAGCCGTCGGCCCACGGCGCATGACCTGCAATAAATTTTGTTGTTGAAAGTACTTTCACGTTCGGATCAACATGCATGTAATATTGTTCCGAGTGTAAATCGAAATCGTCGAGGCCGGCGGTTATCGGATCATCATGATCGACAATATTAACCCTGAAATCGATAACGTTACCGGGATGTGCTACCCATTGCGAGCCAATCATAAACTGGTATTCGGTATTGTTCCTGAACGAATCGTTCAGTCCGCCGTGCCACCCGGCAATTCCGGTTCCGTTTTCTTTAACGGCGGCTAAAAGGCCACTCTCCTGTTCCCGGGTAATCTGAGACATGGTGACGATTTGAATGATAAGATCCCTGGAGTCCATCAGATCTTTATCGAGGTAGGAATCAAGCGAATTAGAAACCTCAACCTCAGCTCCTTCAGATCGCATCCAGGGAACAAATACCTCAACAGACTGCTCAGGCTCATGACCCGGCCAGCCTCCCCATACATAAAGCACTTTTTTGCCTTTTAGCGAATCTGTAGTTTGTGCCTCAGCTGCTTTTGCCATATTCTTAGGCAGCAGGATCCCTCCGGCTCCTGCTGCTATTGTAGTTTGTACAAATTTTCTTCTGGATAAAGAATTCATTTCGAATAATTTTATGGTTATAATTTATATCCGTTGTGATATTCTCGGTGATAATGTTTTTCGGCCTCAGGATCGTTGATAAAATACTGAGCCTCGGGCGACCAGAGTACCGGACGGTTTAATTCGTAGGCAATATTTCCTAATATGCAGCAAGCAACAGTTCGTTGACCGACTTCTACCGGTGCAATAGGATCGCGGCGTGCCCGTACTGAATTGATAAAGTCCTCCACATGTCCGGCGCTTCTTTCATAAAGTCCTGCATCTTTTTCTCCCTGGTCAGGAGGCAGTAAGGACTTGTCGGAAGCTGCAATCTGCCCTCTTGACACTTCAATCCATCCGTCTTCTCCCCAGAATTTAAGCCCAAGTGTTTTTCGATCGTCGTAAGGCTCATTTACCATTTCAAGGCCGTTATCATATACATAGGTCAGGTATTTGGCTCCCTGGTAGCGCGGAGGTATCACTTTAACCGGCCCGCTGTGATCTTTTTTCAGTGCCCACTGACCGATATCGAAATTGTGTGCACCCCAGTCGCAGGTAAAACCGCCACCTGTTTCTTTGTAATATCTCCAGCGCCCCCAGCCTCTTTCTTTTACCGGCGGATCGATTGAAATTGGCAATGCAAGTGCCGAATTAAAATGAATACTATGCGGCAGTGGCCCCAACCAACGATTCCAGTCCAGATCTTCCGGAATTGGTTCTGCGGGTAAATCGTACGGATCGGGGCCCGGACCTACATAAGCTTGTACTTTTGTGAGTTTTCCGAAGGCTTCACGATGCACCATACCAACGGCATGTTGATAATTGCTGTCGGAACGTTGCTGACTTCCTGTGGCAAAAATTACATTATTACGACGCACAGCCTCGGCAACTTTTATACTTTCTTTAATGGTAAAAGTTATTGGCTTTTCCTGGTAGATGTCTTTACCGGCATTGCAGGCATCAATAGCAATTATTGCGTGCCAGTGGTCGGGAGTTGCAATTACCACTGCATCAATATCGCTACGATCAATAATAGGGCGGTAATCCAAATAGGTGGTCACCTCTCCATCGGGGTAATATTCTTTAACCTGTTTTTCGAACCGTTTTCTTTTAATACCATACACATCTGCTCCGGCCACTACTTCAACTCCTTTTATGTGACGGAATCCGTTTAATAAGTTCATGGCTTGCTGACCAAGGCCAATAAATCCAACACGTATTGTATCGTTGGCTCCAGCCTTAAAACTTTGTAATAATGGCAACGCAGTTATACCTGCGGCCCCAATTGAACTGGTTTGAAGAAACCTTCTTCTTGAAAAATTTGTCATAATTCAATTTTTATTGTTTAGTTGTATAGATTAAAATTTGCTCCAGCTGTTTTACAGCTGGAGCAAAAAAGTTTAATATCCCGGATTTTGTACGATTTTAGGATTTTGGTCAATAACATCCTGAGGAATAGGTGTCATATATTGTTTCAGATTAAAAGCAGCAGTCCACTTTACTTCTTCCTCAACACTATATACCCAAACACCTGAATTATCGCTTGGAACCGTGTTTCTAATCACCATGTTGTGACGCTGGGTACCCATTGTTTGTTCGGCAATTTTCCAACGTTTGTTATCATGGTATCTTTTACTCTCGAAACAAAGTTCAACACGACGTTCGCTTCGAATTGCCTCACGCATTTCTTCCTGCGACAGTCCTGGCTCGAGATCAGGAATACCACCACGCGCTCTTATTTTATTGATAGCACTGTAAACCGACGCATCGGGGCCTACAGCCTCATTTTGTGCTTCAGCATAATTTAACAGTACTTCGGCATAGCGGTAATAAACAAAGTTTTGTCCGCTGGCATCATCGGCAGGAGGTGCATCAGGATTCAGCTTTTTCTTTTGATAATAGCCCGAGTCGCCCGCATCAGTTTTACCGGCCAAATCAATCTGGTTGGTTTTATCCGGATTTGGGTAGGTTTCATCAATCCGGGTATAAATAATGTCGGTTTCGGGCATCCAATCCAGTTTATATGGTGCACCATCGTAAACGATAAAGTCGTAAAACCGTGGTTCTCTGTCAACATAAGGATCTTGTGGATCGTAACCCGAAGTTGGATCGTTGATATCTTTTCCATTTGCCATTTTAAACTCATCAACCAATTCCTGTGTTGGATTGTAATTTCCCCAGGTCATATACTGGCCTAACACATAAGTTGGGCCTCCCCGGCGTTCGTAATTGGCTCCCATACCTGAAACATTGGCAACAATTTGCCTGTCCCAGATTACCTCAGAGTTATATTCGTTAGCAGCCCTCCAAAAGTTGGCAATATCATCAAACAGTTCGTAATACTGACCGTCGCCATACTGATCGATAAACTTTTTATTTGTAGCAGCAGCCTGGGCATACAATCCCGCTCTTGGAGATGCAAAATGAACGATGTTTTCCGGATCTGGCAGATAAGGCGTGCCGCTGTTAAAGAGTTCGCCGGCTGCAAATAGTTCCATCCAACCTTTTAATGCCAGAGCTGCACCAATTGTAGCATGTCCGGCTTCTCCATCTCCTGCATTGTATTTCACAGGTAAATATCCGTTATTAACGATTGCTTCCAGCTCGTTAACAATAAAATCAAATGTAGCACCAAACGATTCTCTCGGATAGAGCAATTCTTCTTCTGTCATCGCATTTCGGTCGAGTGGAACAGTAATAACAGGCAAGCCACCATAATGCATAAACATTTCACTATAGAAAAATGCTCTTAAGAATTTGGCTTCATCCATACGTTTATTGTACCAATCGGTAGAAAAGTTTTCTTTATTCTCTTCAATCTTTTGAATGAAAGTATTTGCTTTTCTGATGTAAACAAAGAAATTTTCCCACGAATAGTTTCTTTCAGTTGGTCCCTCAGTTCCGCCCCAGGGATTAGTCGTACTTGATGATGGCGCTATACATACACCCTGTCTCCAGTTAGATGACGTATAATAGTGACTTATATTATAATCATCGGTATAATAATCTAAATTCTCTTCAGAGTTCCACTTATTTGGAAGCTGGCTGTACACGTCATTTAAGAAAATATCGGCATTGCCATCTGATGCCCATTGTGTAGCATCGCTAAGGTTTGCTTTATCAATATTTTCCAGAAAATCCTCCTGATCGCAAGCGGATATACTTAGTATAAACAAGGTTAATATTCCTAAGCGGAGTATATTATTTATATTTCTTTTCATGATGTATCGTATTATAAGTTAAAAAGTTATATCAATTCCAAATGTAGTTGACCTCATTACCGGATAGGCGGTTTCTCTTAAATCGTATCCCATCTCCGGGTCAACATGCTTAAGCTTACTAATTGTAAACACATTTTGGCCTGTTACATAACAACGAACATCTCCAATACCCAATTTATCAGTTATCCTGTTGGGCAGGGTATAACCAATGGTAGCGGTTTTTAGTCGTAAGTAATTGGTATTTACCATCCAGAAATCGGTTTGCTGGGTATTATTATTGTAAGGAGATGGTGTAGCCCTCGGGTATTTTGCATTCTGATTTTCCGGAGTCCAGCGGTTATCAAAATATTCATACGATGTGTTACTTCCGTTGTTCTCAAAAGGCACTGTCATAAACTGATAGGTTCTGATACTGGCTTTGGCAGCTCCCTGGAAAAATAGGGCAACATCCAGGTTTTTCCATTCCAAAGTTGGGGTAAAACCAAAAGTCATTAACGGATAAACCGGATAACCAATTTTTGTTTCATCATTCGAATCGATTTTTCCATCAGGTACTCCATCAGGGCCACTTAAGTCGGCATACTTAATATCACCGGGATGAAGTTCGCCAAACTGTTCAACATTATATCCGTCAGCCGAATTTATTATTCCATCGCCATTGGTATCTTCAGCGGTGGTAAAAAGGCCTAACGCTTTATATCCGTAAGGTGTTCCAAAAGGTTGACCAACCAATGTACGGTTGGGGTTATTTGCCTGCGCATCGCTTTGGAATACTTCTACCATTTGGTTTTTGGCATAACTAAAGTTGGCTGAAAGTCCAATAACCATATCGTCGTTTACATTGTAAACACTTGATGCATTTATTTCGATACCGTTATTTTTCATTTCTCCTTTATTCTCCTCCGACAAATCGAGTCCATACTCCACAGGGAGTGTTACCTGCGGAGCCAGAAGCATACCGGTACGTTTTTCGTGGAAATAGTCAAATTCCAGGTTCAAAAGCCCGTCCCACATATTTAAATCGAAACCAATATCCATTTTGGTTGAAACTTCCCAGGTAATTTCAGGGTTCGGTTCACTTTCGTTGGCCGATCCCTGAACAAGCGAACCATTTCCAAATGCATACGCATTTCCGCGAAGGCTGTAACCTGCCAGATACTGGAAAGCCTCACCGGCAAGCATACCCGATTGCCCCCATGATGCCCTTAGTTTCAGGTTATTGATATTTCCTTTGTCGGCCATAAAACCTTCTTCAGAAACACGCCATGCAGCAGAAAATGCTGGAAAATATCCCCAGCGTTCTCCCGGCGCAAAGTAGTAGTGCCCGTCATATCTGCCCGATGCTTCGAGCAAATACTTATCCATATAGCTATAGCCTACACGATAAACGTAACCAATTTCGCTACCGGTTGCCGAAGCTCCACCGTTGTCGTAATCGTTTTTATCGGAACTACCAAAGTCCATTTCATCAATTAATATGGCAAAGTTGTTTCTGCGTGTCCAGAAATTATCTCTTGTTGACTCTCTCGCTTCGGCCACAAGCAAACCGGTTACACTGTGGTCGCCAAATGTACGGGCATAATTCAGGTAAGCCTGATAGGTAAAATTAGACCACCTTTCTTCTTCAATCCTAAGGTAGCTATACAGCGGAGACCATCCTTCCTGTGTTGTTTGTGCTTCGGTAAATGAATAGGGCGTTGTGGAATAATCAATTACATGATAAATAAATGGAAGGTGCCATTGTTTTGTTCGTTGAATATTAGGGTCGTAGCTAAAAACGCCTTTAAAATTCAAACCTTCAATAAAAGGCAATTCCTGCTCTACGGTTATGGAAGTTAAAAGGGTTTTTCGGTTTATCAGCGTATAACCATCTGATTTTAAAGCTGCAATTGGAGAGCTTGCCGATGATTCGCCCCAATGTTCGCCATCAGAATAAAGCAATGTTTGTATAGGTACAAATTTGTAAAATGTTCTGAAAAGGTGCCCTCCACGAGTACTTTCACCGGGATCCAGTTCATCCGTATCTTCTATCGATCCGTGAATTGACATACTTACTTTGGTAGTATTGGTTGCCTGTAATCCAAGGCTGATATTGTAGCTATACCTTTTATAATTGATTTTATCTACAATTCCTGCCTGATCATAATATCCCAAACCTGCGTGGTAATTAAATTTTGATGAACCGCCACTAAATTCAAGGTTGTAATTCTGTACCGGTACGTTTGTATTCCAGTGATCAATAAATTTTGAGTCGGGATATAAATCCGGATCCTGTCGGTGTAAATTCGGATAATCGGCAATTAAATCCGGATTATTAGGAGGAGTTGTTCCATTTGGTGTTAAGTTGTAATAACCTTCATTTTGTAGCGCCATGTAATCCTGCGCATTCAGCATTTCCGGCAAATAGGTTGGATTCTGAATTCCATAAGACGAAGTTAAGCGAACCACAGGTTTGCCGGCTGTACCTTTCTTGGTGGTTATAAGAATTACGCCGTTGGCACCACCAATACCGTATGGAGCAACTGCGGCCGCATCTTTCAGGATTGTAACCGACTCGATGGTGGCCGGATCAACCTGGCGAATATTATCTCGCTTTACCCCATCAACCACAACCAACGGATCGCTGTTTCCTGTGGTAACAACACCGCGGATATGTATGTCAGGGTCATCGAAACCCGGTTGCCCTCCGTTAGGACGCATACTAACACCGGCTAATTTACCGGCCAACGCCTGCGAAATATTTGGAACCGGTACCTTGGCTAATTCTTCCCCTTTAACGGTACTGATTGCACCGGTTACGGTAGTTTTTTTCTGTACACCGTACCCGATGGTAACTACTTCTTCAATACCAATTACATCAACTTCCATGGTTATATTAATAACCGTTTGATTACCAACGGCTACTTCCTGAGACTGCATCCCGATAAAAGAAAATATCAGGGTATTATCAGGCGAAACATCGCTTAATGAGTAACTCCCGTCGGTGTCGGTAATTACCCCATTGTTTGTTCCTTTTACCACAACGGTAACACCAGGGAGAGGCGCCCCGCTGTTGTCAGTTACTTTTCCAGAAACTACATTTTGCTGAACATCAGACACCTCTGTGTTATCCCGATTTGAATCAGAATCGCTGACATTCGATGAAGTACTGGCTGAAACATGAGTGAAACTTGTTAGCAGAAGAATTAATACAAGTTTCATCGCGAGCAATAATTTCTTTTTCCTGTTAAAATACAGAAAAAAACAAGTTGCATTTTTTTTCATAAATTCAAGTATTAAAGTTATAATTAACGGTGTTTTTACACCCGAGATTTAATTTGCCCGGTAATTGTTGGCGCAACTGCCGGGTTTTTTATTCTTATTTATTTTCTAAATCATTAAAAGTGCCCTCCTTTTACTTATTATCTTTATTGAATATCCGTAAATACTCATAATTTGATTTATTTCATTATCTTTAAGGTAGTTAAAACGATATAGATGAACCTATTTACTTTCACAGCACA
>NZ_FOHT01000002.1:0-308908 GCF_900111425.1 Draconibacterium orientale | reverse complement strand
GGAGTACAACTATATGAAGAACAAATAATGATAAATAAAATGAGAACAGTAAACAAATTGGCAAAAGAACTAAACATGGAAGTAGTAAATTGTCAAAATGTAAATTAATTCTGTCATTGGCAGGAGTGAAACGACTGAAGCAAACTATTCAGCGTAACAATTTTTCAGATAGGACTTAGATTGCTTCGCTACGCTGCCAATGACCGGCATAGGGGGGATATTGGGCCGCGGACGGGCGTGAATCGTGCCGGGATAAACCGGTTGGTCGTCCGCGGCAGGTCAGAATTAAAACTACGAGTCATTGCGATGGATCCGTCAGCCGACGGAGACTGAAGCAAACTCACCATTTATGGTCAGAAGTGGTTGTTAATTACCACCTCACCAGCTTCGCTGGTCCCCTCCTCCTCTTTGAGGCGGAGAAATTTGGCCGGTAGTAAAATTGGAAGTTAATTGGTAGCACGAAAGTTTCCCCTCCTGCCAGGAGGGGGGAACCGCGTTTACGGCGGTGGGGTGGTTAATTGCAGGCACAATCCTATCTTTCAATCACAATTTCCCCCACAAGCGCCCCGCTTTACGAAACAGCTTTTTGGTGGCATCTTCCAGTTTTTTGTCGGCCTTGCGGTAGGCTTCGCTTTGGTGGATCTTTTCGGCAGCCTCGTCTATTTTGGCTTCGGTCTTTTCAATCCAGTTCTGGTCTTTCTTTTCTTCGGGCGTGTTTTCCCGTTCGGTTGGTTTCTTCTTTTCTTCTTCCATGTTTTACGGCTTTCAGTGATCCCTTCAAATGTAAGAAATTAATGTGGGCAAACGAAGTACAGAAGCGCTTGTTAACCACAAGAAATGATTAGCGCGGCAGCACAGGAGGTTGCTTCTCCGTCAGCCGACGGAGACTGAAGCAACCCTACCTATTGTGGGGCAGAAGAGGTTATGTGCCACCTTCTGAGTTCAGATTATAATTGTTTTGTTTAAGCATGATAGTGTCAAGGTTGAACAAAAATGCAGAATTGGTGTTTTTCAGGTATGGAAAACAAAAAAACAAGAGATGAAATTCTTTCGGCATACATGAATCATTTGCTCGAAAAAGGATTGCGCCCGGCAAGTGTTTATGCCTTTGCCCGCGATTTGGAAATGGAAGAAGCCGGATTTTACAAGCACTTTGGCTCCTTTGAAGCATTGGAAAAAGCAGTATTTAAAGCTTTCTTCGACCAAAGTATGCAACTGCTTGCACAAAACAAAGAGTACCACGACTTCGACGCAAAAAACAAGGTAATTGCTTTTTACTACACGTTTTTCGAGGTGTTGAAAGCTAACCGCAGCTATGTGCTTTTGGCACTAAACGATAAAAAAGATAAGCTAAAAGTACTGGCATCGTTGTCGGAACTGAAAAAAGCGTTTTCGGAATATATTGCTGGGCTGGAGATTGAAACACCAAAGCTGCCACACGATAAAATTGAAAAGGTTAAAGAACGGAGTCTGCGCGAATCGGCCTGGGCACAGTTGCTGTTTACGCTTCGTTTCTGGATAGAAGACACTTCGGCCGACTTTGAAAAGACCGATGTGTTTATCGAGAAATCGGTGAATACGGCTTTTGCACTGCTCGATGCTACCACCTTGAATTCGGTTTTCGACCTGGGGAAATTTTTGTATCACGAAAAGATTATGAGTAACTGATGAAAACCATCGATCGCATACCGACCTCGAAAATTGAGCGGGCCACCAAAATTGTGCAAACAGGTGCCAAAGTGGGGGTGAACTATCTGAAATATTATGGCGATAAGTTGAGCTCGACGGAAGAAACAGCGCGTGAGAAACTCAACGAAGCAAACGCCAGCGATATTTACGACGGCCTGAAAAACCTGAAGGGAAGTGCGCTAAAAGTGGCGCAGATGCTGAGTATGGAGAAAAACATTATGCCCGAAGCGTATGTCGAAAAGTTTTCCTTGTCGCAGTTCTCGGTTCCGCCATTGTCGGCTGCGCTGGTGGTAAAAACATTCCGGAAATATTTTGGTAAAACACCTGCCGAGCTATTTGATGAATTTAACCCCGAAGCGGTGCATGGCGCCAGCATTGGGCAGGTGCACAAAGCCCGCAAGGATGGAAAAGACCTGGCCGTAAAAATCCAGTATCCCGGAGTTTCGGAGAGTATCAGCAGCGATCTGGCAATGGTAAAGCCCATGGCCATGAAACTGTTTAACATACGCGGAAAAGGCTCGGATGTGTATTTTAAAGAGGTGGAGGAAAAGCTGCTCGATGAGACCAATTACCTGCTTGAGGTGGAGCAAAGCCTCGAAACCATAAAGCATTGCAGCCACATTCCTCATTTGCGTTTCCCTAATTATTACCGCCAGCTGTCGTCGGAGCGTTTTATAACCATGGACTGGATTGAGGGGCAGCACCTTTCGGAGTTTGCCGCAAACAATACCGATAAAGCACTGGCCAATAAACTGGGGCAGGCACTGTGGGATTTTTATATGTTTCAGATTCACCACCTGCGAAAGTTTCATGCCGATCCGCACCCGGGAAATTTCCTGGTTTCGGAAAACAACGAGCTGGTTGCGCTTGATTTTGGCTGTGTAAAAAGCATCCCCGATTCGTTTTACATTCCCTACTTTGAGCTGGCCTTGCCCGAAAACCGTAATAACCCGGAGATTTTTACCACAAAATTGTTCGAGCTGGAGATTCTTCGTAACGACGATAGTGATGGTGAACGGGTATTTTTTACCCAAATGTTTAAACGCCTGCTCGACCTGTTTACGCAGCCTTTTCAATCGGAAAGTTTCGATTTCTCCGACGCCCGGTTTTTTAAACGTTTAAGCGAAATGGGAACAGCCTACAGTAAAAACACCGCGTTGCGAAATATGAATGGAAACCGCGGATCGCGCCACTTTATCTATATGAATCGCACTTTTTTTGGCCTGTTTAACCTGTTACACATGCTGAAATCCGATAGCATTGTAATTAATAACTACCTGCCGGAAAGCCAAACCGAAAAGGTAGCTTGAGTTACAAACCATAAAAACGATTAAAATATGTTTGGATTATTTAAGAAAGACTCGGTGAAAGCCCTACACAAAAAGTACGATAAACTAACGGAAGAAGCTTTTTTATTGTCGTGTACCAACCGGCGTTTGTCCGATCAGAAATATGCCGAGGCAGAAGCTGTTCAGCAGGAAATTAATGCTTTGAGAAGTGTGAAGTAGCCTGCTGCGTAGTGGCCCGAATTATCGACATATCGTTAGCGTCCGTCGGGTGTAAAGTAGCATCTGTCAGAATAATACCGATTTAACAATCAAATGTCGCATACTTTCACTTCGTTCAGTCTCCTCCTTTGTTGTATTATCGGCATTAACTCCCGAAAAGATTTCGGGACAGGCTATTGTAAACTTTCTTATTGCCATGCGGCAAAATAAAGTACAATTGGTATAACTTTGCATGGTACATACGGATATCAGTATTTTGTCCCTTTTGTTTAACCCTTTCAGGGCTATGGATTTTGGTGTGGTGTCTGCCGTGCGTTTCACACACGGTTATTTATGTATCATCCCTTTGGGATTGATTGGGATGAGAAATGCTTTTACGCAAATAGAGTCCTCTTGGTACGGATGCTTTTCTGTCCTGAAAGGGCTGAAGGTGAATAACCACCGGTAACACCGGTGGATTCAGTACACCTTATTCTTCTTCAGCCCTGAAAGGGTTGAATGGGGTGTGTAGGCACAACCTGTTCTGTTCGCATTCATTCAGGCGTTTAAAATCCGCCACTTACCCCGCCACAAAGTTCAGCCACGAGGTGTTTTCGTCGTAGCCGTCAACCACTTTTTCGCTGTTGGAATACGTAAAGGCCGACATTAGTTTGGTAATTTCCTGTTGCAGGAATGTCACACTTCCGTCGATCAGCTCTTTGTTAAATCCTTTCTCGGCAAGGTCTAACACCTGGTTCAACGAAATTATGCGGCCAATAATCTTACCCATTTCAACCAGTTTGCGCTGTGGCAACTGCAGATCAAGATTAAAATCGACCTGGTTTTTTACAAAATGCACCGCCTTATCGGTCAGGTCGTAACCTTTCAGAAACTGAAACAGGTTATGCTCTTTGGCACGTTTCATCATTTTTACCAGCCCTTCCGAAATTTGTGCATACAGAATATCGTTCGATCCTTCAAAGATCTGGAACGGGCGGCTGTCGGCAGTACCGCGTCCGGCAATATTATCGAGTTTATACGCTTTTGCACCCACCAGCTGAACCACCGACTGCGCGGCTTCCTGCATTAAATCGGTAATTACGCTTTTTACGGCGTTAGCCTCCATTCCTATTCCTGATAGGTCGATATCCAACCCGGCTTTTTCGCTGCTGTTGGCACACATGGCCGAGCAAATGGTGTACGATGCCTGCAGTTTCGACAAACGGTGTTGTACGCGGTCGTAGTTAAACAGGCTTTTTCCACCCACCATTCGTTCCTTGCAGTGTGTTAATGCCTCGTCGAGCATACGCTGAATAAAGCCCATGCCCATTCCGGGGAACTGCATGCGGCTGCGGTGCAACAGGTCGAGCATCATTTTAACACCCGTTGTTTCGGGCACCAGTTTGTGGGTTTGCGGCAGCTGTACATCAATACGGTTTCGCCCGTACGGAATGGCATACAAGCCCAGGTTCTCGAAAAACTCTTCTACTACAATATTTTGTCCGGGTGCCGTTACATCGCACAAAAAGAAGTCGATGTCGCGCTGCAGTTTTTCCGATTTCGATTGCTGCCGGGCCGAAAGCAACCAAAAGTCGGCCCAACCGGTTAATCCGGCCCAGTGTTTTTTCCCTTTCAGGTGAAATTTCGACTCTGCCTCGGTATATGACGTTTGCATATTCAGTGCATCGCTGCCGTAATCCGGTTCGGTAATCATCAGTCCGCCCATGGCTTTATCGTTTAAAAACCGGTTGAAAACGGGTGCTTTTACCGCTTCCTGGCCAAACTTGCCAAAAGGCTGCAGAAACAAGGCCGAGTTAATTCCAAAGGTAAGCGACAGTGCCAGCGATTCGTACGATGCGGCGGCCAGCAAGCCTATGTTTTCTTTCATTACTCCGCCACGACCGCCATATTGTTTCGGAATTCCTACCGACAGCGGGTTTACCGACATAATTTCGCGCATTACAAACGGAGGAAGTCCGCGTTTTAAACTTAGTTGATCGATATCGGCCCGAACGTGAAAAACCTGTTTCATTTTTGCTTTCAGGTTTTCTAAAAACTCAGAAAAAGGAAGAGATGAGAGGCTATTGGTATTGAAAACCGGGGCCGACCCGGTTGTAGTTGTTTGCATAATTTTGTTTTATAATGATAATGGCACATTAAAGCTATCAGGTTTAGTAAAACGAAATCGGACCCATTTTGTTCTGGGTAAAAACTCTCTTTGCCCGGTTAAGCGGGAAGTTTTAGAAAGGACAAGTTCACCAGCCGGCAAACTCTATTGCTTATCTTCCTGTTTTTTCGTAACTTTTTTTTCCTGTTTTGAGTTGGACGAAAATGTTGGCACCTTACTACACAGGCTCAAAAACGACATACGTGTCGCACCCCAACTGTTTTGATGAAAGTGCTGACAACCTTTGGCGGGTTACAGCTGCAAAACAGTTTTCAAAAGCCACCGATTCCCTTTCCCGAATTATCCATATCCATTATTGACCAAAAAATCAATTCATGAAAGGAGCATGGTCTAAAGAACACAAAAGGACATAAATAAATTGTCATGCGAGTTCCACGGGTATCGACCGTCAAATATTAAATAGAGATCATATGTGTTTGAAATACAAAATATTAACTTAATTATATTCGAGTGAAACAATTGTATCTGAACCATTCCCCTTAATGTTTAATCGGTATTTCGTGATGGAACAACGACAAAACAACTGCTAACCTGCGTTTTAGTCCATATTATTCACAAAAATAAATACCATGAAAAATCGAATTTTGTTATTTGCTGCTGCGCTGCTTGTTGCCTGCACTGCAACCCACGAGCCACTGGTAGGCACCTGGAAGCTGGTGGAATACAAAAGCATTGTTGACGGAGAAGTAGCCTGGACCATCCCCGGAAATGCGGAAGGGGAACAACTAAAAAGCTGGTCGGGCGAGTACTTTCTGTTTGTCGGGAAATTTATTTCCGATGGCACTACCACTCCCAATTATGGCAGCGGAACCTATACCCTGAATGGAAATCAATATACGGAACATATTGCGTTTCATATTTCGGAGGATTATACCGGAAGCGATGAACGATTGCTTATGGAGTTTAAAGGCGACACCCTGATACAGATTAACCCGGTAAATGTTGACTGGAGCTACGACAAAAACAATTACCGCATGGAGAAATATGTGCGGGTGAAATAACTAAAAACTAAAACATTACATCATGAGCAAACTTATTATTGTGTTATTGGCATTGTTGGCTTTTCAGGCGGGCATTGCACAAAACAAAATTAAAATTGAAAGTGCCGACGACCTCCCAAAACACTACTACGACCTGCAGGGAAACACAGCCATGGACTACATTAACAACCGCGATTTATTGCTGGAACTGGCTGCTACTCTCGAAAATGACTTGAACGATGACCTGGAGAATTATGCTATTGAGGACAAAGCCACGATGCGCGGTTATCACTCCAATTTTTCGATGATCTACTTTATTCAGGATGATCTGAAAGCTGCTTTACACGAGATTGAAAAAGGGAGAAAACTTACCGAAAAAGAAGCGGACAAATACATGTACAATTTTACCCTCGATGAGTTTATAAAAACCCGGCTGGAGTATCCCGATCTTCAGGAAGACGAGTTTAAGGAGGCCTTTAAAGCCAACCTGAAATAAGGTCTGGAAACTATCCCCTTTGATGTGGTGCAGGAAGAAATTGAAGCGATGACCGGATCGTTTGATATTGCCAAACCCAACCTGCTGCAGGGAATGATAGAAGGACAAATGCAACCTGTTATTGATAAAGCCGGTAAACAGGTGCCGAAATTTATTGTGCTTCAGGTTTTAAATGCGGCACTTACATACGATATGTATTTGCCTTATATCGATGAGGTGTATAAACCGGTATTTCAGGCTTACTACGATAAACATCATGTTGATGTGGTAATGGTTGATATATGGAAAGAACGCGACGTTTCGTTCAACAACGATCTGGATTTAGATCCTGTGGTAATCGGGATATGGGACACCGGGGTTGATGAAGCCATATTGCCTGCCGAAAACCGCTGGGTTAATGGTGCCGAGAAAAAAGACGGCAAAGACAACGACAACAACGGTTTTGTTGATGATATAAATGGAGTAGGATTTGATTTGAATGGCAATAAAGTTACCGAGCTGCTATTTCCTATTGAAGAGAAAAACAGCAATTACCAGCAATACGAGAAATATTTAAAAGGCTTGCTCGATTTGCAGGCCATGATTAAAAGCGATGAAGCTGACGAGCTAAAAAAGTACATTGCAACATTGCCTCCTGAAGAAGTAAATCCATTTATCGAGAACCTGAATATGTATGCTAATTTTTCGCACGGAACACATGTAGCCGGAATTGCTTCGAAAGGAAACCCTGAGGCAAAGATTTTGGCCGCGCGCTTAACTTTCCCGTATGAGAATATTCCTGCTCCGCCAACGCTCGAAAACTCCGAAAACTGGTCGAAAATGTATAAAAACACGGTGCAGTATTTTAAAGATAACCATGTAAAAGTGGTGAATATGAGCTGGGGATATTCGCAAAATTCATACGAAGCACTGTTGGCGATGAATGGTGTTGGCGAAAACGAAGAAGAAAGAAAAGCGCTGGCGAAAAAGCTATTCACTATTGAAAAGGATGCCTTGTATGCTGCAATAAAAGATGCTTCGGAGATCTTGTTTGTGGTAGCTGCCGGAAATGCAAATAACGATGTTGATTTTGCCAATAATATTCCTACCGGTTTAAAACTCCCCAATCTGTTGGTTGTTGGTGCGGTTGATATTGAAGGCAAAGAAACCGACTTTACCACCATGGGGAAAGGGGTTGACGTATATTCCAACGGTTACGAGGTGGAAAGTTATATTCCGGGAGGTGAGCTACGAAAGTATTCGGGAACCTCGATGGCAGCGCCTCAGGTGGTAAACCTGGCGGCAAAAATATGGGCGGTAAATCCTGATTTATCGGTTGCTGAAGTAAAAGACCTGATTGTTAAAGGGGCCACTCCATCGGAAGAAAATAAGGAAATCCTGTTAATTCATCCGCAGCGTTCGTTGAGTATGATACAATAATATACAAAGCAACTTTTAATGACGATACTGCGGATTTTGGAAGGCTTCGGGTAACCTGGCGTTGCCCGGAGCCTTTGTTTTGGTTCCGGTTTTAGATGATTACACGCTTTTTTTAGTTTCCGGTAATCTTTGTAATCAAACAACATTCACGATGCAAACGATTTTAGGATTAAACCTGCGGAAGCGTAACCAAAACTGATGTGCCTTTTCCTTTTTCGCTTTCAATGTTTATTGTGCCCCTGTTTTTCTCCACAAAATCTTTTACAAGAATAAGTCCCAGTCCGTTACTTTTTTCATTTTCAGTTCCCTGTGAGTAGCTTTTTGAGCTAATGTCAAACAGTTTATTCAACTTTTCCGAATCCATTCCCAGGCCGGTGTCGGTAATTTTTATGGTAACTTTTTTATGTGCCGAGGCGAAAGTTTTCACAAGGATTGACCCACCGCGTGGAGTAAATTTTATGGCATTGCTCAAAATATTCCTTACAATTGTTTGAAGCATGTTGGCATCCGACAAAACTTTTAGTTGATTGTCGGTTTCAAGTGAAAGGGCTATTTGTTTCAGCCTTGCCGATTGTTGCAACTTTTCAACCGTATTTTGAATTATGCCTTTCAACTCAAGTTCTTCGGTATTTATTTCCATTTTTTTCACCTGCGATTGAGCCCAAAGTAAGAGGTTATCAAGCAGGTCGCTGATGTTTTCCGATTCCGAAACCAGCAATTTCAGTAGCTTTTTAAGTTCCTCTTTATCTACCGAATCAAACTCCTGGTGGAGGTGATTGAGAAAGGCTGTTTGCGTGTGAACAGGGCCGCGAAGATCGTGGGCAATAATGGCAAAAAACTTATCTTTTGTGAGGTTTGCTTCCTCCAGCTGAATATTTTTTTGGCGCAGTCGCTGGTAAAAAATATAAATAATACCGGCAATAATAATGGCGAGCAAAACAGCAATTAGCATCAAAATTCTTGATGATCGGTGTTGTCGCAGTTTTAGCCTGTTTATTTCGTTTTCCTGTTCCAGGTCTGCAATCTGGTTATTTTTTGCATCCAGCTCGTAAATACCTTGCAGCTGTTCGAGTTTTATATTCGCAGCACCAAAAAGCATGGAATCCTGAATGGCGATTTGTTGCTGTTGACAAGCGATTGCATTGTCAAGATCGTTAAGATTGAGGTAGATGCTGCTTAGTTCGGAATAGATATCGAGCTGAATACGTTTTTGATTGTTGATTATGGCCTGATCGAGCCCCTTGCGAATACTGGCTATTCCTTCGTTGGTTCGGTTGGTGTTGGTGTAGCACAAACCAATATACAAATAAAGGGAAGGCTGGCTGAGAAAATCGTCCAGTTCAATTTTCGAGTTTAGCGACTGTTTCAGGTATTTTTCGGCCAGTTTGTAGTTCCCCGATGCATACTCGATACGCCCCAGGTTTTTATAGGCATTTGAAATTCCGTATTCTGAGTTGTTTTCTTCGAATATTTGCAAGGTGTTTTCGATGTATTTACGCGCTTCATCAGTGTTGCCCTGCAGTAGATATAAAATACCAATCTGCTCGTAACAAATAACTACTCCATTTTTATTCTGGTCTTTCTCTGCCTGTTCTTCATAGGTTTCAAGCGAAAGCATGTAGTATTCCATGGCCTTATCCAAAAGCCGCAGATCGGTATAAATACGTCCAAGCAGGTAGGCCGACCAGGCATAACCTTCGGTATAACCGGTTTTTTCGTAATTCAGACGCGCTTTAATGATGTATTCAGTTGCGCGGTCGTACAAACCATTCACCCTGAAAACGGTTCCCATCATGGAATAAGCGGCACCTACAGCACGATAATTTTTAGATTGTCGTCCTGTTTGAAGAGAGAGGTTAAACGATTGCAATGCTTTTAAGTGATCGCCGGTGGTGTGTTGGTTTATACCGGTTCGTAAAAATATATCGCTTTGATACCAGTAGTCATCAAGTTGTTGAGCAATAGGCAAAGCACTGTCGTAATAGGCCTGTGAGCGATCGATGTTGTTAAGGTCGTGGTAAACACGTCCGAGGGTTAGCAAGGACCGCATTTGCAGCGCTTTGCTGTTTCGCTGTTTTGCTGTGTTTAAAGCTGTTTGGGCAATTTGCAGCGCCTGTTCGTTGTCTTCGCCCATGTATAGCAACGCTAATTCCAGCTGCGCGTTTATTTGTTTCGCTCCCTGGTTATGCTGGATTATCTGGCGCAGACTATCAGCCTGAGTAGTTTCGCCCGAAACCGCATAAGCAAATTGTTGAATAATAAGTAGTAGCAAAAGTATAGTGTATCGGATTGACTTTCGGTTATTAATCATTAGTGGTTTCGTTTTTTCCAAGTAAATTTCTTAAATGTTAATTAGCACAAAATGGTTGCAATGTAAAAGTAATATTTTACCCAAGCTATTAACAAAAAAACAGTAAAGGTGTTTATTTATATTCTTTTAAAATAGCGATTTACGGTTAAAAAAAAATTACTGAAAACTGATTCGGTAGCTGTATGGAATTACTGCTTGTGTGGTAATTTTTACGATGTTTTAGCTTCGTTTACATATCATGCTCCTCCCGGCATTTGCCAGGTTTCAGAAAAGCAGGGGTAAAAGTCAATCTGAGTTGTGGCATGTACTCAACTCAAAATAAACGTTTTCAGGCGTGAAATACCAGTAGTGGAATTTCTGCATGGAACACCATTTTTCGCGCTAAACTTGGGTTAAAAAGGCGTGATATCATTCCCCTTTTGTGTGTGGTAAGTGCCAGAATATCCACCGGGTCGTTTTTAATCGTGCTTTCAAGTGTATCTAAAACATTGTTTCCCATAATCAGTTTGCACTCAAACTCTTTATTCGCGTATTTCTTGTGCAGTATATCTTTCATGCCTTCAAGGCGGGCAATATCCCATCCGTATTCATCCGGAAGGCCAACATGCGCACAAACAACACGTAGGTCGTATGATTTTACAATGTTCATCAGCTTATCGAGGGCATTAAAGTCTTTCTCATCGAAATTGGTGGCGTACAATACTTCTTTAAACTGTTCAACCGGTTTCGGATCCATATTTTCGGGGATAACCAATACCGGAACGGAAGCATTGTACATAACGTCGGCGGTAACACTTCCCACTGTGCCTGGCCATGTTTTATCGCCACCACGGCCAATTACAATAAGCCGTGTAGGCTGTTCATTGGCAAAGGCCAAAATATCTTCTTCGGCATATCCGGGCTTAACAATATATTCCGGATTTACTTTTTCCCATTTCTCCGGTCCGATACTTGATACCAAAGGGGCCAGGAAATTCTTAAATTGTTGGTTGGCCTCTTCTTCAGCATCCTCGGTTTGTTTTAAAAGGGTGGTATCGTACGGGTATATGTCGCCGTAAGGTATTGAAAAGCGCACCGGGCTAATGTACGAGTGCATAATTACCAGTTTAGCATTCAGGTGTTCGGCAATGTTAAAAGCCATTTCTACCGCTTTTTCCGATACGGGTGAAAAGTCAATCGGAACAAGGATCTGGCCGGGTTTGCTAACTTTTTTCTGTTTTCCGGCTTTTAGTCCCAGTAGTAAATCAACTTCTTTAAAGGCTTCGTTCAGGTCGTTTTCCAATATTTTAACCCGAACGGTTGAGGTGGCCGCTCCTTCAATTAAATGTACGTCTTCAAGCTCACATTTAATTCCTTTTTCCTCTAAACGCATTTTCAAAATATGGGCACGCGCCAAAGGCAATACTACAATAGTAACTAGTTTTTCACTCATGGCTAATTAATTTTAGTTTCTATATTATTTATATGGTTTTAAGGCCGATTAGTTTCAGAAAACGGCTGAAATCTTGTGCCGGCCGTATTTTCGGTTTAGCTGTTGATAACAATGATTGTGTATTGATTTCGGGAAGTGGTAAAAGAATAATAACTTTAAGCGATGCAAATGGTTTGGTTTACCAACGAATCCGGAATGCATTTTAGCAATAACCAATTAAATTTAGTAGTATGACTTTTGTTCCAAAAGAATCGAGATACGATGAAATGCTGTACAAGCGCTGCGGAAAATGGGGGCTGAAACTGCCCGCTGTTTCATTGGGGTTGTGGCATAACTTTGGCGGAATTGATGTTTTTGAAAATGGCCGGGCGATGTTGCACCGGGCTTTTGATTTGGGCATTACACATTTTGATTTAGCCAATAATTATGGCCCGCCTCCGGGTTCGGCAGAAGAAAATTTTGGGAAGATTCTGAAGCAGGATTTTTCGGCTTACCGCGATGAACTGATCATTTCGAGTAAAGCCGGTTACCTGATGTGGCCGGGGCCTTATGGCGAATGGGGAAGCCGTAAAAATTTACTGGCCAGCCTCGACCAGAGTTTAAAACGCATGGGCCTGGAATATGTGGATATTTTTTATTCGCATCGCCCCGATCCCGACACGCCGCTGGAAGAAACCATGATGGCTCTGGACCGCGCAGTACGCTCGGGAAAAGCTTTGTATGTTGGAATTTCAAATTATCCGGCAGATATGGCCAAAGAAGCTTCGCGTATTCTGAAAGAACTGGGAACCCCGTGTTTAATTCATCAGCCACGTTATTCGATGTTTGAGCGCTGGGTAGAAGACGGCCTTTTGGATGTACTGGAAGACGAAGGAATTGGTTGTATTCCGTTTTCGCCGCTTGCCCAGGGTTTGCTTACCAATAAATATTTGAAAGGAATACCGGAAGGATCGCGTGCAACACGCGAGGTATTTCTGAAAAAGGAACACGTTGAAACGGCGCACGATAAAATTGTAGCCCTGAATGCTATTGCTCAGGAGCGTGGCCAATCGCTGGCACAAATGGCTCTGGCCTGGGTTTTACGCGATAAACGAATAACTTCGGTATTGATTGGTGCCAGCTCGGTAAAACAAATTGATGACAATGTGGAAATGCTGAAGAAACGTAGCTTTTCGGAAGAAGAATTAGAGGCTATTGAAAAAGTATTGAAATAGGACTGTCATTTCGAATGAGGAACAACTGAGAAATCTATTACAGTTTTGCTGCCAAGATACAGATTTCTCACTTTGTTCGAAATGACATATAAGTACCAATAAAAAAAAGGCTCGCAATTGCGAGCCTTTTTTGTTCTATAATACGTTGGTTACATTCCCAATAACTTTTCCAATCCCCAGAAGAGACCGAAAATAATTGCCATTCCGGCAATAGCACCTGCAGCCAGTGTAAAAATAAAGTTCAATGGCAGCATTTTTTTCTCATTCTCAGTGTTCATCTTAATGACGATCTGATTCTGATTTGCTTTTGTTTCCATTCAATATATATTTAGTTGCCCAATCCAAAAAATGTAAA
Source organism: Draconibacterium orientale (assembly GCF_900111425.1). Classification (NCBI taxonomy): domain Bacteria; kingdom Pseudomonadati; phylum Bacteroidota; class Bacteroidia; order Marinilabiliales; family Prolixibacteraceae; genus Draconibacterium; species Draconibacterium orientale. The sequence continues at coordinate 295,337 of NZ_FOHT01000002.1, read as the reverse complement.
TATTTTAATTGTTATTTTCTGTGTTCAACAGGATTGGGTTGTTTCTAATTTTATCTTCCCTGTCTAATAAAAGACTAAAAAGTATGCTGCAAAGCTACGGCTTTTTTGCTAAATAGGCCAAATAGCATGTTTTCGACGGCTTGTTTGTTAAATTCGTGTTAACGTGGAGGTTAATGAATTGAACGTAATGCAGCTTTAAAAAGTGATTGGAGAATAAGCCCGGATTATACCAAAAAGAGGAGCCGTTTGAGCTCCTCCTGGTATTATTTTGTGACTTGTTTTTGTACTAAGTAGCCGATTCGAATTGTTTTAAGAAACGCACATCGTTTTCGAAGAAATGGCGGATATCTTTAATTCCATACCGCAACATGGTAATACGTTCAATACCCATTCCGAAAGCGAAACCGGTATATTTTTGGCTGTCGATATTGCACAGTTCCAGTACGTTCGGATCAACCATTCCGCAGCCCAGAATTTCGAGCCAGCCGGTGTATTTACAAACATTACATCCTTTGCCACCACAAATCGAGCAGCTTACATCCATTTCGGCACTTGGCTCGGTAAACGGGAAGTACGAAGGGCGCAGACGGATTTTTGTGTCTTCGCCGAACAACTCTTTGGCAAACTGCAACAAGGTTTGTTTCAGGTCGGCAAACGAAACATTCTCGTCAACATACAAACCTTCAATTTGATGGAATATACAGTGCGAACGTGCCGAAATTGCTTCGTTACGGAAAACACGCCCGGGGAAAATAGCACGAATAGGCGGCTGGGTGCGTTCCATTACGCGAATTTGCACACTTGAGGTGTGGGTACGCAGTAGCACATCCGGATCTTTTTCGATAAAGAAAGTATCCTGCATATCGCGGGCAGGGTGCTCCGGCGGAAAGTTCAACGCTGAAAATACGTGCCAGTCGTCTTCAATCTCAGGGCCTTCGGCAACGGTAAATCCAAGACGGGCAAAAATTCCGATAATCTCGTTTTTTACCAGCGACAACGGGTGGCGTGTTCCCAGTTTCATGGGCTCACCAGGCATAGTCAAATCCTGTCCGGCAGTTTCGCTAATATTGTTCTCAAAACCTTCCTTTAGTGTGTTAATTTTTTCTAAAGCAAAAGTTTTAAGCGTGTTGATGGCCTGTCCTACTTCCTTTTTCTGTTCGGCAGGAACAGTTTTAAAGTCGTTGAATAATTGGCCGATCAATCCTTTTTTGCTGATGTATTTTATGCGTAGCTCTTCAACTTCTTCCTTGCTTGAAGCTACTATAGCGTCGATTTCTTCCTGTAATGCTTTGATTTTGTCTAACATCCTTGTTCGTTTAAACTGAGGTGCAAAGATAATGATTCAGTTTTAGTGAATAAGAACAGGACAACAATATTTTGGACTGATTTGCCGGGATTCAGGTTTTTAACTACTTTTGCGCCACATTTATGGTCCCGTAGTTCAACGGATAGAATAGCAGTTTCCTAAACTGTAGATATGGGTTCGATTCCCGTCGGGACTACTTTTAAGAAGTGTAATAAATTGAAAAAGAGAATCTTAACGGTTCTCTTTTCTTGTTTTAGTCAGCATGTAGTCAACAATCTTTAAATTCCTCTATTTTCATGTGTTTTCGGTATTCCCTATCTTTGCATAGTATTGCGTTGCCGTAATACAACATTTGAACATTTTGGGAGGCCTGAACAACCTCCCTTTCTTTTTGTCCTTTTATCGCGTGTGTGAATACCTCTCAGTATAACTTACCACTATAAGAAATAAGCACTTAAATACATTTTCTAGGTAGAGAATACCTTAGAACAGAGAAAGTGTCTAATTTGCTTTATATGGGAGGCAATAAGAGAAGATTAAATGCTTTTGTGTAGTTGGCTGAAAGCTTTTAAATGAAAGCTATACCCGCCCGTCGCAAACTGAGTTCTCCTTTTTTGTTGGGTGATTTCAGAGAGGACTACTAAGCGCAAACGTCGAAAATACTTTTCTCCCTAGAAATCATTCATTTTATCCAGATACCTTTCAGTCCTAATTTCATTCATCAGTTTTGTATTAATCATTGTAAAAACAATATTTGAAAAATTGTCTGAACGAGTATAAGCATGTTGAAGAGAATACTCAACCCCCTCTTTATTAGAAGAACAAAACACAATATCCCCGCCATAAAAATTACTTCCGTTCCAATTTTCTCTGTCAAAAGTAATCTTATAGTTTGCTTCAATATTTTGCAAAAATTCATCTGCTTTTTTACTGAGCAACATAGCTTCTAACTCATCTTTGACTTTCTCTTTCGAGATGAAATGGAATCCTGCTATTGTTGAATCTTTTAAGGCATACAAGGTTATTTTTCCTTGGTAACCTCCAACAGTTGTAACTATTTCGTTAGTGCCATTATGTTTTTCTCCAATTGTTAATCCTTTTAGAGTCTGAGCTCCTGAAAATAAAGAACCTCCAAGCATAATGAGTACAGCGATTGAAACAAAAATATACCTCATTACTAAATTTTTAATTGATACTTTCCCTTTATGTATTTTGAATAGTAGCTCCCGAATGAATCAGCACTTTTAAACTTTTCCCACACGCTTAAAGGTACACCTTTATGTATATAGCTATTACCGTTTTGAGCGTATAAAATAAAATAGCCTGTGTCGCCGTCACAACTGTGATACGTCGCTTTTGAAATCCACGAACTACCATAACAAGTAATTTTGTCTTTTACTTTAAAGGTTGTCTTTTCAACTTTGCTTACTGCTTCATTATAAGAATTAAAATGAGTTGGTAAGTCTTTGCAGGTCTGAGCTTGGATTGCTGTAATAAAAAATAACAAGCATGAGAAAAGGAATAGTTTTTTCATAGATATTATTTTAATAGCAATAACCAGAAACGCAAACTTCCCAATCCCTCCCCTCTTGGTCTTCTCCTTTGAGGTTCCCAATTGTATTGGATATACAATCCTTTGTGACCTCCGTACCGCATCCGGTATATGACGAAAGTTTGATAACGGTCGCTTTGTCATCGCCCCAAAATATAACAGCATAAGTTGAATATGATGCATAATTATAGGTACTCGTTGCGGTGTTCAGTTCACTACCTGAAATAAAGGTAACGTCAACGGTGTAATACTTAGACCACTCATAATTGGTTTTGTATTTAGCTTTGCATGTTTGAACATATTTAGCACTTGAGGTTAGTCCAATACATAAGAGTAAAAAAGCGAGAAGTAAAAACTTGATTTTCATAGTTGATTTTTGTTTGTGGGATTACTCCCAATTAGCGAACGAAAGTTAAATATTCCTATTGACAAACACAACTCAACTAAACAATAAATCACCCCCTCAGAGGCGGTTTTTGGGCTGTTATTGGCACTTTCTCCCTTGATAGGTGCTATGTGTCCATTTGAAACTAAAGTGGCTGTGTCAGACTTTTGCAAAATACACCTTAATTCAACACTTAGGCACTAAACAAGCTTTGCAAGGAATCAGACAAAAGGAAACGAAATAAAAGGATTTGTGTGTTGGTTAGAGGGTTTATGTCGTAGTCTTTTGACTGTTTTCCGCAGCATGGATTATATTTCATAAGTGGTGAATTTGTATGAAGGACTGAGCGCGGGAAAAGACAAGTATAGCGAAGTATTGAGTTATTCTTGTGTGCGGTGCTGTTGCTTGTTTCTTTACAGGCAAAAAGCACATGGAGTTAAGCTATTTTGCATAGTGCGATTATAAGACTGGCTTTAGCGTTGGCAGGTGTGAAAGTTTTATAATATCGGATTATGTAAATATAGCTTATGCAGGGAGTTCACGTTCTACATTTTTAACCAAATCAGAGGGTTTAATCCTTAGGGCATTTGCAATCTTAAATAGCGTTGATATTGTTGGTTGTCTTTGTCCTCTTTCAAGTAGCGAAATATAAGTCCTGTCTAGATCGCAATATTCAGCAAGCTTCTCCTGAGAAATACCTCTTTCGGTTCTCAGTTCTCGTAATACTTTGCCAAATACTTCAACTATCATTTTGCAGACTTTTGTCTGAACGAAAGTGAAATATTTATGAGTTTTTAGCCACGGACTATAGTCTGAAATTATTATATTTGAGTGAATATCATATTTATTCTTTGTTAACTACTTTAACTTGTACAATAAACTACCAATATGAAAAAAATCAAATACCAATTATTAATTGTACCGATTTTAGTTCTCATAATTCTGGCAGGAATTCGCCGTTGTACAGAAAACAATACTGAAAAAAGGATAAATGAGATTTTAAGCCACAAAGAGCTTATAAATGAAGTATTAGAAGGTGATTCTAAACCTTTAAAACCAAGTAGTAAAACAATCGACCAAATTTGGGAGGAAAATTCCAATCATGATTTTGAAAGAGATACAAAAGTCGGAGATAAAATAACTCTTGAAGAAACAATAATTAGATATGATAATGAACTAGGAGTCATTCAAAAGTCTTATCGGTTATGGCTGGAGAGAAGTTCGGCACAGTTTGAAGCATTATTAGACTTTAACACTTTTAAATCATTAGATAAAATCAATACATGCGTCTCATTTTCAATGGCCTGTCAAGATACAATTCGAAACAATGTTTTTGTTTTAGGAACGAAATTGACTGAATACGGCAACAAGCTTAAAGAGTTTATACCAAACCAAAGTGAAAGAAATAATTTCGAAGTTAACTGGTTAGAAACTAAAGAAGATATATTGAAGACTATGGCCTATGATATGGAAACGACTAACATTTATTTAAAGTTATTTCGTTTTGTACAAAAGCAGTATTCAAAATATGAAATAGTCGACAATACAATACTTTTTGAAAATGAAAGCTTACTCGAAGAATATTATTCAATTTTGGATGAAGTTGACATGGTAACGGAAATCACGATAAAACAAACTGACCTGAGGGTAAAAGTGTTCGAAGAATACACGCAGTTGGTTAATTCCGTAAAAACTACTAAGTGACTGTCTTGTATAATGCAGCACAACATATTCTACAATATTTAAGCCCTTGTTTTTTCTCAATGGACGAATTGCACTCCAACGCAAAAATAACGCTCTCACGGGTGCGTACGGTTGCTCTAAATGGATTTGTTAGGCAGAAGGAAAGATCTTAAGTTGACTTAAATAAATCAGATAGCGTTTTCATAGGAATAAACATTTTTCCGCTATCAGGAAGCTTTTGAAATCCATATTTTTCATAGAATTCCGCCGCTTTATTGTTTATTGGATCAGTTACAACGGCAAACGAAGCACTTGTTTGAGAAATCTCATAACTTCTTTTTAAGGCGTCAACTAACAAAAATTCACCCAAACCTTTGCCTTGGTAGTTTTTGTCTATTGCTAATCGTCCTAGCAAGGTAGTCGGTATTGATTCGTAACTTGAAGGAAACTTTTTCCGATACACCTCAGGGACTAATTGCAGCGGGATACTATTATTTGATAGAGTGTAATATCCTATAACCTCATTGCTTTCATAGGCTGTTAGCACGAAACATGCAGACAGCCTCTTTCTCACATCCTGACCGGCTTGACGTTTTAGGTAAACATCAAGAAGCTTTTCGTCACAATGAAAATTGGTTCTGTTGTGTTGTCTGTTTAAAAGTTGGGTAGGATTAATTTTGTTCATTTAGCGAGAAGTTCTTGATATCTCTGGGAGGCCTTAACCAATTTATTATTCGGTTTTTCTGCATTTAATATTGCCTCAAAAAAGAATTCACTATCCTTTTGTGATGCTAGAATTGTTTCATGCTCCCTGATTATCTTCCTTGCCTTTTCCTGAACAGTAGAAACAACAAAATCCGAAAGGCTTCGATAGCCTCCTAAATTTGCAGCTCTTTCAAATATAGCCTTTTGATTTGAGCTCAATCTAGTCTCAAACCTTGCTTTATCATTATGTAGTGTTCTTGCTTCCATGTTCTTTCTTTCTGCAAACGTACGTACAATATCCGTACCAAGCAAATTATTGTACGGCTTTTTTACGTACAAAAGTGGTAATAAATTTGTAATATCATATTTCATAGGTGAATTTAGATCAAAACAGTAAGTCCTCTTTGTTGTTTCCATTTTATTTCTGCTTAATCGGTGTGTGAAACTTGAATTCGTATTTACAGGTATTCTTATTTTAAATGAAAATATTTCCTGTAAGTAGAAATTATTCATTCATTCTTCTATTAAGAGAATGAATGAATAATTTATTGAATACTATTTTCTGCCTTTAAGAGCACGTTGAACAGTTGAAGGAGAACAACCAAGTTTTTTAGCTATCTGTTCCTGAGTTAATCCCTGTTCATAAAGCCTGACCGCCTCTTTGTTTCGGTTTTCTTTTTCTTCGTCTTTTTTCATTTCTTCAAAAAGCAATGTTTCGCCTGTTGCCTCAAAAGTTAGATTGTCATTGAAAACAAGCTCGATTCCTTCTGTTTTCATGTTTTCTTTCAGGTAATTGCCTTTAACCATACACAAGAATCGTTTATTTACATCAACCTTATCCTTAATAAGTAGGCCTACAGCTCTCATTCGCCCTTCAAATCCCTGGCTTCCTAGTAAATTGTTTTTACTTGGTTTTTTATACTCTGCACCTTTGCCCGAATGGTGAACAAATAAGAACAGGCAGTTGTATTTTCGGGAAAGTTGATTAAAATTTTCAAGAAATGGTCTTACTTCGTTCAATTGGTTTATATCTCCTTTTGAAATATCACCAAAAGCATCAACTACAACTAAATCATGCGGTGCTTTCTTTAATTGTGCTTCAATTTTTTGTAGCAAATTATCTGTTTCAAATATGAAGGATAGCTTCTCAAAGCTTTCATTTGAACACCCAAAGAATGACTGCTGATTATACAGAACAACGCCGGTTGCAAGGTCGTCGTCTTCCGTTGACACATATAAAACTCTATTGTGGAGAACATTCAATTTAAAGCCCATAAAATCCTTTTCACCTGAGACTATTGACATTGCAAGCTGCCTAGCTAAAGTTGATTTTCCAGTGTCTGAGCTACCTCCTAATGCCACTAATCCTTTTTTCGGATATATGCCCTCCAACAAACAAGGAATTTCTTTTAATTCCATTTTCAAAAGTTCAGTTGCCGTAATTACATTATTATCCATTATTCCCTATTAAATTGTTCGAAGTATGCTATTGCTTTGTTGTAGTCTTTGGTGGTTTTTGCCCACACTCCAAAGGCTTCGCCAGTTGGATAACTGATACAGCCAAATCGGGTGTTTTCGCGTCTTTTAAATGCTTCGTAGTAAATAGCCCCATTCATATCTACTTTGTATAAATATGCCTTATCGGTGGCGTCTAATAGGGTAAAATGGAAGCCTCGCATTTCACCCCTGCCAATAAACTCTTTTGGTAGTTCTTTCATGGCTTAGTCGTTTAAAGGTTTGATTGCTGCTTCTACCTCGCTTCTTTTATAGTAAACTCTATTACCAATGCCATAGGCTTTCAACTTGCCTTTGTTGGTGTAGTTCCAGATTGTAGTCAAATCCACTTTAAGCATGTCCTTGACTTCGTTTCTAGTTAAAAACTCTGTTGGTTCCTTGGGTTGGAAACTTTCTTTAAGTTCTTCCAACTGTTCTTTTACACCTTTGAGAATAGCTTGCTGAAGCTGTTCTGGTGTGACTTGAATAAATTGTAAATAATTGTCTCTCATATTCTTTGTTTTAGAATTATGAGAGCAAAAGAAAATTAGGGATTAATTAGGATAAAATAGGAATTCCTAAAAGCAATTAATAGGGTTGGATTAAGTTGTTTTCTTCAATGAAAAACCCAAATCACTAAGTTTTTGCCAAGCTCTTTCAATATTCTTTGGCTTTAATGGATTTTTCTTTTGGTCAACTCCACTTGAATATATTGGATTCAAATAAGGTTGAGCCGTTGTTACATCAATACTTGTGAATGCACTAATAACCTGAGCCATATTATTAACGGAAAAATTCATTTCTTTATGCATCTTTTCCTTCAAAAAATCAAGAATTCCTAATTCGTGCAGATACACTACTTTCATTGCATCATTTGAATTAGAAAGGTTGATTAAAATTTCTTGTTCTGATTGTGCATTGATGCTAGGATTCGATATTGCTTCAATCTTTCTATCAAGAAATTCTAGTTTTTTCTTTTGCGCAAGAAATATCCGCAAAGCAAGTTCATGTTGAAATAAGCTGATATTAAAAGGATAAAAGAAATCATCTAAAACTAGATGCAAGGTATCCTCCTTTACAATAGTTGACTTATCTGAAATATTGTCTTCGTCATCCCTTACCCAAAATCGCTTTTTAATTGTTCTTTTCTCAATATTAATGAAATCAACTTCTGAAGATCCCGGAAAATCATTACAAAATTGACCCAAGCGTGAATTATAATGATATTCATATACATTGATAGGACAAAAGTCCCAATAAAACAAATCATTATAACTAGAGTCAAAAAGTTTAAGCATTGCAGGTTCCAAATTGTCATGCTTCTCTTTCATCTCGCTAAAATCTTTTAGCTTGTTGTCCTGATCGTATAAATTATCAATTATTCGATAAAAAGAGGCTTCATACTTTTCATTGATTTCCTCGGACTTCTTTGTGTCTAAAACTTTCATATTGGGCATTAATTGGCTTCTTTCATTACCGTTAAGTGAGGTTCTTTTTTATCCTTCAAAGCTTCTTTCTGCCAGTATTCAGCCAACTGAACAGAGAAGTCTTTTGCAGGCTTTCCAATATACTCTAAAAATTGCTTTTCTGTGCTATGTGCTGTTATGTTTATTAATAGTGCGGTTGGTGTGTCGGCGTAAAAATTGGTAGCAAATGAACGTCTGCAAATGTGAGAGCTTACTAATTCCCATTTAGGATAAACACCCTTAATTTTTCTGTAAACCTTTGGTTCTGCTTCTTCATCAATACAAATCATTTTACTTCCTTCGATTGGTTCTTTTATTCCTGCGAGCTTGCAAATGTCCTTAATATGAAGATTGAAATTAACCGCGCTTAGTGGTTCAGGAAAAGACCAATTTCGTTTTTCAAGTATCGGTTTAATTTTATCGTGTATCGGAATAGCCACTTCTTTCCCTGTTTTCTGTTGCGTTAAAACAATCATTTTAAAGCCTCCCATATCCTGTATATTGGAGCTTTTTAGTTTTAAAAGGTCGGAAACCCTTTGACCGATAAAACAGCCTATTAAAAGCCAATCTTTGGCGTTCTCTAAAGCTTCGCGTGTGAATGGTGTTTTTGCAATATCATCCAATTCATCAAGGCTTAGGTAGGGAAAAGTCTTTTCTTCGGTAAAGCCTTTTATTTTATCTAACTGTGGGTGTGTTTCAATCTCGCTTTCACGTGCATCTAAACAAATTGTTTTTACACATTTGAGGTATTTGCCTGAGGTGTTTGCAGATAGTTTTTGATCTTCCTGAAGATATTTAATAAAATCAGTACGAAACTTTTTATTTACGTCTTTTACGAAAAATGTCTTTTGCTGCTTTGCCTCAAATGCAGACAGTTTATTTTTAACAGTCTTGTATTTCTTGATTGTAATTTCAGAAACTCCTTGCTTGCCATTTCTTTGAACTTTGATTGGGAGTGAACCAATAAAGTAATCACAATAGTTTACAAGCCTGTCAAGGTCGGTTTTCTCCTTTTTGTTGTTAATTTCATCAATGGTGTGTTCTAGCCATGTACCATCAATCTCAGCACCTGCGCCTGTAGCTTCATTTAGTTTTGTTCCAAGTGTGGCTTTTAGCTGCTCTAGCTTGTTTTTGAATCGCTTTAAATCTTCATCGGTTTGTTTGGGATACCCTGTAGTACTCCAATCTGAAGGATTAATTACATAGCCTGTTTTGCGCTTTATACTTTTGCCTTTGTTTAAAGATAAACGGACATAAATGTTTGTTGGGTTGTTTTTTCCCTGAATAAGAAATTTGAACGTTGCCATAATTAATAAGTTTGAACATTTGAACTATTACAAATATACAAAACTTAGTCAGTATTTAGTCAGCCAAATGACAATTCTAGTCAACCTACTTCAATTTGTTTCAATAGTGTTATTATCTGTATTGATTCATAAAGCTTTGATAATAGGGGATTGTGGCAATGTTTGGAGGTGTTTCAAGATTGCTTAAAATGGATACATTTCACTCCCGTCGGGACTACAAAGGTCGCTGAAACTCAGCGGCCTTTTTTTTATTTATCAGTCATGCATAAACACCGGCCTGGTATTTTTGGCCAGTGCGAGCAGTTCTTGTGTCTCCTCTTCTTCAATCGGGCTAAAATCCTGCATAAACTCCAGGGCTTTTAAAAATAATGTGTATTCGCCTGGAGGAATGGCAGCAGTTATTTTTTTCGACAGGGTATAACGAAGTGCCCGTTTCATAATATGTTCATCGTCGATGGGTTTATACCAGCAATTTTTAAAGATCAGGTCTTCTTTTTCGCGAAAGGTGGTAAGTGCCATTGCTTTTAAGGCCAGAATCCCGATGCCCTGCTTTTCAGCTTCGGCAAAAACCTGGGGGCCAAAGTTCCCGGCATTCCAGCAGGCAAAGTTAATGGGGAAAAGTATGGAGTCGAAATTAAAGTTTTTGAGTGCAAACAAAGCAGCCTTTACCGAGTGAGCCGAAAAACCAATATGTTTTATTTTTCCATCTCTTTTGGCTTTTACCAGTGTTTCCAGCGCACCGTTTGTGCCAAAAACGGTTTGTACTTCATCATCGGTAGTTAGCTCATGCAGCTGGTATAAATCGAAATAATCAGTTTGTAATTTACGCAGCGAGTTTTCTAAATCTTTTTGAGCCCCGGCTGCGTCGCGTCGCCTGGTTTTGCACGCCAGAAACGAATTTTTCCGAAAGGGTTTAAGTGCCGGCCCCAAACGGTCTTCGGCGTTTCCGTATTTAGGTGCCACGTCAAAATAATTCACACCTAAATCAAAAGCTTTGGCCACCAATTCGTTTGCAAATTCCTGAGGATTGTCGTTCAGCATTATTCCTCCAAATCCGATTATTGACAATTTTTCATTCGTTTTTCCCAGCTTACGTTTAGGAATGGAATAATCAGCCGGGAAATCTTTACCAAATTCTTTGATTGCAGAAATAATTGTATTCATGATGATGGTTTAAATTATTGCAATTGCTTTCAAAGCTACAATTTTTTCTGAAGGATATAAAAAAGCCTGCCAATAGCAAACTTTCTGTAAAATAGACACATTAAATACCTGCAACGGAAGATTTTGAACTGCGAAATCACTAAAAAACGCTAAAAAGGGTAAAAAATATTTGTCATTATTTTGATAACTAAATACTTTTTTGTTCATTTGTAGTGTCGTGCGTTCAGCACGATGTGTGTTTGGGGGTTAACATTAGTAAAAGGGCAGTTGTTGAACTGCCCTTTCTTCTTTTAATGCACTCTCTATTCTATAAAATCTTTATTAATTATTCCTGTTTCTTTTAATAACATAAGTATTGTTAATTATTTGACGTGTAGTGGTTTGGTTAAAAGTTTATGTGTTTTCATATACCTATTTACACTTATTTGTTGTAACTTATAAAGGTTAAACTTAAGTGCTGTATATAGCGTAAAGCAAGCATTAAGAAAGACACATTCATAATGGGCCGGTTATTGAACCGGCCTATACTTTCGATTAAAATACGGATAATCCCTTTTGTTTGCTTTCAGGTTATTGGATAGAAGTTTTAACCTGACACCGGAATGAGCCACACCGGATTTAGCTACGAAAAAAATAAAAAGTAAGCCTGGTTAATAAATTTTTATACGTTCTTTGGTCAGGTTTTTCATCCATTGGTTAACAACAAATTCGTTTTGCTCCATCCACTTTTTTACGCCGTCAACAGGATTTTCGCTCACCCTGATTTCGTAAACGAGGCTGTTTAGTTGGTTTTCAGTAAGCTGCATGCGCTCGAAAAAGCGAACCGCATTGGGGTGCTCTTCTTCCAGGTTTTTAGTGGCAATGGTGTAAATGTTTTCTTTCTGCCCGAAAATATTATCCGGATCGTCTAAAAAGCGAACATTGTAGCGCGCAAATATCCAGTGAGGTTCCCAGCCGGTTACCACAATGTCTTTTCGTCGCTGAATGGAATCGCCCAGCTGTTCTACCATTTTTTCCTCGGAAAGTGTTAGCAATGTTTTGCCCGGGGCATATTTGCTAATGGCGGCCTGTGCTTTTTGCATTACACCGGCCCCGGCATCAATTCCAACAATTGGGTGCGCATAGTTTTTCAAATCGGCTACCGATTGTAGCTTGCTGTACGCCGGAACAACAAGTCCGGTGCGCGCTTCGGGATAGGTAATTCCCAGCATCTCCAGGTTTTCCTTGTGTTGGTCGAAATATTGCTTTTGCGTTTCGGGCAACCAGGCATCGGTAAAAACGTCGGCCTCGCTGTTGGCCACTTCGCGGTAAGCTTCTTCCACATCGGTCATTTTCAGCGTAACCTTGTAATCCATATGCTCTTCGAGCAAAATAGACGACAAGTAGGTGATGGCAACACTTTCCGACCAATCGGTGTAAACTATTTTCAGCGAACGCTCATCTTCCGGTTTAGTACCCGTATTGCACGAGGAAAAAATGGCGAGTAGGACGATCAGTGCTGATGTTTTAGAAAAATATTGTGTCATTTTTATAGTATTTTATTGGAATAATCTTTTGAGAAATGTGATTGCTTTACTTCTGTCGTTCACAATAAGTACCGGAATGTTTTTATCCGATTCAGCCAGCTTTTCCGATGTTGTATCGATCAGAATATCGGCTAGTCCTGATTTTAACGAGGAACCAATTACAATCATGTCGGCACCGGTGTTCAGCGCTTTCCGGTACAGAATCTGGTCTTCTTCATTTTCGGCATCAACCGAATACGAGAATGTGATTTCATCAGCTTCGTGTTTATATTGTTTTTTGAACTTGTAAAACTCTTTAATGCTGATTTTTTCAACATATTTACTTAGTTTCTCATCTTTTTCAAGGTCAACCTGAGGGAAATAACCAACAGGCAATTTGTGGGTATGATGACAAGCCACATTTGCACCGGTTAGCTCTTTCAGGCGGAAAGCCATTTGCAGGGCCATTTCGCTGGCTTTTGAAAAATCCATTCGCACCAAAAGGTTTTCAATCCGGTCGTGAACAGATTCGGATACCAACAATACCGACGAAGGAATGATACCAACTAATTTACGTACAATACTTCCGGTTCCTTCATAGCCCATTTTTTTACCCATTAAAGTAAGTGTTATATGATTTTCCTGGCTGAATTTTACGATGGTTTCCATGGTATAACCCTCTTTTACTGCCACCTTTACTTTTATGTTGGAAGAAGGATTGCATTGTTCATTAATTTTTTCCTGCAATTCCTCGCGGATAATTTCAGGCACAGGTTCGTCAAGTTCAGGATAAGCTTCCAATATTTCTTTCGGAATATCGAAAGGGCGCATTACATGCAGAAATGTTATACTTTCCGGTTTAATTTTATTTGCAAGAAGTGCGGCATAACGAATAAGCGAATCATCCATCTCGGTAAGGTCGAGGCACACCAGAATATGATTTAATCGATACATGTTTATACTTTTTAAAGGGTTATGAATTGTCTTTGTTCTCTTGCTGTTTTGGCACCGATTGTGTTTTGCCGCGTTTTTGCAACATTCGAGAAATCGTTTCCAGGTATTCTTTGTGTTCTTTTTCGCGTTTCACTTCCATTAAATCGCGATGTTCGGCACGCAATCCTTTTAGCAGGCTCCAAACCAAAAACAGCAGTATAATGGCAAATGGCAACCCGGTTGAAATGGCTGCTGTTTGCAAAGCTCCCAGTCCGCCGCCAACTAATAATACGGCCGCAACGGCTCCCTCGGTTAATGCCCAAAAAATGCGTTGAGGAACCGGAGCATCCAGTTTTCCGCCGGCTGTTAATGAGTCAACCACCAACGACCCCGAGTCGGATGAGGTAATAAAAAAGCTGGTTACCAAAATCACTCCAACCGTTGAAGTTACAGTTGATATTGGAAATTGTTCCAGCAAAACATACAACGATGTGGCAACATTATCGGTTACTGCACCGGCAACATCGGCAATCGAGTTCAACTCCAGGAACATGGCGCTTCCACCAAATGTCGATAGCCATAAAAAAGTAATGAGTGTAGGCACGATCAACACGCCCAAAACAAACTCTTTTAATGTTCGTCCGCGAGAAATACGGGCGATAAACATGCCAACAAATGGCGACCAGCTGATCCACCAGGCCCAGTAGAAAACGGTCCAGTCGTTTTGCCAGTCCGATTGCTGGTAGGTTTCTGTCCAGGTTGACAGTTCAAAAAACTTCTGTACATATCCTCCAAGGTTTTGGATAAACGAATCGAAAATAAAAAGTGTTGGCCCTACAATAATCATAAAAAGCAGAAATACGGCTGCAATAATCATGTTTAGCTCACTTAAACGTTTAACACCACCACTTAATCCGGCAATAACCGATCCTGTTGCGGCAAAAGTGATGACGGTAATCAGTATAACCTGCGAGGTAATGGTGTCGGGCATGTTAAAGAGGTGAGCCAAACCGGCGCTAACCTGTTGAACGCCCATTCCGAGCGATGTTGCCAAACCAAAAAGTGTGGAAACAACAGCCAGCACATTAATTGCTTTTCCCCAGGGGCCATAAATTTTTCTTCCTAATAACGGGTAAAAAATAGAACTTATGGTAAGCGGCAATTTCTTGTTGAAAGTAAAAAATGCCAGAGACATGCCTACCAATGCATAAATTCCCCAGGCGTGCAATCCCCAGTGCAGAAAGGTGATTTCGAGCGACATGCGGGCTGCTTCAACAGTTCGGGCCTCGCCACTTGGCGGATGTATAAAGTGGTTGATGGGTTCGCCAACGCTCCAGAATAAAATACCAATACCCATCCCCGCACTGAAAAGCATGGCAAACCAGGCTCCTTTCGAGAATTCGGGTTTGGCTTTGCTGCCGCCCAGTTTAATTTTGCCAAACTTGCTAAAGGCAATAAACAAAACAAAAAAGAGGAATATATTTACGGAGATCACAAAAAACCATCCGCCGTAATCCGAAATTGAAGATTGAATAGTGGAGAATACTTTGTTCATGGGTTGCCCAACAATTAATGTAACCGCAATAAAAAGAACGATCAGTATTGCGGCAGGCCAAAATACAGGGCCGTCAACATCAAAATATTTATTGCTGCTTACCAGGTGTGCTTCCCCTTTATGAGGAACATTTTCTTTTTCTGCCATAATCTTTTTTTATGTGATGTATGCTAGCTCCGTTGCTGTTGTTATGCTTTTCTGAATTCCTTTTTTGAATAAAATCCAATCTGATAGGTGCTGTTTTTTTAGGTAAAATCCCTATAGGATACTATTTTTTTTGCGAAAAACCAAAAAAAAAAGGCCTGTTGCCACCGGGTTGTGCAGACTTACTTCGCCCACAAAGCCCTTTTTCGGATTTTAGATACCGGCAAAAAAACAAACAAATGGCTATTGCGCTTTATGGTTTGTTAATCGAGATTCCGGAATAGCTTTCATGTTGTAGGTTTAAATTTGTAAAACCTTAGGAAGCTTTTGTTTTAATAAAATTTGTTGGTCATCTGGTTGGCCTCTGGTTTGTTGCTGCGTTATTGGAATGGTTATATCTTTTGAGATCTTAATCAGCCACTGTACCAACGAAATGAATAATTATCTAAATTTACCGTATTAAAGAAGTAAAGTGATATCGAAATTAAAAATATCAAATCTACTAATCAGCTATCGGTGCCTGTTCGAGTGCTGGATCTTGTACGCTTAGGATTTCCCCCAACAGTTAACCCTGTTTCTTTATTTATTGTATAATTTAATTTTTCTGAAGTCATGTCTTTTGCAGATGAACCAACCATAAAGACGCCCGAGCGCCCGGCTGGCGCTGAAGGTAATTTTTATACGCCGCACCCTGAAGCCATTGGTCCGGGAATGAACCAACGCATTCAGCGATTGCGCAAGTTAAGTGTTGAAACACAGGAGTCGCTGTCGATTGAGCGCGCCCTGATTACCACGAAGTTTTACAAAGAAAACTACGGCAAGTACTCGGAGCCGATGATGCGTGCCCTTAATTTTTTGGAGATTTGCAAGCAAAAAACCATTTATATTGGCGACGATGAACTGATTGTTGCAGAGCGCGGCCCCGTTCCGAAATCGGTTCCAACTTTCCCGGAATTAACCTGTCACAGCGTTGAGGATTTTCATGTGCTGAACACACGCGATCAGCAACAATATACCATTTCGCAGGAAGATATTGATACCTACGAACGAGAAGTAATTCCTTACTGGCAGGGGCGTACCATGCGAGAACGTATTTTTAGTCACGTGCCAAACGAGTGGAAACGTGCCTACGAAGCCGGCGTATTTACTGAGTTTATGGAGCAACGTGCTCCGGGTCATACCGCGCTCGATGGAAAGATTTATCGAAAAGGGATGCTCGATTTCAAAAAAGAAATTAAAGACCACATCAATCGCCTCGACTTTTTGAATGACCCGGAAGCCACCGAAAAGCTGGAGGAATTAAAAGCCATGGATGTATCGTGCGATGCAGCTATTGTTTTTGCCGAGCGCCATGCCGAGCTGGCTAAAGGGCTGGCAAAAACCGAAAGCGATCCGAAACGTGTTGCCGAGCTGAATCGAATTGCAGAAGTGTGTCGCAGGGTACCGGCCAACGCACCACGAAACCTGTGGGAAGCCATTCAGATGTATTGGTTTGTGCATCTGGGAACGGTTACCGAATTAAACGGTTGGGATGCCATGAACCCGGGCCATTTCGATCAGCACCTAACCCCATTTTATGAAAAAGAACTGGCTGAAGGAACACTGACCCGAGACGAGGCCAAAGAGCTGATCAGCTGTTTCTGGATAAAAGTGAATAACCACCCCGCGCCACCAAAAGTGGGCATTACAGCACGCGAAAGTGGTACATTCAACGATTTTACCAACATCAACATTGGGGGTGTAAAACCCGATGGAACGGATGGCGTAAGCGAGGTTTCATACATGATGCTGGAAGTGATTGAAGAGCTTCACATTTTGCAGCCGGGTAACTCGGTACACATTGCCAAAGTTACCCCCGATGCGTTTTTACAGGCCGCCGGAAAATTGATCCGCCAGGGACACGGTTACCCGTCGGTTTTCAATCCTGATGTGTATATCCAGGAAATGGTGAACCAGGGAAAAACCCTGCAGGATGCAAGCGAAGGCGGCTGCAGTGGATGTATCGAAGTGGGCGCTTTTGGGAAAGAAGCTTACCTGCTGACCGGTTATCTGAATGTTCCAAAGGTGCTGGAAATCATACTGAATAACGGTATTGATCCGGTAACAGGAAAAGTAGCAGGTATTGAAACCGGTGATCCACGTAGCTTTAAAAGTTTCGAAGAGTTGTACGAGGCTTTCCTGAAGCAACTGAATTTTGTGGTTGACCAGAAAATACGTGTAAGCAACTACATCGACCAGATGTTTGCCAAATACGCTCCGGCGCCCTTCCTGTCGGTGGTAATTGAAGACTGTATCTCGAAAGGAAAAGACTACTACAACGGTGGTCCGCGCTACAACACCAACTACATTCAGTGTACCGGTTTAGCAACGGTAACCGACAGTCTTTCGGTGCTGAAAAAGCATGTTTTCGAAGACAAGACTTTTGCCATGGAGACCATTCTGGATGCGGTAGCTAAAAATTTTGAAGGCGAAGAAGTGTTGCGTCAGCGTATTCTGAACCGCACTCCGTTCTTTGGTAACGACGACGAATATGCCGATACGATTGCCGTGCAGGTGTATAACGACTTGCTTGCTGCCATCGAGGGAAAGCCAAATACCAAAGGTGAGTGCTTTCATTTAAATATGCTTTCAACCACCTGCCATGTTTATTTTGGACTGGTGCTGGGAGCCACACCAAACGGACGATTTGCCGGTAAATCAATTTCTGATGGTACATCGCCGTCGCACGGTTGCGATACACATGGACCAACAAACGTGATTCGCTCGCTGGGTAAACTCGACCAGTCGAAATCGGGAGGTACCTTGCTGAACCTGCGCTTTGTGCCGAGTTTGCTGAAACGCGACAAAGACGTGGAGAAACTGGGGCACCTGATCCGCAGTTATTTCTCGTTGGGAGGCCACCACATTCAGTTTAATATTGTTGATACGGCAACGCTTTTGGCGGCACAGGCTTGTCCTGAAGATTACAAAGACCTGTTGGTACGCATGGCCGGATACAGCGATTATTTTAACGACATGAATGCCGATCTGCAACAGGAAGTAATTGACCGTACACAAAACGAGGTATTATAGATTTATAGTAGTGAGTAATGAGTATTGAGACTTTTCTCACTACTCACTACTCAAATCTCATTACTCAAATGAAATCATTACTATTCGACATAAAACGATACGCCATTAACGATGGGCCGGGTATCCGCATTACCTTGTTTATGAAGGGATGCCCGCTGAGCTGCAAATGGTGTCACAACCCCGAAAGCCAGTCGCCCGATGTACAGAAGCTATATACCGAATCGAAATGTATCGGCGCGCAGGAGTGTATAAAAATGTGCCCGGAAGATGCGCTTACACTCACGCCAAAAGGAATTGTAACCGACTACCAGGCCTGTACCCTGTGTGGTATTTGTGCCGATGTTTGCCCGACGAAAGCCATCGAAATGTCGGGGCGTACTTATGAGATTGACGAGCTGATGCAGATTATCGAACGCGAGCGTGTGCACATCGAGCAATCGAATGGCGGTGTTACCTTTTCGGGTGGTGAGCCTTTGATGAACGCGGAGTTTCTGATGCAGATGCTGGATGCCTGTGGCGAAAGGAAACTGCACCGGACTGTTGATACCTGCGGATTTGCCGACACCGACACTTTGCTGGAAGTAGCTAAGCGCACCGAGCTTTTTCTGTTCGACCTGAAGTTGATGGACGAGGCAAAACATAAAAAGTGGACCGGAGTAAGTAACAAGTTGATCCTGAAAAACCTTCGCTTACTGGCCGAAAGTGGCGCGAACATTAATATTCGTGTGCCCTTAATCCGCAATGTAAATGCCGACCACAATACGCTTAGCGAAATGGCAGAATTTATTGCCGCCTTACCGGGCAAAAAACCGGTGGTAAACTTATTACCCTATCACAATATTGCGGCCGGTAAATACAACAAGCTGGGATCGGAATACAACGCGATGAATATGGACGAGCCCAGCGAAGAGGAACAAAACAGGGCGATTGCTATTTTCGAAAAGTTTGGTATTGAGGCTGAAATTGGTGGATAAGAAAAGTTTTTCCCACAAGGGATCCGATCCGTATAAGTTGACGCAGATATAGCAATACGCGCTTAGCGGTTTCAGCCGCTTAGCGCATAGTGAAATAGCAAGGGGGCATTCAAAACGGATGCCTTTCAGTTATGATTGACAAGGGATGATTAACAAGGGATCCGATCCGTATAAGTTGATGCAGATATAGCAACACGCGCTTAGCGGTTTCAACCGCTTAGCGCATAGTGAAATAGCAAGGGGGCATTCAAAACGGATGCCTTTCAGTTATGATTGACAAGGGATGATTGACAAGGGATCCGATCTGTATAAGTTGACGCAAATATAGCAATACGCGCTTAGCGGTTTCAACCGCTTAGCGCATCTCACAAAATAGATGGGCATCCAAAATGATTAACAAGGGATCCGATCCGTATAAGTTGACGTAGATACGGATCGGATCCTTTATTTTGGTAGCAATACGCGCTTAGCGGTTTCAACCGCTTAGCGCATAGAATAGCAAAGGGCATCCAAAACGGATGCCCTTCTGTTATGATTGAAAAACACCTTCAGATCACCACTCCTGAAGGATTTCTTTTTGTTCGGTACTCAGCTGCCCATGTTCTTTTGTGAAATGCAGCAGAACATATCGTCTAAAAAGCATCCAACCCGCCGGGAAGGATGCTTTACTAAACATACACCACTTTTGTTTTTATTCGTCAACAGGAGAGTCCGACGGTTCTTCTTCTCCGCTATCTCTGTGGCCCTGGCGCACTGCGAGTTGATTTTCGAGGTTTTTAATCTTTTGGTTTACCTCGATAATAAAGTTCTCGATTACCGGAGTTGCCATACGCAAGGTTACCATGGCATTAATCCGGTTTACCAGAGCGTTGTACTCCTCGTCAAAAGCCACACGAACTTCTTTTGCCTTTGTGTAGTTGCGGTTTGCTTTTTCGCTGTCGCGCTGGTTTTGAAGGTCGTTTACGGCTGTGTTTTCCGCTTCGTGAGCCAAAACCCAGGGGGTAATGCCTATGGTTTGGCAATGCACAGCCATTTTCGGTTTTTTCAGATCGTTATTCAGGTTGGTTGCAGCTGCTGTTTGTTCCTTTAACGACAGGTTTCTGATGTTTCCATACAAATTAAAAACCCGTTCAAGGTGTTTTGCTGCTTCAACTTCTTCAGGTATCGGGCTGTAAAGCGTTGCTTTTACCCGTCCGTTTAGAGCACTCCAGGTGTTGTCGCGCCGGTGGTCGGCATCCTGGATCTTTTCGGTAAATACACTTCCCTTGTCAACATTTATTGCTTCGTCGAGGGCGGTAAAACTATTGTCGAAAGCTACCGCCTCTTCCTCCACATTAAGTGCTGCAGGGGTGGCTTGCGTTACCAGACCTTTTACATCAGTCATATACTGAAAATAGTCGTTGTGGCGCAAGCGCGTTAAAGGGATGTTTACTATAAAATTCATAAATATTAAATGTAATTATTTGTGGGTGTATGTGTATTGCGTTGATTATTTGCAGTGCTCATGGTTATCTTATTTGGCTGTGTTGATGCAATATAGAACATAAGCTTGCAAAAGTCAAGAGCCGTGTTTGTGTTATTTAGCATAAATTGCAGATAAGTAAATAATTGACCGGTGTTGTATAACGATGGCGCTGAGGTTGGTAATTTGCTTTTGTTGTAAACCTGCAAAAAGCCCGAAGCACTGTACAAAGCCCTTATGCAAGGCTGCGACAGTAATAAATTGTTGACAAAACTACCGCTGTAGAGCTACAACAGTAGTTTTTTGGAGAATGCCAGGCTTGCGTAGTGCAACACCAGCCGTAAAATGATCATTTTACTACCTGCGTACCCCTACAAAGGCCTTGAAATGACCGTTTTACTAGCTGTGTTTCTCTGCAGAAGCCGTAAAATGACCGTTTTGCTAGCTGCGTAACAATACAATAGCGGTAAAATGATCGTTTTGGTGCCGGTGTACCTCTGCAACAGCGGTAAAATAACCATTTTGAAGCTTGCGAAGCCCAACGATAGTTACAAAATGGTCGATGGGGAGCTCTTGTAGTCAGGTAGTTAAGTGTTTTCTGCAACATTGGGTTTTCGGAAAACCGCCTGCAATAAGGCATTGGCTTTATTGTTTATGTTGGTTGCTTTCAATTTGTTACTCCTGTATTGTTTTTGTTTAACAGAATGCTAACTTTAAAACAAAAAATAGCATCCCGTTGAATACGCGCCGTGAAATAAGATTTTCGCAAAAAGTTGGATTATACACTCAAAATAGAATGATAACCCAACCCAATAAAAGAAATATAACCCGACTTGTTGGGTTCCATATACGTTATGGGCAAGTTTGAAATTGAATAAATATACTAATTTGGGAATATGCTGAAAAGCCAATTAAATTCAGAAGTAGGCAAAAAAAATTAAAAATCATTATTACTATGAACAAAAGTTATTTACAATCGAAAATCAAATCAACAGGTACAGCTTATTTGTTTTGGTTCTTTCTTGGAGCACATTATGCTTATTTAGGCAAATGGGGGCTTCAATTTCTTTACTGGTTTACTTTAGGAGGTTTAGGTATTTGGGCGTTAATCGATTTATTTATAATGTCGTCCAAAGTAAGTAAGATTAATGCCCCAATTTTTGAGGAAATTGAAAAAATGGAAAAAAGAGAAAAGGATGAAGACCACGCAAGACAAATGGCAATGATGGCTGCAGTAGCGGGAAACAAATAAATGAACTAAAACTTAAAAAAGATATTTCAATAATATGAATAATGTGGGACTCTCTTATTATGCTATACACTAAGCAAGTGATATATACAAAAAGTGAGTCCCTCCTTGATTTTGTACTTTCAATGAGTAAAAATATTATGAACATAATTAATGATTAAAAACAGTTACTGTTTGGGGAAAATATTTGACACTAATTGAAATTAATAAAATGCCATACATAAACTTCATATTCATAATTATAAATCGAACTCTAAAAATTAAAAACAAAATTACATGGATGCCAGAAACCATCAAAAACGGGGCGTTCCCGAAAAGCCAGAGAGTAGGATAACTAAATTTTAAACATTATGAATCAAATTATAAATTTCATTTTACTTGGTTTTATTGGACCGCAAGAAATAATAATCCTTCTAATAATTCCTGCCCTTTCAGTAATACCATTAATTTTTTATTTATTAACTCTCCAAAACACATTTAATGCAATTAGTATAGAAAACCGCAGGATGCAATCAGGGGAAGTTTGGCTTACTTTAATACCATTGTTTGGACTTGTCTGGCAGTTTATTATTGTAAATCGATTAGCGGATTCATTAAAAGCTGAATTTAATGCAAAAAATATTACAGTAGATGAAGAAAGACCTGGAGTTGGAATCGGTTTAGCTTATTGCATTTTATTTTGTTGTAGCATAATCCCTTTCGTTAATTTCTTGACTGGAGTAGCTGGAATTATATGCTGGATAATATATTGGTCAAAAATAAATAACTACAAAATAAAACTTATTCAGTCGTAAAAACTCCCAATATAAAAAATGACAGTCATAAAAAAATCTCATAAAAACCAGCCCATAACAAAGTGCAAATGTAATGCGGGCGGGCGCGGTTTTCCAACATTCGCGCCTTGTTCAACCACCGCCAATCCGTCGTTGACGGATTATCGGTAAAAAACAAAATTTAGTGCTACGCCGGCTTGGCTCCGTGCAACCTTGACAAGTTGCCGTTTCAAAGCTCCGCACTCCACTTGCACCAACCGTTGGCAACAAGGCTAAGAGCGACACACATCAACCCCAGGAAAAAAGATTAAGTTTCGATTAATAAAAGGACTGGTCAAAAAAATAAGACCAGCCCTAAATAATAAAAAGTTAATCACGATTATCGCTGAACACCTAACTGGACTTTAGCACCGTTTATATGGACTTCATCCTGTGTTTCAACAGCAAAATAACCATAAGCCAAGGGTGCAGCCGCAGCTCGCTCAACGGCCTGCTCAAAAATCATATTCCATATTTTGCCACCTTGTTTTTCATACTCTGAAATTAAAGACTTGAGACTTTCTTCTCCGAAAACAGTGAGATGTCCTGAAAAATCTTGGGAAATATCACTGATTCGGGCTGTTGACCAGTCAATAATTCCACATACATTACCATCGGCATATGTTAGAATATGTCCTGCATACAAATCACCATGAATGAATTTTGTGAAGTTCGGCCACAGTGTATCATTATCCAACCACTTTTTGTAACGATTTTCTAAATCATTACTTATGCCCAGTTCGGATTTTACCAAGCGTAATCGTTCGGAAATCTCGCTTCTCAGACTTTCAGGTGTAGTAACTTCCAATCCATTCAGAACAACTTCTTCTTTCGGAATAGCATGGAGTTGCACCAAAATTTTAGCCAATGACTGAATGTAGTTTGGACTATCTTTATCCATATTCCAAGAAACCTCATAAGTTTCAGCATCATAAGTCAAAGCGGGTTTTCCATCCAATAATGGATACGCTACCAGCTCTTCGTTCGCAATTTTCCAATCTGGAACTTGCGCAGTGAGATGTTTGCAAACTAACTGTAGAATTAGTTTTTCCTTTGCAATCTGCTTACCCAAATCGGGTCTTCTAGGAATACGCAACAGCCATTGATTTTCATCTTTGTCTGTTGCAAAACCAACCTTGAAATCTATTCCCATTTCGTTGAATTTCATCTTGTCTGAAAGCATTAAACCATGTCTTTCTGCAAGTTTCTGAATGTCTGTATTTTTCATTTGTTTTATTTTTTTAAATTATTACCTAACTGCATAAGTTTCTCAGAGCCATACGAAAGCAACCCAATAACGATAGCCAAACATCCACTTATGATAAAAGTGATGTTTATACCTATATTTTCTGCAATCACGCCTGTGAACAATAAACCGATTATACTTGGCAATACCGCCAAACTGTAATAAAGAGAAAAGACTCGTCCCAGCATTTCAGGTTTTACTGTTATCTGGACAATAGCAGTAAAACATGCATAAAAAACAGATAAACCAATACCTCCAATTGCTGTTACCAGAACAAATCCAATGAACCATTCTTTTGGGAAAACTCCGCTAAGAAGGAATGTTAACCCCAATATGATATACATTGAATTAACCAATACAATCTTTGACATCCCAACTTTGAACAAGCCTAAAACAGCTCCACCAATCAGCATGCCTCCCCCCCAAACTATCTCAACAAGGCCCATTTCCCATTTTCCTCCTCCATAATGTCCTGTTGTCAGTAGTGGGAACATAATTGCAGCAGGCATGATGACAAAGGTGATAGCCATGGCATAAAGAAAAAGGTAACTTAAACCTCTATTTTTAGATACGATATGTAACCCATCTATAAATTCGGTTGATATTGTATGAACAGAAAATTTAGAACCTTTTATTGTCTGTGGTATTCTTACCATCATAAGCGAAGAAATTGCCAGTAATGCTCCAATCAAATCAAGATACAAAACATTTGAAATAGGCAATATGGCAATTGCCACTGTACCAAGTGCAGGACCACCAATACTACAAATCGAATGTAACATTTGATTAATACCAGCAACTCTTAGCAATTCTTTTTTAGGCACAATTAGCGGAGCCAAAGCTTGTAGAGCCGGTGAATGAAAGGCATTGCCAACCGAACGTAAACCTAACATGATATAAATCCATACAAGATTTACCGTTTCCTTGTTAAGGATAAATATCAAGACAATAGCACATACAGCAATGAAAGTATCAGAAAGAATCATGATACGTTTTCGATTAGTACGGTCTATATATACCCCTGCTAACGGGCCAATAATAGCTTGTGGCAATATTCCAGCTATACCTGCATATGCTAAAACCTCGGCGGATTGATACTCCAGACTAAGCCATATGACAATAGCAAATTGGACTGCATAACTTGTCAACATTGAAACAAATTGCCCAGCCCATATAAATATATAGGTGTTAAACCATTTTTGGTTCTCCATGAAATAAACTTGATTAAATTATACAACAATAAATGGATAGCACTGAGAAGAGCTATCTAAAAAAATGTGGGTATTTTGAGAATTACCCTATTATTTTATCCAAGGCTTTGCCATTTGTTGTATAATTTATTGGAAATAACCGCACAAAGGTAGGAAATATTTTTTTAAATTTGAAGAAATAAATAGTCTGAATTTGGATGTAAAAAAGCCCAGTTGCCAACAGCGTATATAATTAAGTGCGGTTTCGGTGCTGATAATCAGCATTATCTCCCGCATCAGCCTCGGTGCTTTTCGACAGGAAAGCATCCCGCAATCCGCACCTAATCATATACGCGGAACGTTGGCGGTAATTTGAAGAAACGATTAACAACAAAAAACATTCAAGAAAATGAAGCTATAAGTAACTGTAAGATAGAATAAGAATTGAAATATCCTTTACTAGGCAAAGTAGAAAAGACGATTGTTAATATTAAAAAAATTAGAAAATGATACAGTTACAAATGATTGACAAAACAAAGTCAATAGCTCAAAATGATAAAAATATTTCTGCCGTATTTATGTACGGGTCATTTACCAAAAATGAAGGGGACAAATATTCAGATATTGAATTCTACATCTTCTTGAAGGATAAAGAAAAATTTTCCGCTGAAAATTGGGTAAGCCAAATTCATCCATTGGCATTATATTTTACCAACGAGTATGGAAGTGAAGTTGCCATTTTTGAAAATATGATAAGGGGGGAGTTTCATTTTTTGACAAACGACCAAATGGAAGTTATCAAATCGTGGGACGGTTTGGTAGAGTTTAGCGACTTTGACAAGATGATTTTAGTAGATAAAGAAGTTTTATTGACTAACACGCTCAAAGAAATAAAAACTAAAGTACCTGATCGAACAACAAATGAAAATATCCTGTGGTTGAGCCAATCATTGTTGAATGTTTTACTTACAACAAGCAACTTAATTAAACGACAGGAATTTGCTCACGCTTACCAAAGCTTATCAAATGTTCAAAAATATTTACTTTGGTTAATAAGAATTGAAACATACCAAACCAAACATTGGGAAAGTCCAACAAAAGGCTTGGAAAAAGACATAGACCCAGATTGGTATTCGTTATTTCAGCAGACAACATCAGAATTAGATCCGACAGATATTAAAACAGCTTTCAAGAAGACATTAACATTGACTGAAAAACTTTTTGATAATCTTGGAGTTGAAGCAAAATTAAAGGGGGTATTAAGGAGAATTGAATAAAAAAACTCCCGCCAACATTGTATAAGCGTAATGCGGGCGAAGTGGCTAAAATTTAGTATTTTGGCATCTATCAAAGTTCGTGCTGGCGGACAGTGAATCGCTCCGAAATCCCGCACTACGCTTATACTAAACCGTTAGCGGCAATCCCCCCTATACCCCAAAGGCATTGACTTTTGAAACGAACGTCAAAAAGCAATAATTGAATAGCGGTGATTTTGATAGATTTCAGAAATATGTAAATAGTTGATTATTAATATATAAATTTGACGTTAGTCAGAACCTTAAAAGACACTCTTGATAACCAATAAACAATTCTAATAATAAAACTTCTCAAAAAAGATTTTATCTTTGTGGCATTATGAGGCAATAATAACTCCATATCGTAATCTTTATTCTCAATCAATTCTGATTGGGATTGTTGTTATGCATTTATTGTTAAACAAATTGTATTATGCTTCTCTGAAAGCATAATGTGAATTTAATTGCTTCATAAGATGAAATCGAATAAAAATTCAACGCTAATATTCATTATTGTTGTCGTCGTAATTGACACGGCAGGTTTTGGTTTAATATTTCCTGTACTTCCACAACTTTTAACTAATTTACTTCATTCCGATATAAGTACGGCAGCTGAATATGGAGGCTGGCTCTCATTTGCTTATGCCGCTATGCAATTTGTGTTTGCACCAATTCTCGGCAATTTAAGTGACCAATATGGAAGGCGACCAGTGCTTTTAAGTTCGTTGTTTGGCTTCAGCATTGACTGTGTTTTTCTTGCTTTTGCACCTAATATTCTGTGGTTCTTTGTTGGGCGGACAATCGCAGGAATAACCGGTGCAAGCTATTCTGTAGCATCTGCCTGCGTCGCAGATATAAGTACCGACGAAAATAGGACAAAAAACTTTGGGATTGTAAACGCAGCATTTGGATTGGGATTTATTATTGGTCCGGTAATTGGAGGTACATTAGGTCAGTTCGGAACACATACTCCCTTTATAGTTGCAGCCATACTTAGTTTTATCAATTTCACCTTTGGCTATTTCTTTTTTCCCGAATCGCTAAACATTGGTACTCGTAGAATATTTGACTGGAAAAGGGCTAACCCTTTCGGTTCTCTAAAGTATTTAAGTGAATTCCCATTAATAAATACATTGGTGCTTTCAATGATTTTTGTATCAATAGCAAATCATAGCATGGAAAGTGTTTGGGCTTATTTCACAATTGAAAAATTTAAATGGAATACCTCGCTTATTGGTTATTCTTTAGCCGTGATAGGTTTGTTGTCAATTGTTGTTCAGTTATGGCTAGTCGGCATTTTGGTAAAGAAACTTGGCGACAGACGAATGGCACTACTTGGACTCATACTTACAATGACAGGATTTTTTCTTTTTGCTTTTACAGAGTGGCAATGGTTGCTTTTAGGAGCATTGTTAATATATATTATTGGCGGAGTTCAGGGAACGGCTATTCAAAGTATTACGTCTTCTATTATACCCGACAATGAACAAGGAGAATTGCAAGGTAGTCTTGGCAGTTTAATGGGTTTAACAACACTCATTGCCCCGCTGCTAATGACAAGTAGCTTCTCATATTTTACGGGTAAGAATTCTGCAATTTATTTTCCAGGCATTTCCTTTTTAATTGCAGCCTTACTTACACTGATTAGTTTAATTTTGTTGATTAAAAGTTTCAAAAAACACAAAATGAAAAAATAAGGGAGCCGCTAACACGCGGTATAGCCAATAAGGGTTTCAGTGGTATGCGAAGTTTATCACCCGCATCAATCTTTCGTCTTGGTTGACAGGAACGTCGCTCCGCAATCCCTTACTGGCCATACCGCAAACGTTGGCAATAATATAAACTAAAATGTATCAATTATGATTAAAAAGAATGTTATGAGAGTGATTATGCTAATAATCGCAGTAAACCTAATTTCGTGTGATTCAATTAAAAAAGCGACTGAGCCTGAAGATATAGGAATGTATGCTTTTGAACTTTTGAAAACATTAAGTCAAACCACAAAAAGTGACTATGTAAATAGTTTTTTAACCATTGAGGAAATAAGAGTACTTGGAAAGAATGAAGTGGTGGTTACCGACTCTGATACTCGTAATGAATTGACATCAATGCCAAAAGAGGAGTGGGTTGAAGATATTGAAGACGATTATAATGAGTTAAAACAGGATGGTGGCGAGAATGGAATAAAATGGGCAGAAATTGAGTATTTAGATTTTGTTTATGAAATGGATAATGAAGGTGGAATTAAAGTTTGTGAGGGAGAGCTTTTTTTTAAGTATAAAGAGGATTCATATTCTGTAGATTTAGCAGCAATATTTGATGGAACTGAATATAAACTTGTTGAACTTGATTATCTTGAAATGCAATAAATACTATTGCCAACATTTTGTATAAGTAATGGCAGGCCAGGTTTTAAATGGTAATGTTTGTAGCCCGCTCAAACTGTGTATCGGTCGGACAGGAACGCTCTCCGAAATCCGCTCCGCAACTTACACTTACCGTTAAATACAAGCCTGAAAAAAAGCAATTGGGAAATTTGTTATTTTTAAGCCAAAATCACGGATATGAGTAAGCCTGGTGATAGCTCCAGATTAAACGAATTAGCTGAATTGCGTCGTCAAAATGCAGAACTAAAGGCTATCGTTGAAAAAATGGTTGCCGAACAAAAGCAACCGGTGAAAAATCTGCTCCAGTGCGAACAAAAGTATTCGTTGTTATTCGAAAAATCAGCCATTCCCACTTCATTGTCCAGGTTACCCGAAGGAGTATTTGTGGATGTAAATGAAGCATTTGAGCACGAATTTGGAATAACAAAACAGGATGCTCTTGGAAAAACAGCCCTGGAGTTGGGTGTTATTCCCGATAAAGATGGCCACAGACAAATTCTTGAAGCACTAAAAGAAAGTGGTTCTGTGCGCCATCAGGAAATGGTATTGAATTTCAAATCAGGAGAAAACCGGTATTATGAAATCAATATTAACAAAGTAGACATCAACGGGGAAGAATACCTTTTAACTACCATACAAAACATCTCGAAATACAAAAATGCCAAAAGGAAACTGAAAGAAAGTTACGACCTGATACGGATTGCAGAAGAAAAAGCCAAACTGGGAGGGTGGAGTGTACGATTAAAAGAAAATCGTATATACTGGTCGGATGAAGTAGCGGCGATACTTGAAGTGCCTGCAGGTTATTCCCCGTTGTTTGAAGATGCAATTAAATTCTACGCTCCCGAATGGCGTGATAAATTCACCGAAGTTTTTAACAGGTGCGCGATTGAGGGCATCCCTTATGACGAAGAAATGGAGGTAATTACATCAACCGGAAAACGAGTTTGGATTCGAACCATTGCTGAAGCCATAAAAAACAAAAACGGTAAAATAGTTAAAATACAGGGCGCTTTCCAGGATATTACCTTGAAAAAACAAGCCGAAAAAAAACTAAAAGACAGCGAAGCCAAATACAAAGCCATTTTTGAATCAAGCGGAACAGCAACCCTAATCGTTGACAGTGATATGGCTATTCTGATGGCAAATACCGAATGTTTGAATGCTACAGGTTATGCTCCGGCTGAATTGATAGGCCGGAAATGGACGGATTACGTAGCTCCGGAAAGCTTAGAGGAAATGCTTAAAAAGCACGAGTTACGTCGTAAAAACCCGGAACTGGTATCACCAAAATATGAAGTTAAATTGCTGAACAAAACGGGTGAAAAACGCGATGTGGTTTTGAAGATTAATATGATTCAGGGAACAAGCCAAAGTGTTGTTTCCATGCTGGATATCACCGAACGGAAACGAGCAGAAGCAGCATTTGAAGAATATTTTGATAATGATATTTCGTCGGATTATGTGGCATTGGTTTCGGGCGAAATTGTTAGCTGCAACAAAACCTTTCGCGATTTATTTGGTTTCGAAAAAAAATCAGATGCTGAAAATTTTAACATTACCAACCTGTACAAAGAACCTGCAGACAGGAAACAAATCATCCATCTTTTAACGCAAAACAGGAAACTTGAAAATTACGAAGTTGAATTTGTGTCAAAAGATGGAAAAACCATTTTTGCACTGGTAAATGCCATCGGAATTTTCGACAAGAACAATAAGCTCGAAAAAATAAGGGGGTATATTGTCGATATTTCTGAACAAAAAAGAGTTGAAAAGGAGATTCTAAAACTATCGAGAGCTGTTGAACAAAGTCCAGCTTCGGTAATTATTACCGATTTAGAAGGGAATATTGAATATGCAAACCCAAAGGCTCTTGCTGTTACCGGTTATAGCAAAGAAGAAATGATTGGGCAGAATCCCAGAATATTAAATTCAGGGGAAAAACAAAAAAGTAAGTATAAACAATTATGGGAAACGATATCATCAGGTAAGGAATGGTTTGGCGAATTTCATAGTAAAAAGCA
The DNA here is from genome assembly GCF_900111425.1 of Draconibacterium orientale. Taxonomy (NCBI): domain Bacteria; kingdom Pseudomonadati; phylum Bacteroidota; class Bacteroidia; order Marinilabiliales; family Prolixibacteraceae; genus Draconibacterium; species Draconibacterium orientale. The sequence goes on along the minus strand of NZ_FOHT01000002.1, from coordinate 264,427 downwards.
AAATGGTGAATTGTATTGGGAATCGGCATCCATTTCGCCCATATTTAACGAAAAACAAGAAATAATCAACTATGTTGCTGTAAAAGAAGACATCACTGAGCGGAAAAAAATTATCGATGATTTAAAAGCGGCCAAGGAAAAAGCCGAAGAAAACGAAAAGAAATTTTTAGTGGCCTTTCATAGCAGTCCCGACATTAGTATGATTACCAATGTTGATACCAGCGAAATTCTGGAGGCGAACGACGCTTTTGAACGGGTTACCGGTTTTTCGAAGGCTGAAATAATAGGAAATACTACTGCCGACCTTAAACTGTGGGTGAATAAGGCGGATCGGGAGAAGTATTTTGAAATATTGTTACGAGATAAAAGGGTGATAGGTTTTGAGTCGTTATTCCGGAAAAAAAGTGGTGAAACTTTTGTTGGCCTTGTATCGGGGCAAATGATTCAAATCCAAAATCAGAATTATCTTCTTGGTAATATTTACGATATTACAGATAGAAAAAAGGCAGAAACCGAATTGTTAAAGGCATTGGAAAAGGTAGAAGAGAGCGAAGAAAAATTTAAAAACCTTTATGAATCGCTGTCAATTTCCTATTTAATACTAAAAGATGGCGTTTGCATCGAATGTAATGAAGCCACACTACCCATTTACGGAATCGACAGCAAAGACGAAATAATTGGAAAAATACCTCCCGATTTCGCTCCCGAATTTCAACCCAATCATAAAAAATCTTCGGAAGAGGCGAAACGGCACATTCAGGCAGCTATTGAAAAGGGGGAGCATACCTTTGAATGGATCACGAAACGAATAAATGGACAAGAGTTTTACTCCGAGGTTTCGTTAAAAAGTTTCTATCATAAAAACGAACTGTATATGCAAAGCCTGGTTGCCGATATCTCTGAACGTAAAAAAAATGAAGCTGAACTTATTGCTGCAAAAGAGCTTTCGGCCGAAAATGAATTATTTCTCAGCACCCTGATAAATACCTTGCCCGATTTAGTTTGGCTAAAAGATATAAACGGCGCTTACCTGATGTGCAATAAACGCTTTGAAGAATTTATCGATTTACCCGAACATAAAATAATTGGTAAAACCGATTATGATTTAATGGAGGCTGATTTAGCTGATTTTTTCAGTAAAAAAGATAAGGAGGCTGTTGCAGCCGGAAAATCATTGCTCAATGAAGAACATAAAATATTTGAAAACAACAAATATTCAGCATATGTTGAAACCATTAAAACTCCTTTTTACAGGAACGGTGAATTAGTTGGCGTATTAGGCATAGGAAGAAATATTACAGAACGCAAAAATGCCGAACTCGAATTACGAAAAGCCAAAGAAAAGGTGGAAGAGAGCGAAAGTAAATTCAAAAACCTCTATGAATCCCTCTCAATAGCCTATTTAATACTTGAAGATGGTGTATGTATTGAATGTAATAAAGCCGCACTAGAGATATATGGCGTTGAAAGCAAAGATGAAATTATCGGGAAATCACCAACAGAATTTTCTCCCGAGTTTCAACCAAATAATGTACCCTCTGCTGATGAAGCAATTAAGCAAACTCAAATTGCCCTGGAAAAAGGATTTCATACTTTCGAATGGCAGGCAATGCGCAAAAACAAAGAATTATTTTATAATCAGGTTTCGTTAAAGAAATTCTATTACAAAAATAAAATGCAGATGCAATGCCTGACATCCGACATTACAGAACGCAAGAGAATTGAAAATGAACTTATCGCGGCAAAAGAAAAAGCTGAAGAAAGCGACCGGTTAAAATCTGCTTTCCTGGCGAATATGAGCCACGAAATACGCACCCCAATGAATGGGATTCTTGGATTTACTGATCTGCTGCTCGACCCGGATTTAAAAAGTGAGGAGAAAGAATACTATATCAACATTGTGCACAAAAGCGGGCAGCGTATGCTAAATACAGTTAATGATATTATTGAAATCTCGAGAATTGAAGCCGGGCTGGTAGAGCAAAGGAATGAACTCACTGATTTTAATAACCGGGTTGAAGATTTAGTTCTTTTCTTTACCCCTGAAGCTACAGGGAAAGGGCAGAAAATTATTTTGGAAAAGTTACTCCCGGCAGAAAAGAAAAACATTGTTACCGACCAAATTAAGCTGGATTCCATTCTTACCAACCTCATTAAAAATGCCATTAAGTATACACCCCACGGAACGATTACTATTGGCTGCCAAATGAAAGGACAAATGATTGAGTTTTACATAAAGGATACCGGAATTGGAATTCCAAAACACAGACATGAAGCCATTTTTAACCGCTTTGAACAAGCCGATATTAAAGATACCAGGGTATTCGAAGGTTCTGGATTAGGCCTGGCAATTTCAAAATCATACGTTGAAATGCTGGGGGGAAAAATTTGGGTGGAAAGCGAAGAAGGAAAGGGCTCAATCTTTTATTTTACCTTGCCTGTAACCGATAATGCACCCGAAAAGTCAATCAACGATGATGAAATCTCACCGGATAACAAAAATGCAGAATCAAAGACAAAAAAACTAAAAATAATCATTGCCGAAGACGATGCAGCATCCCGAAAATATCTTACACTTCTTACTAATAAATTTGGCAGTGAAATCCTGGAAGCGGAAACAGGAAATCGTGCAATCGAAATTTGCCGAAGCCATTCAGACATTGATTTAATTTTGATGGATATTCAAATGCCCGGAATGGATGGATACGAAGCAACCCGGCAGATAAGGGAATTTAACAGCGATGTAATTATTATTGCACAAACAGCCTATGCCCTTGGTGGCGACAGAGAAAAATCAATCGCAGCAGGTTGTAATGATTACATTTCAAAACCAATCGACAGGACTAAATTGGAGAATTTGTTACAAAAATATTTTGGGTGATAATTTCAAAACCACCATTCATTTAAACTGTTCGAAATAACAAATTACAATATGGAATACCAGGGATCATGTTTGTGTAAAGGCGTTCAGTTCAAGATTAATGGCGACTTCGAGAGCTTTTATTTGTGCCATTGCAGTTATTGCCGTAAAGATACCGGATCGGCGCATGCAGCCAATTTATTATAATCTTTAAAACCACCTCCTTTGGTGGTGGTTATGTTTAAATGGCTTTGCATCTAAAATTATTAACTTAGAGTCATGAGTAACTTCAAAAAACTAAGTCATGTCATTTATAGGTGTACCTATCATATAGTTTGGACACCCAAGTATCGGTATCGCATTCTTGAGGGATTGGTCAAAGAGCAACTATTAAGAGATATTCCAATGCTATTGGAATGGAAATCATGCGAGTTAATTGAAATGAATATTCAAAAAGATCACATTCACATAATTGTCAGCATGCCACCAAAAATGTCGTTGTCACAATTGATGGGCATTCTAAAAGGTAAAACAGCCATCAAAATATTCAAAAGCTATCCTCAGTTAAAGACGAAACCCTATTGGGGAAATCATTTTTGGTCACGAGGATACTGTGCAGACACTATTGGTCTCGATGAAGAGAAAATCAAGAAATACGTCAAATACCAAGAAGAGCAAGAACGTTTAGAAGAGCAACAAAGGCTCAACTTCGGCCCCTTATAGGGGCTTTCACAAGTCCACCTTCTAAGAAGGTGGTTTTTTAATTTCAACAAGCGCTAAGCTGGAATGGATAAAGCGCGAAACGGAGATCAGCGTTTTTCAGCTGCCCGAAACCAATCATACCAAAGCATTTTGTGCCACCTGTGGTTCGGCACTTCCCAACCTGCAAATGGGCGGCAAACTTTTGGTGGTTCCGGCCGGATGTTTGGATACTGAATTGAAAAAACGCCCCAATGCTCATCTGTTTATTTCGAGTAAGGCAGCCTGGGATGAGGCTTTGGAGGAAGTTAAAAAGTTTGAGCGTTTGCCCGGGTAAGCAGGAAATGGATACCGGCTTTGAAAAGATGGATTGGTGGAAGTTGTTAAGCAGGTAAACGCATGTGAAGCTGGCGAACTAAAATAAAAATACAATCGCTAGCCACAACGAAGGAGCAAGCATAATTACCTGTAAAATTGTACTTTTAGGCTTTTAACGACGAAAAAACATGAAGAAAAAGGTTTTAACTGTTCTGCTGAATGTGGTTTTAGCAAGTACATTGTTTGCGCAGGAAGTGTTTGATTTTAATGCTTTTCATTCCATCTCGAGCAACGAGTTAATGGAGTTTGCCACCGAACTAAGTGCTGATAAATACGAGGGGCGTTTGTCGGGCTCGCCCGAATACCTTGAGGCCGCCAAATGGTGTGCATCGAAGTTCGAAGAGTGGGGAATTCAGCCGGCAAACAACGGCAGTTACTTTCAGTATTTCCCGAATGCATATTCCGAGGTAAATTCACTGGGTTCGGTGGTTTATTTTAACGGCGACGAAAAAGCCTACCTCGATTTTCCTGAAGATTATATTCCGGGCTCCAACTCCGCAAGTGGAACCGTTCAGGCCGAACTGGTTTATGTGGGCCACGGAATTACAGCTCCTGAACTGGGTTACGACGACTATGCCACTGTTGATGTAAAAGGTAAAATTATCATTCTTGAAAGCGGGACACCTTATACGAAAAACGATGAAACACTGGCCAAATGGTCGCCATATGCTTATCACCGCTACAAATTCAGAAATGCGGTAAAACATGGTGCGGCCGGAATGATTTATGCCAGCAAACTGGCCAATCCGAACACGGTAAATCTCGAAGGTTTTGTTTATGCACACGTTGATACTAAAGTTGTTGCGCAAATTATGGCCGATGCCGGAAAAGATTACCAGCAAATTCGCGAGCAATTGAAGAACATGGAAACGCCATCGTTTGAGCTGCCGGCAGAGCAAAAGGTGTTTATCCGCGCCGAAACAAAATATTTCCCCGATGCGCAGGCTTGCAATGTGGTTGCCATGATAGAAGGATCGGATCCGGAACTAAAAGATGAGGTAATAATTATTGGCGGACACCTCGACGGCCAGGGGAAAATGGGCGATGTAACGTTCTCCAGCGCGCTTGACAATGCATCCGGTATCAGCGATATTATGGGAGCTGCAAAAGCCTTGGCAACATCAGAGGTAAAACCAAAACGTTCGGTACTTTTTATTCTGCTTGGAGGAGAGGAGTGTGGTTTGTACGGCTCGAAATATTACTGCAATAATCCGCTGTTCCCACTGGAGAAAACCAAAATGATGATTAACCTGGATATGGTTGGGAATGGAACAGCTTTTTTTGTATCGGGAGGTAAAACGCACAGTCAATTGTTCTCTCATTTTCAGAACGCCAATAACAATTTCATTCACCGCGAAATAGGCGCTTCGGCAGTTAGCAAAAACTACGGGCGGCCACGTTCCGATGCGTCGGTATTTGAAGCTGCCGGAATAAAAACATTTGGCCTGTGGACTCGCAACTCGGTGTATCCGGTGCACTATCATATGCCTGCCGACAAAACAAATGTGTTAACTCCCGAAATTATGGAAGACGCCGCAAAACTGCTTTATCTGGGCGTTTTGGGTGTGGCAAACGACACGAAACTTTAGCAACGGTAAAAGATCAGTTCAACATTTTGTCGATTTGTCTTGTTACTCTGCTAATACTACTTGTGTGGCACCTATGAAATCGAAAAAAGAACACTTTAAACGAACCCTGCTCGACCTGGCGAAACGAAAAGATCTCGTTCCGGGGATTTACAACTATTGCGACCGGTGGTGCGAACGTTGTACCATGACACAAAAATGCTTAACCTATTTGCACGAACAGGAAAATAAAATTACAGATGATGCGGAAAATCCCGATGAAGAGAACAAAAACTTTTGGGATCAGATTCGCCTGGCATGGGAGGTGACCATGGAAATGATTGAAGAGGATGCCGAAAAGGAGGGAATCGACCTGAGCGATGTTGAAGCTATTGAATTGCCCGAGCACAAAGAAACACCACTGGAAGTACAAGCGCGGAATTACGGAATCAACATTCATAAATGGATGAATGAAAACAAGGAGTTTTTTTCCACTAAAGCCGAAAACCTGGTAATGATCGACGACGATGCTTCGATGATAAAATACCGCGACGCCGCCGAAGTAATTCAGTGGTACAGTGCTTTTATCGGGGCCAAAGTTCATCGCGCTCATCTCGAGCTGGAAGAGCGGCAGAATGATCCAGAGGATGAATACGGCCTGTATGCCGATAACCTGGGATCGGCAAAAATTGCCATAATCGCCATTAAACGATCAATGGATGCGCTGTCGGTTTTTTACTCCGGTTTTCGCGAAATGGAAGACGAAATCCTAAAATATTTACTCGACTTGTCGCAAATAAAAAAGCAAATGCTAAAAACATTTCCGGGCGTAATGGAATTTAAACGACCGGGTTTTGATGATTAATATTTAGTACAGAAAGTGTATGGTACACGATTTGTCTTATTTTCGCGTCAGAAAATATTCATCATGGAATTTGAAGGCAACATACGAAAAATGATCACCGAGCTTAATGCTCCTGTAAAATATACATTGCCCATTGGCGATGAACAAATTGATATGAACGGGCTGATTGGGAAAGAAATCGCGATGCGTTTCGACGGGCAAATTAATTGTGTGTCGTGCGGCAAGAAAACCAAAACATCCTTTAGTCAGGGGTTTTGCTACAGCTGCCTGCAAACCGCTCCCGAAGCCAGCGAATCGATCATTCGCCCCGAGTTATCAAAAGCACACCTTGGCATTGCCCGCGATATGGAATGGGCCGAAAAACACGATCTGATCGACCATTTTGTGTACCTGGCCGTGTCGAGTGCTTTAAAAGTTGGTGTTACCCGCGGTCATCAAATTCCTACCCGCTGGATCGATCAGGGAGCCAGTTATGCCATTAAAATTGCCAAAACGCCCAACCGCCACATTGCAGGTGTTATCGAGGTGTTTCTGAAAGATCATTTTACCGATAAAACCAACTGGCGGGCCATGTTGAAAAACGAAGTGCTTAAAGATTTTGACCTGGCAGCCGAAAAAGAGCGTATTGCCAACTTATTGCCGTTGGAGTTGCAGAAATACATGGAGCCGGAAAACGAGGTTACCGAAATAAATTACCCGGTGGAGCAGTTTCCTGTGAAAATAAAAAGTGTTGGTTTTGATAAGCTTCCGGAAATTACAGGAAAGCTTGCCGGCATAAAAGGACAGTATTTAATTTTCGACGATAGCCGGGTTTTAAATATTCGCAAACACAATGGTTACTTTTTACGGGTGGCAATGTAGTTCATCAGCTCAATAAGTGATTCGCGTGCTTCGCAGTCAGGAAATTCCTTAAGGCCGGCAATTGCACGGTCTTTAAATTCATTCATTTTTTGCTCGGCAAATTCAAGGCCGCCTTTTTCGGTTACCAGCTCAATTAGTTCTTTAACAACTGCCGAGCTGTTATTTTTGCGTTTTATCAGCCTTAAAATCCGTTTGCGTTCACTCCGGTCGGCTTCGTTTAAAACGTGAAGTAACGGAAGGGTAATTTTCTTTTCCTTAATGTCGTTGCCTGTAGGTTTGCCCAAGAGGCCTTTCGACTGGTAATCGAAAATATCATCTTTTATCTGAAAAGCAATCCCGGCATCTTGCCCAATGCTGTACATCTTTTCAATAATCACTTCATCATCAACTGCCGATGCAGCACCAATGGCCATACTGGTTGCAATAAGCGAAGCTGTTTTTTTGCGGATGATCTCGAAATATGTTTCATCGTCGATATCGAGTTTTCGGCTCTTTTTCATTTGCAGGATTTCTCCCTCGGCCATATCCTGAACCGCACGTGAAATGAGATGAAGGAAGTTGTATTTTTTGCTCTCGAGTTGCAGCAGTAGTCCGCGGGCCAAAATATAATCGCCCACCAAAACGGCCAGTTTGTTTTTCCAAAGCGCTTTTACCGAAAACGATCCGCGGCGCTCGTACGATTCGTCAACAACATCGTCGTGTACCAGCGTGGCAGTGTGCAATAATTCAACCGAACAGGCCGCAAGTTTCGAAAATTCGTTGGTTCCGCCATGCAGTTTTGCCGATAAGAACACAAACATGGGGCGAAGTTGCTTGCCTTTGGTGCGATAAAGAAAGTTCAGCACAGTGGCCAGCAAAGGAATGTCACTTTGCAACGATTTCTTAAAATAGGGCTCAAAATCATGCAGTTCCTGTTCAATGGGGGCCTTAATTTTCGTTATCGTCGTCATTCCTTTTCCTACTTGTCATTCGATGAACGAACTTAGAATAATTTTAAATAAAAACAGACTTTTTATTTAAAAAAACGAAAAATTCCTGATTTTGTACAAATGTTAGATATTCGTGCGCAAAAAAGCACTAAACAAGTCTCAAATATTTATATATTTGCATTTTTAAAGGTATAAACATGGTCGATATCAAGGAGATAAATGTTGAACGTTTGGAGGTTGCTGCCAGCATGCTGAAGGCAATGGCGCACCCGATGCGTATTGCTATTTTGAAGCATCTGGAAGGCGGGAAAAAATTAACCGTAACCGAGATTCATGAATTGCTAAAGATCGAGCAGTCAACTACATCGCATCACCTGGGCATTTTGCGCGACAAGGGTGTTTTGTGCTCAAAGCGTGAAGGAAAAAATACCTATTATTACCTAAAATATAATATTTTGAGCCAGATTGTTGGCTGCCTGGAAACTTGCACCTGCGATTAAAAAAAATGATAACAATAGCATAAGCCGCTGATGAAGATCAAGCGGTTTTTTTGTGCCCTAAAAAGCAATATCCGGATGGGCCTGCAAAGTAGAGGCATTTTCTTATTTTTACCTAAAATTATTCGATTATGAAACTCGTTTTTGCAACAAACAACAAACATAAATTGGAAGAATTACAGGCTATTCTGGGCGATCATTATACCCTGCTTAGCTTAAAAGATATTGATTGTTTCGATGAAATCCCGGAGGAACAGCCCACATTGGAAGGAAATGCCAGCCAAAAAGCTTATTACATCTACGATAAATTCGGCATGAACTGTTTCGCCGACGATACCGGTTTGGAAATTGAGGCCCTGAACGGTGAGCCCGGAGTTTTCTCGGCACGTTATGCCGGCGAAGACAAAAATTCGGAAGCCAATATGAACAAGGTGCTCGACAAACTGGCTAAAATAAATGAGCGGGAAGCACGTTTTAGAACTGTAATTTCGCTGGTTATTGATGGCGAAGAGAAACAATTCGAAGGCATTGTAAATGGTGAGATTTTGAAGGAAAAACGTGGAGACTCAGGATTTGGCTACGACCCCATTTTTAAACCGAAAGGATTTGACCAGTCGTTTGCCGAAATGGGCCTCGAAGATAAAAACAAGATCAGTCACCGGGGCAGAGCCGTACAAAAACTGGTCGACTATTTAAAAAAGCTCGATTAAACGATGAGAAGATATCTACTTTCTGCATTTTTGGTTCTGACCTTTTTGCTTTCGCAAGCCCAGCGCCAACAGGGCTCGTGGCAAGATTATCTTTCATATAATAAGGCCAGCAAAATTGCGGTTTCGTCCGATAAAGTTTTCTGTGTAACCGAGGGCGGACTATTTTATTACGAACTGGAAGACAACAGTGTAAATAAATTTGGCGGTGCCATTCAGTTATCGGATTTTGGGGTAAGTACCATTGCTTACAGCGAGCAGAATAAGGTGTTGGTAATCGCCTATTCAAACAGCAATATCGATTTGCTTTATGATAATGGCGAGGTGGTTAACCTGTCGGATATAAAGCGAAAAACCATAGTCGGTAATAAGGTCATCAATAATATTGCCTTCGCTGAAAACGAGGCGTATCTGGCCTGTGGTTTTGGGATTGTAGTGCTCAATCTCGATCGTCAGGAAGTAAAAGATACGTATTACATTGGCGATGGAGGTTCGTCGTTGGAAGTAAATGATATTGAAACGGATGAAAATTCGATTTTTGCTGCTACCAACCAGGGAATTTACCGGGCCGATAAAAATGAACCTAACCTGGCTAATTTTGCCAACTGGATTCATGTGGATGATATTCCGCATCCCGAAGGTATTTTTAATCATTTAGTTTATCATGCGGGTAAAGTAATTGCCAACTATGCAGCCGGAGAGTGGTATATGGACGAGATGTTCATGCTGAATAACGGAACCTGGGAGCCGTATAATCCTGAAATACGTTTTGCGTTTGATCTGCAGAGTAACGGAAGCTACCTGTGTATTGCCAGCCGCGATGTGGTTTTTATCATCGACAGTAATCACGAGCCAATAGGACGAATTGATGGCTACAAATTTAACGACAGAACTGTAGAAAGTATCGCTCCAAAAAGTGCGGGTGTGTCAGCCGACGGTTCGGTTTGGATTGCTGACGATAAGGAAGTGTTGGTGCGCTATTATAGCGAACGTTTTGAGCAAACTTTACCCCCCGGACCGATTAATAACGACATGTATTTTGTTGGTGCTTTCAATTCGGAAATTTGGATGTGCGCAGGAGGTACCAATGGCTATTTAAGTCCGGTTTTTCAGCGTTTTGGTAGCGATGGCTGGAGCTATTTTACCAATGTAACACATCCCGAACTGAAAGGATTTCATAACATATTAGCTGTTGAAGTGGATCCCCGCGATCCGGATCATTTTTTTGTTGCCAGCTGGGGCGGAGGGTTGCTGGAATACCGCAAGGATGAGCTGGTAGAACGCTATTATAATCTGAACAGCCCGCTGGAAACGGCCTTGCCCGAGCAGCCCAACGAACCGTTTACACGGGTTGGAGGCATGAGTTTCGACTCGGAAGGAAACCTGTGGATTACCAATGCCGAGTGTGCACATAACCTCCATAAATTAACGCCATCGGGCGAGTGGGAGTCGTTTGAACTGCCCGATATTGCCAACAGATACAATGTTTCGGATATTATTGTGAATAAAAACGACGACAAATGGATGCTCATTCCGGGAGGACATGATGCGTACGTGATAAACAAAACCGGCGACCAGAAAAAAAGACTGTTGGTACAGACCTATTTCAGCAATGGCACCGACAATATTATTACCCCGATGCACGATGTTTTCTCCATTGCTGAAGATCGGGAAGGGGCTATTTGGATTGGAAGTGCGCAGGGTGTGGCAGTATATAGCAATCCGTCGCGAATCTGGAATTCGGATAATTTTTATGCCACACATCCGGGGCTTGATTTGAATGATGGCATTTACCATCCGCTGCTTGAAACCGAAACTGTTACTGCTATTGCGGTTGACGGTGCTAACCGAAAGTGGCTGGGAACACAAAACTCGGGCGTGTTTTTGGTGTCGGAAACGGGCGAGGCGGAAGTGTTGCATTTCACCACTGAAAACAGCCCCTTACTTTCGAATACTATTCTGTCGATTGCCATCAACCAGAAAAATGGCGAGGTGTTTTTCGGAACCGACAAGGGACTGATTTCTTACCAGGGAGAAGCCACGGGAGGGGCAGACACATATAGCGATGTTTACGTTTATCCGAACCCGGTGCGCGAAACCTACGATGGCCCGGTAACTATTGCCGGGTTAATTGAAAATACCGATGTAAAAATTACCGACATCACCGGAAACCTTGTCTATAAAACCACATCGTTTGGCGGACAGGCAGTTTGGGATGGAAACAACCTGAATGGCAACCGTGTAAAAACCGGAGTTTACCTGGTATTTTGTAACGATGAGAACGGGGAAGAAAGCCACGTCACAAAAATATTGTTCATCCATTGATCGGGAAAAACAGCAGCGAAAATGAGTTATGATTACAGCTACCGAAGGCATTGTTTTGCACACGATAAAATATGGCGAGAGCAGTGTAATTACCACCATTTTTACCAAAGAGTTTGGGCGGCAAAGTTACCTGATAAACGCTGCCCGTAGCCGGAAGTCGAAAAATAAGGCCGGTTTGTTGCAACCGCTGTTTATGGTTGAACTGGAGGCCTACCAGAAACAATCGCGCGACCTGCAACGAATAAGGGCAATGAAAAGCCTCAACACTTACCAGGAAATTCCTTTTGACATTGTAAAATCAACACAGGCCATTTTTCTGGCCGAGGTGCTTTATAAAACCATTCACGAACAGGAAAGTTACCCCGAATTGTTTGAGTTTATAAAAAACGCATTGCTGTATCTCGATCTGATGGAGGAGGGCAAAACAAATTTTCATTTGTATTTTCTGTTTCATTTAACCGAGTACCTTGGTTTTATGCCCGACACCACACAAACCGGTTTTGAAGGTTGGCTCGATTTGCAAAAGGGAGCAGTAGTTCCTTTTGAGCCATCGCACCCGATGTTTGTAAACAAAGAAGCAACGGCGGTTTTGGTAAATCTGGCTTTGCTGAAAATTAACGAACTCGATAGCTTGAAATTAAAACGCAGCATGCGCGATATGCTGCTTGAAAAACTGGTGGATTATTACCGCCTGCATTTCGATACGCTGGGTGAAATAAAGTCGCTAAAAGTGCTTCAGGAGGTTTTTTCCTGATCGTCTTTCACAATCACGACTTCATAGGTGTAAAGTTCGGCAGTTTTCCATCCGTCCCAGCCAATTCCGGCTTTGTTTTTTGCACATCTTCCCAGAAATTCTTCTTTGCTCCAGCCCGTTTTTTCGACTACCTGTGGTAAAAAGGTGCCCGAATTTAAACCGCTTTTTATATAAATACCATGCTTGCCCAACTCAAATTCATCAATCGATTTAATCTTTTTCAGTGGCGTTAATACCGAAACTTCCAACGTCATGTTGTCGAGCTCGTATGGTTGAATCGGGTCGAAACGCTGATCGTTTGTAGCGGAAACTGCAAACCGTTTAATCATTTCGCGCAAGGTTTTTTTTCCGGCAAATCCGCCAATGCAACCGCGTAATTCATTGTTGATATAAATGCTGATAAAAGCGCCGGCTTTCTGATCGAGAATGCTGTCATTACTTTTGTCAGGCCTTTTTTCTTTGATGTCCTCACCCAGGAAACGGGCTATTGAATTTCGTGCCAGTTGCAAAATTTCCTGTTTTTCCGAGCGGCTGATTTCAAAAACAGCTTTTTCGTAAACACCAATGGCCCAGTAACCCACAACGCGGTCTTTTTCGCCGTAAAGCTGGCTGTCGCCCGAGTTTTTGTAGGCCAGTTTTTTGTATTCAAAATCCTTTTTTTTAGTGAGGTAAAGCAGCGTTAATACCGAGGTCCAGCCACACAGTGAGGTGGCAAGATGGCCAATCTTTTTAGCTTTGTTCTTTTCAAGTGCTTTTAACAGCTTTTTGGGCTTGTTTTTGCAAATGGCATCGGCTGTTAGCAGGTCTGTCAACTTTGCATTTTCGTAGCTGGGGTAGTGCGAAAAGTCGGTGCTGATAACAAATAAATTTTCAGGAGTAAAATAAGGCCGCAGTGCTTTTGCCAGTTTCTTGCAAATACCGGCTGAGTGGGTTCCAAGTATTATTGGTACCAGTGTAAAATCATTTCCTAAACGATATTGCAAAAACGGCAACTGAACTTCGAGGCTGTGTTCGTAGAGGTGCGATTCATCGTGCTCGGAAAATACCGGTGATGAGGCCAGCAGTTGTTTACCAATCTTTTTATTTACAGTAATCTCGCCCAGCGGCGTTTCATAATTTCCTTCGGTGTAAACAGCGGCACCGCCAAACGAATAACGGTGGCTCGATGCCAATACAAAAATATTCTGATAGCTTTTGTTGGCCGGAATTTGTTTGAAGGCGGCAGCGGCAACTTCTCCGCTAAAGATGTAGCCCGCATGCGGAGAAATAAGGGCTCGCAGCGTTTGCGAGGTTTTTACAGTAACGGCCTTGTTAAAAAAATCCTCCAATTCACCTCGTAAATCGCTGGCCGAAGAAGGGTAAAATTGTCCGGACACTGCCGGTTCGCGGTTTTTATTTTTATTGAATATCATAGGTTTCCTTTGCTAAAAGGTAGTAATACTATTACGAAACTCAATGAAATTGGTTTATGAGCCGGTTTGTGAAGAAACATTTAAATAGCAATGGTTTTTGCGGGCAGCGATTTTACGGATAAAAACAGATAATGTAAATTTACGTGAATACTAAAGCTGAATGGAATTAAACAAGGTACATAGTGTTATTCGTGTGCTGGCAGAAGCCGGAAGAGCGATCATTGAAGTGTATGAAAGTAACGACTTTGATGAGCAGCGTAAATCGGATAATACTGCTGTTACGCGGGCCGACAAAGCGTCGAGTAAGATTATAAATGCCGGCCTTGTACAAATATTTCCCGAAATTCCTGTTTTAGATGAAGAAACCAATTTCCCGGAGTACAAGATTCGTAAAACCTGGGAGAATTACTTTTTGGTCGATCCGCTGGATGGCACAAAGGAGTTTATTAAACGAAACGGTGAATTTTGTATCAACATCGCATTGATTAACAAAACTGCCCCGGTATACGGATGGATTTACGAACCCTTGAAAGAAAAAGGCTGGTTCTGTGGTAACGGCGAAGGGATTTATGCGTTCGACAGCAAAGGGAATTTCAAAGAAATGCAGAAGCCGGAGCCCTACAACGGAAAAATAAGAGTGGCTACCAGTCGCTCGTTTTTTAAGCCCCGCGAAGCCGAGCTGATTGAAAAAATGAAAGGCACCTTTGAGCTGGAGATACTGCACTGCGGCAGTTCGAAAAAGCAAATCGAGATCATTAAAGGAAACGCCGATATGTACCTTAAAGCCGGTCCCTGCTCGGAGTGGGATACAGCTCCCGGCCAGCTAATGGTGGAAGAGTTTGGCGGTACCGTTTTTCGTCAGGATACCTTCGAAACCATGGCCTACAACAAAGCCGATCTTATAAATCCACATTTTGTAATGCTGAGCGAAAGGCTTAATACCCCCGATTTTATTGCATTTATGCAGCAAATAATTCAGGAGTAGTTCGCCTGCTTAACTTTTCTTTTTGATAAATAAAACCTAACTTGTTCGGGTAGAACGGGACTTCCCCTTTTGTGTAAACCAAAAACAAATAGTAATGAAACGTACATTTATTTTATTGGCAGTGGTGGTAGTTGCAGCCTTCCTTTTTGCCGGATGCGCAACACAATCGTTTAAAAATATTGGCGATCCTCCGGGATTTATAAAAGGTGTTTTTCATGGTTTTATTTTACTGTTTAGTTTTATAGCCAGTCTTTTTACCGATTACGAAATTTATGCTTTCCCCAATGCTGGAGGCTGGTATAACTTTGGTTATCTTATTGGCGTGATGTTATTCTTTGGCGGTGGTGGTGCCGGCGCCAAATGCAAAAAATAGACGGCCCCGAAATAAATTTTTTAGTTGCGAACAACATGCTGTGCAAAACTTGCGTTTGTTTACAAAAACTGACGCCGGTGTAATGCGTATCTTCGTGTTGGATTTTAAACAGAAAAACAGAAATAAAAATTTAATGAGATGAATAGGATCGTTGTTCTTTTAGCAATTCTTGCAATTACTGCTTCTTCATGTAAGGTATTTCAAAAATCGTCGGGTCAGGCCGAATCGGCATATACTACCGACACTACAGCACCAACAAAAGTGTTTACTGTTCCGGGTAGCGAAACAACCACGCAGCCAACAGCTGTAGCAAAACCCGAACCGGTAGCCGACGAAAAACCAATTGCAATACGTAAAGAGCAGGTTTCGTTTACCAGCGAGACGGATCAGACTGCAAACGCCGGAAACACGTTCTTCGTGATTTTGGGTTCGTTTAGCCAGTTGGATAATGCAAAAAATTACCGTACAACGCTAATTGATGAAGGTTTTACCCCAATCATTCTGCACAGCGAAACCGGCTATTACCGTGTTTGTGTTAATTCGTACAAAGCAGAAACTGAAGCTCGTGGCAGAGTTGCACAAGTGCGCAATGCTTTCCCGAAATACGCTGATGTATGGCTTTTAATTAAAGAATAAAAAATATTTCAAATTGATTTGAAAACGCCGCTTTATGCGGCGTTTTTTGTTTCTGTATGATGTCATTAGTGTGTGATATACTTGATTCAGATTCCTCGCGATGCTCGGAATGACAGGAGATTCAGGAGGCCGAATGGAGGAGTGGATATTTGGGCGCCAAAATATCCACTCCTCCATCTTCTAATATCATAACCAGATGTCATTCTGAGCGTAATGCAATGAAGCGAAAGAATCTTTTTCATTATCCTATTTTTTGTGGACTATCATATTAGGAATCTTTAAAAATTCTTAAAATCAACAACAAAGGGCTTCCGGGTGTTATATTTTCAAAATTTATTGGAAATCAGTATTACATTTGTAATCGTTGCAAAAAATAAATACCCATTCTAGAAAGAAAAATTTTTATGTGTAAAGACGAAAAACAGAAGTTACTTGATCAACGCTACCTGAAGATGGCTGATATATGGTCGCAAAACTCATACTGTAAACGCCGCCAGGTAGGTGCATTAATTGTAAAGGATAAAATGATTATTTCTGACGGTTACAACGGTACGCCGGCAGGATTTGAAAATATATGCGAGGACGAAGACAACAAAACAAAACCATACGTGCTACACGCCGAGGCCAACGCCATTACCAAGGTGGCCAAGTCGGGTAACAGTAGCGACGGTGCCACTTTGTACGTTACCTCATCGCCTTGTTTAGAGTGTTCGAAATTGATTATTCAGGCCGGAATTAAACGTGTGGTTTTTACCGAGAGCTACCGCCTGGAGGATGGAATAAACCTGTTAAAACGTGCTGATATTGAGGTGAAACAGGTTGACATTTAAAGGCAAAAGTTGCAAGTGAAAAGGCAAAAGTGAAATTTTTCTTTACACTGCCGGTTGTTTTGCCGCCATTTTTTACATTAAAATCAGGTTGGGCTTGTTATCAGAAGTTCCGGCCATTGAAGAAAGCCTATGAACAAGAAAACAACAATACTTTTACCTGTGCTGATCGCCATTGCTGTTGCTGCAGGTATTCTAATCGGAAACCTTTTAAGCCGAAATGCTGCTACTCCGGCATTCCATGGAATGGGATTTTCGCAACCCAATAAAATATCTGCTATTCTCGACCTGGTTAACAGAGGCTATGTTGACAGTGTGAATACCAGCGAAATTGTAGAAAGTACGATTCCGGAAATACTTAAAAATCTCGATCCGCATACCACTTACATTCCTGCCCGCGACATGAGCGAAGTGCAGGAAGAAATGAGCGGTAATTTTTCTGGCATCGGGGTACAGTTTTCTATTCAGGAAGATACGGTGCGTGTTATTGAAGTGATTTCTGGAGGCCCGTCGAGCCAGGTGGGCGTTTTGCCCGGCGACCGCATTGTAAGTGTAAACGATTCGCTGATTGCCGGGGTAAAGGTGCAAAACAACACGGTGATGTCGCTTTTGCGCGGCGAAAAAAACTCAAAAGTCCGGGTGGGCATTGTTCGCTCGGGTTATAATGATGAGCTGGAATTTGAAATTACCCGTGGCGACATTCCGTTATACAGCGTTGATGTGTCGTACATGATTGACGATCATACCGGCTTTATAAAAATCAGCCGTTTTTCGAATGCCACCTACCGCGAGTTTATGGAGGGAATGCTGAAACTGAAAGATGCAGGAGCCGAAAAAGTAATTATCGATTTGCGAAGCAACCCCGGTGGAGCACTGGTTGGCGTGTTGCAAATGGTTGACGAATTTCTGGCCAAAGGAGAACCTATTTTATATACCGAAGGCCTTCATCAGCAACGGAAAACCTACAATGCTTCGGCAAAAGCTACCTTCTCCGACATTGGTGTTTATGTAATGATCGACGAGTTTTCGGCATCGGCAAGCGAGATTTTTGCCGGTGCTATGCAGGATAACGACCGCGGATTTGTAATCGGGCGTCGTTCGTTCGGAAAAGGCCTGGTGCAGGAACAAATTCCACTGATGGACGGATCGGCATTGCGCTTAACTGTGGCGCGTTTTTACACGCCCAGCGGACGCTGTATTCAAAGTTCGTACGAAGATGGCAACGAAGAGTATTACGATCATATTTACGAGCGTTTTCACAATATGGAGCAGTTGGTGGCCGATAGCATTCATTTTGTCGATTCGTTGCGTTATGAAACCAAAGGCGGACGCGTGGTATATGGTGGTGGTGGTATTATGCCCGACTTTTTTGTGCCGGTTGATACCACCGGAAATTCGGAATATTTCAATCAGATTTACCGCAAAGGATTGATTTATTCGTTTGCTTATGCTTATGCTGATTCGCACCGCGATGAGCTCTCGAAATTCACTACAGCCAACGAGTTCGAGAATTATATGGATGAACATAACGCGATGAACGAATTTATTGCTTATGCCGAAGAGAAGGGTGTGAAAAGAGATGCCGAAGGTTTAAAGGTATCGGGAAAGGTGATTAACACGCAAATGAAAGCCTATGTTGCCCGGAATATTATGGGCGAAGAGGGTTTTTACCCGATTATCAAACAGATTGATAAAACGTTGTTGCGCGCCATTGAGGTGTCGCAGCAAAACCTGATGGTTGAAAATGTGGTGGCTACCGATTCGGTGGTTTCGGTGTTGCAATAAGTTTATTTACCCGCGGGTATAGAAAGATCCGGGCCGTATTATCTGAAAAGATAAACGCCCCGGATTTTTTTTGAAAAGCTATATTGAATTAAGGAAGTCGTTTTTTTACACACCGTTCTAAATGGAGCTGTTTTAACTTTCGTCCGGAAGAACCAATTAGCTTCGATCATTTTTCATTCGCCGGACGATTCAAATCAAATCATCCTGACCCAGGGCGACGTAATTCAAAGAATTACTCTGCCCCGGGCTATAATAAAACGCACTTTCAGCGCTATGTATTAAGAGCTCCAGGGTGGTGAAAGGCAATAAGGTAATAAGGTTTTGGGATGGATCAGGTACAAAGGCTACTAAGGTTTTGGTTGAAGAATAAGGTTTTTGTTTACCATGTAAGAATCAACGGCCTTTTGGGTTCCGGAACGTAATAGCAGTGCATAAAACCTTGTCTGTAAAGCATAAACCTTAGCACTTTCAGCGCTCTTTTTATTATTTTAATCCGACAGCAAATATGTTATAGGGCTGAAAGTCCGTAGTAATTTAGCCCCGGGCAAACGCACCGCCGGATGGCGGAAGTGTCGCCCGGGGTTAATGTTAAGCATTAGAAAAGGCGCAAATGCAAAAGCATATTGAAAATGGAATGTGTAATGCGCCTCATTTAGAGGCCTTTTTTCGAAAATTAAGCTTAAAATATTTGCGTACAAAGGGTAGATATCCCGAAGGGATAAAACATGATTAAGCTCGTGTGAAAACCAGGAGCGGGTTTTATAAGGCTCCGAGATGGTGAAAGGCAATAAGGTAATAAGGTTTTGGGATGGATCGGGCACAAAGGCTACTAAGGTTGGGATTGAAGAATAAGGTTTTTTATTTATCGCATAGGGATGAACAGCTTTTTGGTTTTTTGTAGTTGATTGGAATAGGTAAAACCTTATCTATAAAGAAAAACCTTAGTAGCAAGATTTAAAAATAGAAATCAAACCTTATTACCTTATTAAATCCAAAACCACTTTTTTTAGCGTGAAATGGCTGTAAGGGGAGCAGTTTTCAGAAGATAATTGATGAAAAAGTACTAAATCCTAAAAAGTCGGCATTTAAATTTAATGAAATAGTACTGTATCCTAAAAAGTAGGAAGTTAGATTCAATGAAACTGCGATGAATCCTAAAAAATCTGCGTTGATATTTAATGAAACATCGTTGTATCCTAAAAACTAATAATGGATAATTAATGAAACAACGCTGAATTATAAAAACAATTAACTGATAATTTAGGAAACAACGCAGTATTATTAAGAAAAATTGTTTTAAATGTATTAACTTACAGTGAAATAACAGTTTCATTTAATGAGAAATAAGTAATGGCCATAAACAATCTTACCCCGATTACTCCCGAATTACTTTACGATGGTTTGGTGGAAATACTTCCGGATAAAAAGTCGCGACTGAAAGATTTTATCCGCGAAAATAAAAGCAGCGGAAATAGCTACATGGATTTATTTGCCCAAACGGTTCGTAATTATGGAAAGCGCGACGTTGCAGACTATGGCGAACTGCTCGGCGTAAATTACAGGCATTTGGATGGTGCTGTGAGATGGATGTCGGGGATGGGAGTGCACGCCTGGATGACTGAATACCTGCGCCTGGTAGCCTGCGATTTGGTTGAACATACCGATTTTAGTTTTAAGGATATAGGCCAGATCATGGGCTTTTCGCCAAGCAGCTTTTCGCAGTTTTTCAGAGCCTATCAGAAAATGCAGGCCTGGGAATATCGGAACCTGAAACAGCATGGGCGAAAAAGAAGGTATTTTCGGCGTTGATGTTTCGTTATTAGTCACTGGTCATTAGTCACAAGGAAGGTGATGAGAAATCAGTATCTAGTATTGAGTATTGAGTAACCAGTATTGAGTAACCAGTATCCTGCATCCAGTATCGAGTAACCAGTATCGAGTATCCGGCATCCAGCATCCAGTTGAGCGAAGCGAAATCCCGACCGGAAGCGTCGGGGCATCCAGTAACGGATTTCTCAGTTGTACCTTCTTCGAAATGACATCGAGATCTAAGTAGAAAAAGGATCGGATCCGTATAATTTTCAATAAAGACGGATTCGATCCTTTTCCTTTAATCTTGTTTATTTCGATATTTCCAACATCCGTTGAATCGGGATGCGGGCTTTTTCAATTACATCTTGTGGAAGTGTAACCTCGGGCTGTTCGTGTTTTAAGCAGATGTACAGCTTTTGCAGGCTGTTTAGCTTCATGTACTCGCAATCGTTGCAGGCGCATGTTGAATCGTTTGATGGTGCCGGAATAAATACCTTATCCGGGCAAGCTTTGGTCATCTGGTGCAGAATACCGCTTTCGGTGGCTACAATAAATTTCTTTGCCTCGCTGCTCTGTACGTAGTTCAGCAGGGCAGTTGTTGATCCAATGTGTTTAGCCAGCAGTAATACCGGTTTTTCGCACTCGGGATGGGCGATAAATTCGGCATCCGGATTTTTGTCCATCAGGTCGATAATCTTTTCTACCGAATATTTTTCGTGAACCATGCAGGCACCGTCCCACAGCACCATGCTGCGGCCGGTTATGCTGTTAATGTAGTTTCCAAGGTTTTTATCCGGAGCAAAAATCAGCTTCTCATCTGCGGGGAAACTGTCGACAATTTTCTGGGCATTGGCTGATGTGCAAACAATGTCGGACATGGTTTTTAACGCCGCCGTTGCATTTACATAGGTAATTACCTTGTGGTCGGGGTATTGCGCTTTAAATGCAGCAAATTTATCAGCCGGAGCCGATTCGGCCAGTGAGCAGCTTGCTTTCAGGTCGGGAAGGATAACCTTTTTATCGGGATTGATGATTTTGGCTGTTTCGGCCAT
Organism: Draconibacterium orientale; assembly: GCF_900111425.1. Lineage (NCBI taxonomy): Bacteria > Pseudomonadati > Bacteroidota > Bacteroidia > Marinilabiliales > Prolixibacteraceae > Draconibacterium > Draconibacterium orientale. Next base: position 243,105 of record NZ_FOHT01000002.1, on the reverse strand, counting down.
AAAATGTACCCCCACAAAAACGATGATATCAGCATCAACTTTTGCAGCGGCCTGCGCCAGTCCGAGGCTGTCGCCCACATAATCGGCAATGTCCTGCAGTTCGCCCTCAACGTAAAAGTGGCTGAGTATTACAGCATTCTTTTCCTTTTTCAGGCGTTTAATTTCTTCAACCAATTTCAGTCCCGGATCAATTGTTTCTTCAATATAACCCTTCTCGTTCAACATTTTCTCTATATGAAGCTGTTTCATCTCTCTTTGTCTGAATAAACAGGGCGCAAAAATATAAATTCCTGAAGAAAAAACAGTGATATCGGTTAAATGTTTGGTTTTGAAGCATAAAAAAAGCCGCATAAACGCGGCTTTCTTTATATTGAATAATGGTCGATTATTCTATTGTGCACTTACGTGGCTGAAATAAAAACCATGTGAAAGCTGAGGTGATTCATTATAGGAACCCTTTGCTGCAATCATGGTTAGTGTATCACCTACTTTAATGTCTTTGGCGGCTATCAGACCTTTTTTGTCATCGCCACTTGCACCATATCCCGGATAACAACCATATGCGTATATTTCACCGCTATCGTCTTGTAAATAAAGATTACCGTATGTTTCGCTGGTAATCGATGCGATTGTGCCGGTTACCATAAAATACACGTTGCTGTCATCTGGTTTTGTTAGTACCTCGGCAATAGTTGCAGGGGTTACAGGTTTAGCTTCTTCCAATACCGCATCAACAACCTGTGGATTTCCTTTGTATTCGCCACGTTTACCAACAATGGTAATAATGTCGCCCTGTTTTAAGTTTTTGTCCTGGAAATCCTCAATGCCATAAACATAGGTTTCACCGGAGTAATCGCGCAAGTATAAATTGCCGTAGGTAGTATTGGAAATTTCGGTAATAACACCTGACAAACGATATAGCGTATTGCCAACTTCGGCGGCAAGGAAATCTGCGATAGATACCTCTAAAATGGCTCCTTTTTGGCTAAGCGATGTTTGTGATGTGTAGTTTTTAGTTCCATCAGTAGTGCTGAACGTGATCGTTGTTTCACGATCTCCGGCTTCATTAGCTTCAGCTTTGAATGTTACAACACTATTTGTTCCTACGGTTTGAATAGATGAAATTGACAACCAAGACTCGGCATCAGCAGGGATTTCTACCGATAAGCCTTCGCCTTTGCAGGTAACGTAGGCAATAAATTCGCCACCTTCGATAGGAAGTTGTGCGTTTTCTGTTGAATCAACCTTTACCAGCGATTTATTGATGTTGATAACGGTTACATTCACCAACTGAGGAGTTCCTTTGTAAGAACCTTTAGGTCCTTCTATTGTAATTTCGTCGCCTACTTCAAGTCCCCAGCTTAGAAAGTTTTTCTCTCCCCCTTTTGAATCAAGCGTACCATAAATATAGATTGAACCTGTTTCGTCCTCTAAATACCAGTTCCCGTAAGTGGTGTTGGTTATTGACGTAACAACACCGGTTACCTGGTAGGTTTTGCTTTCAGGGCCGGCGAGTATCTCTGCTACTGTGGCAGGTGCAACTACTGCCAAACCCTGGATGATGTTAATACGTTGTGTTTCGCCTCCGCACTGGATTAAAATCTCGGCAGTACGACCATCTAAGGCCGATTCGGCCGAAAATGTAAGTGTTGACTCACCGGCACTGCCCGAAGTAGATGAGAGCGACAACCATTCTACCGTGTTCTCTAATGTCCAGCTATCTTTAGCCATTATGGTAATGGTGGTAGAACCGCCATCAACGGGAATCGATACGTATGACGACGATACCTGAATTTCATCAAGTAGAGTCACTGTGTCTTCATCGTTACAACTCGTCATCAGGGCAAGTATTGCGATGAATATTGGAAATAAATATTTTAGTTTCATTTTATCTGTGCTTTATAAATTAGTTGAAAATATATTTGATACCAATAGAAGCATACCAGCACTGACCCAATGTATAGCTTGGTGTGAATGTTTTGGTATTACCATGGATTGAAGCAGGTGTAGAGAAGGTAGCCACTCCGTCGGCATCAACACCTTCGTACTTAAGAATACGGGCATCCGAACCAATTTCAGGGTTCAGGTATTTGGCTACACCCCAGCTGTTGTTAAAGAAATTCATTACGTTTTTAATGTCAAAGCTAAGTTGCAGTTTGTTTACGCTGTTACCTGTTTTAACCGAAAAATCGTGTTTGTAGCTGAAGTCAACGCGGTGTACCCATGGTGAGTAAACGCTGTAGGCTTCGGCATACTCGCCTTGCTGATCTTTCAAATAATCGTTGTTATGCACATAATCCATAAAACGGGTTTGATCGTCGGCAGAAACAAAGCGGAACTCGTTGTTGGCCACTTCTTCGTCGGTTGGAACGTAAATTGCATCGTAGTTGTATCCGTCACCGTTCATGTCGTTAACCGTCATAAATGATTCGTTTGCTCCACCACGCCATGCTTCGTAGATAACGCTAAAGTGGTTACCGCTCTTGTCGTGTGTAGTAAGCGATGCTACCAAACGGTCGGGTGTGGTATATTGCGAGTTGTGCAGTTTAATATTGTTCGGACCTTCCACTGTTGGAACGTAAGTAAATGCCGATTCAGGATTCGATCCCGGCATGCCGGTTACATCTTTTGCAACGGTGTGTGTATAGGCAGCCATCAGGCTAACCCATTCTGCCGGTTTAGCATTTACAGTAATATTGGCCGACCAGCCATAACCGCGGCTTGTGTTATCCAAAACAAATGCTTTGGTTCCAGAGCGGTAACCTGCCGGGTAAATCGGACGATTGTCAACACCGTTGAAACGGGCAAAACCTCCAACATTTGGAATACTCCAGTCGGAAATAGAAACACCGTTGATCGTTTTGTTGTAAATTCCTTCAACTGTTGCCGATAATGGGAACGATGTTGGGAAGGCATAATCAACTGCAAATGATGTTTTCCAAACCTGTGGCATTTTAAAATCTGAAGCTACCGCTGCAATAGAAGAAGGAACTGTTCCGTCTTCAGGCGAAATAGTTGTAGGATAACCTAAACCTGCCAGTTTATCGTGAAGTGCTGCTATTGTTGCATTTCCTTCGGCATCGGTTACCAAACCTCCGGCAAATTCATCCATTGAGAAGCCGTTGTTTTCGGCATTTCTTGCATTTATTTGTGCCTGGTACTGTACCATACCGCCGTTGGTTGGCATGTTGGTGAAGAATACAAGCGGTAAATTACCCGAGAAAAGACCGGTACCACCACGAACTTTCAGGCTCTTGTCGCCGGAAGCATCCCATACAAAACCTACACGTGGCGAGAAAATGATATTGGCATCAGGCCATTTTCCTGTGTCAATACTTCTGCCGTTATAATCAAGGTCTTTAATTGCCTGGTTGGTAATCAGGTCGTTATTGTTAAAAATAAGTCCATCAATGCGAAGTCCGTACGAAAGTTTGAATCTGTCGGTAATACTCCAGTCGTCCTGGGCATAAGCTCCGATTTTGTTACTTGTTACACGTGCTGCAGGGTTTGTTTCACCATCGTAGCCATACGTTAAGTTTACAATCTCAGGAGTTGCTTCGTTTAAGAAGTCGTCGAGGCTTGAGTAGCGATAATAACCTGTTCCGTTACGCATGTAGGCATTGTCGGCCATTTTGTACTCGTAAGCAATACCGCCAACAATTTTATGGTTACCTAAGTAAAAGGTCATCTCGTCTTTAATGTTCCATACATTATTGTGAACCCCGTTGTTCCAGGTAAAAAGCTCGTAACCTAATGAAAGGTAGGCTTGATCATCTTTCAAAATGTCGATAAATGGAAACGGTGCCGAATTTGTTCCGCGAACATCGTCAAGCTTTGAGTAGGTTGCCAGAAACTGGTTCGAGATGTTTTCCGACAAACGACTGTTTAAGTCGAAAGAAAATGAGTGAACCAGGTTGTCCATCGAATACATCGAGTTGGCATACGACATTGAAGCCTGTGACATCCTGGCCTCCGACATACGGGTACCTCCGTCCATAGAAGATGCATTAGGCGATCTCCATGACGAATTTTTGGTGTAGTTATAGCGTAATGCCAAACGGTGTTTGTCGGTGATGTTCCAGTCGATACGGGCAAGCAGTTTTTTGTTGCTTTCGTCTGCAGGGAAACTGGAGTAAGATCCTGTTTCATATCCGTATTTATTTCTTACGAAATCAGAAACTGTCTGAAGATCGTCTTCTGTTGTGCGCGAAATAAAATTGTCAGCATCAGCAACACCATCAGTTGAAGCTCTCCAGCGGTTAGCAATAGTTGGCGTTTCCTCCTTCTCGGCGTTTACGAAGAAGAATAATTTGTTTTTAATGATTGGGCCTCCTAAAGTGAATCCGTATAAGGTATTCCGGTCTTTCTCGCGTGCTCCGGCAATTTCCTGTCCGTCAACAGCATTTCCGCGCATGTTTTCGTTTCTGTGATAAGTATATGCGCTTGCTTTAAAGGTGTTTGTACCCGATTTTGTAATCGCGTTTACTCCACCACCAATAAAGTTTGTTTGGCGCACATCGTAAGGGGCAATTACTACCTGTAGTTCTTCAATGGCTTCAATAGAGATTGGGTTACCTCCGCCAGGAAGCGCATCGCTCAAACCAAAGTTATTGTTGAAGTTTGCGCCGTCAACAGTAAAGTTGGCTGTACGGCCATCTGCTCCGGCAAAGCTCATACCGTCGCCTCCATAAGGCGAAAGGCGTGTAATGTCGGTAATGCTGCGGTTTACCGTAGGCAAATTATCAATCTGGTCGTTTGTAATATTGGTTACTGCTCCGGTTTTCTCATTCGAGAATTTTGTGCGGGTTGCCGATACAATAACTTCATCCAATGACAGTGCTTCTTCTGTTAGTTCAACATTCACCACGTAGTTTTCACCTAAGCTCAGGGTGATATTGTTTTGGGTGAATGAACCATATCCAATGAAGGAAACTACAACAGTATAAGGTCCGCCTACACGCATACCGTTTAGGTTGAACCGGCCCTCCACGTTGGTTACAGTGCCGTAAATTGTTCCTGAAGGGGTGTGTGTGGCAACCACCGTTGCACCTATAACAGCTCCCTCGGCATCGGTAACACGTCCGCTCATACTGGATGTGGTTACCTGTGCCTGAATAATAGTAGCAGAAAAGAGAATAAATGCTACTAAAAGAAAACAGATTTTTTTAATCATAGATTTGGAATTTAAATAATTATTGAATGGATTGTATGTGTTTGTCTTTCTTATTGACAATAGAGAATGAATGGTTTAACTGAACGTATTGTTTTGTGTACGCTAATGTGGTTTTCATTTTCTAGTTGTGTACAGTTTTATTTTTTGACTGTTAAATCAAATTACCCATAATTTCCTAAACGTGCAGCAAAGGAAGCTTTTCTTTCAATTGTTTTTGTTAAATAGATGTTATCTTATTGTGTACTATGCCTTAACTTTTGCCCTACTTCTAACAAGCTAAAATTCTTATTAATGCTCAGTAAAAACAAGTCAACACGAATTAAGTTGTTAAACAAATGGTTTGAGTTATTAACATTTTTATTCACATTTTAACATTTCGAATGCGTTGTGTGGGCGGCATAACTGCATCTTATTGTTAAAAATGAGGATGGATTTTCATTTTCTTGAAAAATTGCTAAAAAATAATAGATGATGTAAGTTGCAGTATAACAGTGCGTAAGGTGTTGTTGCTTAAATTAAATATGAAAAATATGGTACTATGTGTAGCAAAGTACTAGATTAATTACATATATTTGTAATGCAAACAACGATGTAAAAAACAGTACAATCTTTAAAAAAGTTCTTTGCAGCTTGTAACGGAAACAAAAAACAGTCGTCTTAAAAACGGAAACAGAAAATAAACAGAAAGCAGAAAAGGAAGAGCGAACTTCAGAAAAAATCGCAAAGCCAAAAAACAAAAAACAATGTTCAGAAAGCAGTTTTACGATCAGCAGCAGTAGTAGTAAGTTTTGTTCTTATTAGTTTTACGGTAAGTGCACAAACATTTTGGAAACGTTTATTGGAGAATACGGGATTTAGCGATATTGCCATGGCAATGGCAGCGCCCGCTGAAATGGAAGATGGGGAAGTAATTCCTGCCGAAGCTAACTATTACTTTGTTAACGAAGTTGAGCCGGCCATGGAGGTTGAAGCATGGATGACCGACGATTCAAGGTTTAATGCCACACAGTTTGAATACAGCGAGGCAATAGAAACAGACCTTGAGCTGGAATACTGGATGATGAATGAAACATTTTTTCAGCCGGTGGTAGAAGAGGAAGCAGCACTGGAGCTGGAAGCCTGGATGGTTTCGGAAAATACCTGGGGCTTTTAAGAGGAGGTAAAGCCAATTAATTGTGATAAAAACAGAGGACTAACAGATAGAAAGGGACATAAAATGAAGATAGAAAACACAAAAGCACAAATGAGAAAGGGAGTACTGGAATACTGTATCCTGCTCGTTCTCGACGGAAAACCACTTTATGCCAGCGATATTATTCAATCGTTGAAAGAAGCAAAAATGATTGTGGTAGAAGGAACATTGTATCCCTTGTTAACACGGCTGAAAAACGCCGGGTTACTGGCTTATCGCTGGGAAGAGTCAACACAGGGGCCACCCCGGAAATATTATGAGCTTACCGAAACCGGCCGTACTTTTTTAGTGGAACTAGAAGGCTCGTGGAGCGAACTGGTTGGCGCAGTGCAAACAATTAGAGACAACAAAGCTTAATACATCCTAATAAATTCAAACAAAAAACGAGATGAAGAAGACATTCACAATAAATATAAGCGGCACAATATTTCACATTGAAGAGGATGCTTACGAGGTGCTGCAAAAATACCTTATCAATTTGAAAAATCATTTTGGAGTTGACGAGGAAGGAAAAGAGATTATTGCTGATATTGAAGCGCGTATTGCCGAGATTTTCAGCTCGAAAAGTACCGACGAGAAAAAGGTGATTACCGTTGAGTGGGTAAACGACATGATTGAAATAATGGGAACACCTGAAGATTTTGCCGAAGAAGAAGGCGAAGAAGATGTTTCTATTGCGTCGGAAGCCAAGCGCAAACGTCGTTTGTACCGCGATCCCGATCATCGTGTATTGGGTGGAGTTTGCGGAGGTTTAGGCGCCTATTTTAACATGGATCCGGTAATCTTGCGCATTATCCTGGTAGTTCTGTTTTTCGTAACATCTGGTGCTGCAGGTTTGGCTTATATTATTTTATGGATTGCTGTGCCAAAAGCAGTTAATACAGCTCAACGCCTTGAAATGCGCGGTCAGGAAGCTACCGTAAAAAACATCGAAAAGTCGATTAAGGAAGAGGTAAAGGAAGTAAAAGAAAGTTATAAGAAATTTAAAGAATCGGACACCTACTCGAAAGGAAAAAAGTCGATGGAAGGAGCCGGCGATGTGGTTTATAATATTTTCAAAGTTATTCTGAAAGTATTTGTAATTGTGTTTGGTGTGTTCCTTATCATTTCCGGTTTTTTCGGAATACTTGGATTGGCTTCATCGATGATTATTGGCCATTCGTTTGTAGAAGGAATGCCCCTGATTTGGGGCCCCGAAATTCATGTGCCCAATATGTTGAACCATTTTATTGAGCCCGGTGCAGTAACCTGGGGATTGATTTTGGTTGGACTGATTACAGGCCTTCCGTTGCTTGCTCTTGTTTATATCGGAACCAAGCTGGTTTTCAGGTATAAATCGAACAATGCAATAGTTGCCCTGTCGATGGCGGGTGTTTGGTTGGTATCGCTTTTTGCCCTGTTAATTCTTTCGGTGGGGCAGGTTGGTAACTACAAACAAAGCTCATCAATCACTAAAAGCGAAACCATTTCGTGCGATTCGTGCCAGACTCTCTATCTGCGGGTAGCCGATGATAAATTGGATGATTACGCCGAAATTGACTGGGATGTTGAAGGTTTTAAAGTGGCTGTTATTGATGGAGAAGAAGTAGTGGTTGGTTATCCGCAGTTGGATGTTATCCGTTCGTCGGGCGACGATTTTGTGGTAACCGTTCGTTATTCATCACGAGGTAAAACGCGTGACAATGCTAAACAGTGGTGCGAAGAAATGGTGTACACTTACGAAAGAACTGATTCAACGCTATATTTCGATCCGTATTTCTTTATCGGCGACGAGGCAAAATGGAGAGGTCAGGAAGTGGATATAAAAGTACGCGTACCTGAAGGAAAAGCAGTTTTCCTTGGAAGCGACATGGACGAAATTATTCATGATATTGAAAATGTTTCGAACACCTGGGATGGCGACATGGTTGGTAAATACTGGGAAATGAAACCTGAAGGACTAACCGAAAAAACAATTGAATAAAAACACAAAGACACGGAGGCACAAAGTGAAAAGCGAGAATATAGCTTTGTGACTTAGCGTCTTCGTGTTTAAAATATTTAGCTATGAAAACAATTACAACACTACTTTTTGCCCTTGGTCTATTGTTGGCCGGACTGCTGGCTTCGGGGCAAAGCAAGTCGGATAAAATGTACGATACCTTTGCCAATAAAGACGGAATTACCAGCTTTTCGTTCTCAAAAGATATGATCGATGCTATTGATATGGATTTAGGCGATGATGATGAAAAGAATGTAACCGGCGATTTGCATCGGATTCCGAAAAAACAATTGAATAAAAACACAAAGACACGGAGGCACAAAGTGAAAAGCGAGAATATAGCTTTGTGACTTAGCGTCTTCGTGTTTAAAATATTTAGCTATGAAAACAATTACAACACTACTTTTTGCGCTTGGTCTTTTGTTGGCGGGATTATTGGCATCAGGACAAAGCAAGTCGGATAAAATGTATGATGCGTTTGCTAATAAAGACGGAATTACCAGCTTTTCGTTCTCAAAAGATATGATCGATGCTATTGATATGGATTTAGGCGATGATGATGAAAAGAATGTAACCGGCGATTTGCATCGGATTCGGTTTATGTCGTACAATCCCGAAAAAGGAAGTTTAAAAAATAGCGAGTTTACTAAAAAAGCTATTGCGCTCCTTCCTGCGAAATATGAGAAATACGAAGACGATGATGATGATTCGGATGCCGAGATCTATTTACTGGGAGGAAAGAAAAAATACTCCGAGTGTCATGTATTTATCACCAGTGAAAATGCGGACGGTAACAGTTTTGTTGTGTCGTTTTTTGGCGATTTCAATGTAAACGATATCGACAAGCTAAAGTCGCAAGGGCAGGATATGTCGGAATAAGCAAGATAAGTAGTGTTTTTCGGAAGGTCGTTGTAAGCTGGTATGTTTATAACGACCTTTTGTTTTGCAGTAAATTGTTGTAATTAGCGACTCTCAATATCAAATCATGTCCCAAAATGAAACAAACCCCACCCGGCAAGGCTTCTGTGTTCACACGTTTGTGTTAATTTTTTACTTTTGGCTGTCACGATGTAACAAATTGTATTGTTATATTTGAAACGAGTGCTTGCAGGTTGGCAATTGTTGTTTTCAGAGTGATAAAAACACAGGCAAAAGGTTTTATGCAAATAGGCCCAAAATGGAACAGTTGCATTTTTCCTGAAAAGCCAACAAGGCTGTTATTCTCATGTGCAGGGAATAGCAGTGAATACAAAAAGATAAAAACGTAAGTGTAAAAGAATTGTGAGGCCAGAGTGCTATAGGGACATATTAACTATTTCTCATGCTATCAATTTGGCGGAGGTGCATGTAACCCAGATGTTTACTAAGGTTAGGTTCGTATCTTTGCTTGTCTTTTTTTCATTAATCATTTCACTTTCATTTTCAAAGTCTGCTTCTGGCCAAATTGTTATTTGGAGTGAGGACTTTGATGGATATGAAAACGGAACAAATACTGGTGTCGGCTCATCGGGAAGTGTTACCAGTTGGATAGCTGCCGGGTATAGACAGGAATCTAATAGTACTATTGCGTATGGAGTAACTGTCATCGATAATCAATTAAGAGGGAGGTATACTTCTTATAATAATCCCGACTACAATACCTGGGAAATTGATCCAGGTAATCCAATTGAAATCTCGGGCTTTAGCTTTGTTTCGATATCAGTTGATATTAGTGCAGCTGGTGATATGGAAAACAATGATTACATCCGATTGGAATACAATATAGACGGAAGCGGGTGGAATACATTTGAAACAAACGGATACATTGAAGATAATTTTGGTTCAGCAACTGCCATTCAAAATAACCTGTCAGGTAATTCCTTAAGGTTGCGAATTACGATGGTGAATAGCCAGAATTCTGAATCTTATTATGCTGATAATATTGTGGTAACCGGGAGTGATGCACCGGATTATTGTGTTCCAGATTATACAACTGGAACTGGTGAAGGTGATTTTATTTCGCTTGTTAGGCTCGAATCAATAAACAATACTACAGGGGCATTACCGAATCCCTATTATAATTTCTATAGTAATATTTCAACATCTTTAGAAATTGGAGGGGCCTATAATATTACATTAGGTGTTGGAACCTATCCAACCCAAAACAATATCGCTGCCTGGATAGATTTCAACCAAGATGGAGATTTTAATGATTCCGGTGAAAAACTTGGGGAACTGAATAGTTTAAGTGGTAGTTCAACAGGTGTAATTAATTTTATTGTGCCTGCAATAGCAATTTCAGGAATAACCCGGTTACGCGTGAGAGAGTCTTGGACTACAACAGGAATGGATGCTTGTACAAATTATATTTATGGCGAAACTGAAGATTATAATGTGAATCTTTTGCCCCCTTGCGCAGTAACTGCTTACAATGTTACCGGAGGAGGAGAGTATTGTGCCGGAGACGGAGGAGTAGCTGTTGGCCTGGATGATTCGGAAACAGGTGTTACCTACGAATTGTATCTTAATAGCTCTGCAACCGGAAATATAGTTTCAGGAACAGGCGCTGCAATCAGTTTTGGCAATCAATCTGCTGCAGGAACGTACACAGTTGTTGGTACGCACAACACTGATGCCTGTGAAGTTTCGATGAATGGAAATGCAACAGTAACTGTAAACCCTGTACCGTCAGCACCAACAATAGGTACCGTTACACAGCCATCCTGTACTGAGGCAACAGGAAATGTTGTTTTAAACGGACTGCCTTCATCCGGAACCTGGATTGTAACACAGAATCCGGGAAGTACCACAACATTAGGAACAGGGACAAGTACAACGATAACGGGGCTAGCAGAAAATGATTATACTTTTACGGTTGCTCTTATAAATTCGGGCAATGGCCTTTCTGCTGAGTATTTCAATAACATGACCCTTTCAGGAACTCCTGCCTTAACCAAAACTGACGCAACAGTAGGTTTTAATTGGGGCAATGGTGGCCCGGGAGCACCCATTGGGAATGATAACTTTTCAGTTCGGTGGTCAGGGAAAATCCTTCCATTGTACAGCGAAAATTATACGTTCACAACCAATAGCGACGATGGGATACGGCTTTGGGTAAATGGCACGCAAGTAATTAACAATTGGACAGACCATGCGGCAACCATCAATACAGGAACCATAGACCTTTCAGCAGGGCAATTATATGATATTGTACTGGAATTTTATGAAAATGGGGGGCAGGCAGTCGCTGAACTATCATGGAGCAGTGCAAGTCAAGCTTTAGAAATTATTCCACAGTCGCAATTATATCCAACAGGAACGATTTCATCAGGTTGTCCTTCTCCATTCTCATCTACTTTCACAATTAATGCACAACCTGTAGCTCCGTTAATTACAACACAACCTTCGGCAAACGATGAATCGTATTGTTTAAACGAACCGGCTAACTCTTTGTCGGTTAATGCAGTCGGTGATGGGCTTAATTATCAGTGGTTTAGTAATACCAGCCCGTCAACAAGCGGAGGAGCAACCGTGGGTAGCGATAGCCCTTCTTATACACCATTAACTACAAGTGCCGGAACCCTTTATTATTATGTGGTTGTTAGTGGAAACTGCGCACCGGATGCTATAAGTTCTGTATCCGGGGCAATTACAGTTAATTCGCTTCCAATAGCAACTATTTCATCCAATAACGGGTCGGTGTGTGAAGGAGATGAAGTAATTTTTACCTTTTCGGGTACAAGTGGAGCTACGGTAGCTTATACTATTAACGATGGCACAAACGAAACAGTGGAATTAACTGGAGGAACAGCACAGAAAAATATGGTGAATGTTACTGAAGACCTGATTTTAAAACTGGTTTCAGTTGATGACGGAACCTGTTCAAGAAATTTATCAGAAACAACAACGGTGGTGGTAAATCCACTTCCAAACACCGGAGATATAATACCAGATTAGACAAACAAAAAGATAAAAACAAAAATGAAAAAGACATTAACTTATTTAATTGCAAGCATAGCGTTTATCGTTTTAAGCGGAACGGCTATGGCACAAGAAGGTTTGACTCCTTTTGTAGGATCTACGCATGTTTATTCAGTTGATGCTGACGATGCTACGAATAATACCTTGGAATGGAGTGTAGTTGAAGGCACTCCCGGCAACGATTATACCATTTCTGATGGTGACACCGAAACGGCCACGGTTTTATGGAAAACAGCTGGAACATATAAGCTTCAGTTTTCAGAAACTGCCATTGAAACAGGCTGTATTACAACCAAAGAAGTTACCATTGTGGTAGGAGAAAATACATTTGATGTTTCAACTAGCAATCCTTTAGCAACCTGTAATGCAGCTGATGGACAAGTGAATTATGCAAGTAACGATGCTACAACTTCCATCAAGTTTACCGTTAATATGGCTACCGGTACTGCCGGCTTTAATCCGAACTGGGAAATCACTTTTACACTTTCTCCCGGAACTGGAGCGACTATTGCCAATGTTGCTGCTTCAGAAGGAACATTGTCAGGAAGCGGACCTTATACAATTACCGGAATTACAAGTGCAACCGGTACCGGAACAGTCGATATCACAATGGATGTAACGGGTGATATTTACACCGTACTGGATGTTGATCTTGAAATTACTTCAGCAACTGAATTGACATACAAAACTTCTGATGTTGACAGTGATGACTGGACGGCAATACAAACCATTAACGCAATACCAAATACATCTGAAATTAGAGCGAATTAAAAATTAAAAATCACACAATAGAAATTTATTAGTATGAAAAAATTAGTCTTTCTTTTAACAGCGGTTCTAGTAACTGCATTTAGTACAGGTATATTTGCACAAAGTACAGGAATAGCCCCACAAGTGGGAAGTAAGCACAATTATGCAGTAACATTTACATCGGGTAATACTTACGACTGGGAAGTTACCAGTGATTTTGCAGGCAATACAAGTGTTGAGGGGTCTGTGGTAACTGTTACTGCCGGAACTGATGATGCAAATATTGACGTAACCTGGGATAATCCTGTGCCGGGTACAACTTATTTTGTTCATGTTACAGAGTCGGGAGCAAATAATTGTTCAAATAGAAAAGTACTGGCAGTTGTTCCTGTTAATAGTTTCTCTTTGGATATTGTTAGTGTTGATTTAGAGGATGAAGACTCAGACAACGGAGAAAGTTATGAAATTTGTGCAGCGGATATTACTATTGATGGTTATGATTCCGAAACGAATTCTTTTACTTACAATTATCATAAGGACTCTGTATATTACAAAGTTACAGCAGATGGTATTAACCTGGAAAATACTTCATGGAGCCCTCAGTTTACTATTGCACATGAAGAATTAACCGGTACTGTTGTTACCGCGGGTTGGGCAACAGCAATTGATGGAACCTACTTAATGGGATTGGCAACCGATGGAACGGTTAACGATATTGATGTTGAGACTTCAGCAACAACCTCGGGTGAAATTTGGATTAAAGTTGTGGTAGACAATTCAACAACAAACGAAGGATTAGATGCTAATAATATTACTGTAAATCTGGTTGAAGACGCAGAAACGAATGTTGATAATAGTAACGAATCTGGTGAAGATGGAAATGGAAATGATGTGACATCAACCGGAAATGACGTAAGAACTCAAACGATTAAGGCTCGTCCTGCAACTTCAGGAATTAGTACTGATAATTAACCCCAGCTAATTGAAAACAAAGGCATTTTTTATACTGATAATAATTCTCCTGGCTGCCCTGTGTGGGGTAGCTCAGGAGGATTATATCGTTATGGAAGGTGCCGAACAGAATTATTTTGTCGAAAATCATTCGGGAAGCGATTATTCCTGGAGGATTCTCACAAGCTTTAACCCCGACACCGAAGCAGATTCAAACGATTTTACGTTTATTCCATCAGCAAATTCAAATGAAATTCGTGTGCGTTGGGAAAGCGCCGGACTTTATTACCTCGAGGTAACTGAAACCGATATTACCGGCTGCACCAACCGAAAAGTTATGGTGGTAACGGTATGGTCTGATACAACTGTTGTTTCGGCCCCAATTGCCAATGATGATTACGATACCACCGAATATCAAACATCGGTAATAATCAATTTACTAGCTAACGATGAAGACCAGCAAGAGCTCGATCCTTTATCATTACAGATTTTGCAAGACCCCGCGAATGGCTTTGTTGACATAAATGGTGATGGTACAGTAATGTACACGCCAAACAATGGCTTTTTGGGCAGCGATGCCTTTCAATACCGCATATGTAACTACGACGAAAAATGCGACAACGCCAATGTTTTTGTGTATGTAACGGCCGCCGGTTTCTTCATTCCCGAAGCCTTTACACCCAACGCCGATAACGTAAACGACTATTTTGAAATTATAGGAATTGAGCTATTTGAGCAAAATTCGATTACCATAGTTAACCGCTGGGGAAGAACAGTGTACAAAGCCCGCGGATATGGCATTTCTACATCGCCATTATTTTGGAATGGTAAATCGAACCAGGGCGGCGACGACAGCGACCTGCCAAGCGGAAGCTACTTTTATGTATTGGATTTAGGAAACGGAGAAAAACCAATTGCCGGCTCGGTATATATCGACAGATAATGGGAAAACGAATAAAAATAACAGCATTTTTAATTCTTACGCTTGTGGTTTTGCTACAGGTAAAACAGGCCAGCGCCCAGCAAGATCCTATGTACACGCAGTACATGGACAACCTGCAGGTGCTAAATCCGGGATATGCCGGCTCGCAGGGAATTGGAAATATTTTAATGGTTGCTCGTAGCCAGTGGGTGGAATTCGATGGCGCTCCGGCAACGCGTTCGTTTACCTATAACACTTCGTACGATGAGCAAAATGTAGGGGTTGGTTTCTCGCTGATGTCCGACCAGATAGGGCCGCTGAAACAAACCGGATTTTATGCTGATTATTCCTACTTTATTCCGGTGTCGGAAAAATTTAAGCTGGGTTTAGGACTTAAAGGAGGTGTGAGCTTTTATCGTGCCAATCTTGTTGCGCTTCAAACGGTTGATTCCGACCCGGTATTTAACCACGATATTTACGAAAACTTCCTGCCCAATGTTGGTGTGGGCTTGTTTTTGTTTTCAGAAACTACCTATTTCGGGGTATCGGTTCCGAAGCTTATTGATAATATAATTATTAACGAAGAGGTTCAAACCGATTACATTAATAAACAGCAGCGGCATATGTATTTTGTGGCCGGGCACCGCTTTGATATTAGCGAAGATTTTCAGCTAAAAACAAACGGAATGATGCGCAAGGTTAAAAGTGCTCCTCTTTCGGTTGATATGACTGTGATGGGTGGTTTTCGCGATAAATTCTGGGTGGGAGCCATGTATCGTTTTGGCGATGCATACGGTATGCTGGTTAAGTTTAATCCTTCGCCCAAAATGTCGATTGGTTATGCGTACGATATTACCATTTCAGAGTTAAGCGCCTTTAACAGCGGCACGCACGAAATCATGTTCAGTTACAATCTCGATCTCTTTGGCCGTGTTGGCCAGGCAACCGCCGAAAAGTAACTCCTGATAGCTCGCCGCAGCAGTCCAACATCGACTTACAGAAAAAACATTCATGATTCCCGGAAATCACCAACAGAGATGAAAGGGCATCAATATTGTTTCACGCAAAGAAAAGAAGAAGCGCAAAATTCGCAAAGGTATAGAATCTGTTTTGTGTGCTTTGCGAAAACTTAGTGATCTACTCTGCGTGAACTTTTTTGTTTTTACCAAATTGACTTACAGAAAAAAAGCCGGGAGTTAGCCCGGCTTCTGAATCGTATCTTTTCAAGAAATTATTTTACCAAAACCTTTTGTGTGGTGCTGTTTCCGTTTTGTACAACGCGGATTAAATAAACACCCGGAGTAAAATGCTGCATATCAATTTCAAGCTTATTTTTGCGTAAGTCGCTGGCCTGATATTGCAATGTTCCGGCAATTGAATACAGCTGAACTGTAGAAATTGTTTTGTCCGAAACGATTGACAATTTGCTTGATGCCGGATTAGGATAAACCTGCAAATCGCTACTCATAACTTCCGGTTCATCGATGTCAGTTATAATCCTCGGCTCTTCAAATTGTTGTGTTGAATACAGGCGGTATTCGCCCGGAGCAAACGTAAAGGTTTGATTTGTATTGTTAACTTCAATGGAGTCGCCGCTGAAAAACTCGTAGTATTTTCCGGACGAAGGAAAGGTAACGACAATATTATTCTCGGTAACATCGAAGTTGCCAAGTCCAACCACATGGTTATCACCCTTACTTAGCTTGTACCATTTTGTAATGCCCGCCAAACTGTATTCTGCATCATCAGGCGAAAACACATCGTACTGTTGCTTGAGTTCATTAAGCTTTGCCATTACCTGAAACAAATCGGTACGATCGGTGTTTTCCAGGTAATTCCAGTAAGGAGGTTTTTCCGATAAGCGACAATCGTTGCTGATTGAGCCATCGGTGCAACGATTAATAGACTGATCGAAACCTCGTTCACCAAATTGCCAGATCATTTTAGGTCCCGGAAGTGGAATAAAAAATACTGAATTTAGTTCAGCCCTGTCGAGCGCTGTGGCTAAATCCTGTGTGTTGTAATTTCCTTCAGCTTTTCCGTAATTAAGGCATTTATATACTATCCGTTCTTCATCGTGGCTTTCCATATAGGTAACCAGGTTGGGTTCGTCCCAACCACGACTCGTATAAATTCCCCAGTTAATATTATCATTGTAAGCCATAGCTGTTTCGCCATATGAATAATTCATATTTCCCCAGAGCATAATACCGTAATTAGCCAGTTCTTTTTCTTCCGAATTATCAGCCAGGTGTTCGAAAATCACCAGGGCATCAGCATTGCGTTTCCAAATTTCATCGCTCATGCGTTTCAGGTTGGCAATTCGGGCAGCATCATAAGTACTCCCCCAACTGGATGGACCATAAGATGTATTCGAAAACCCTTTTGTAAAATCGAAACGGAAACCATCGACTTTGTATTCGCTCATCCAAAACGATGATACACTGTCGACCAGCTCGCGTGTTGCCGCGCTTTCGTGATTAAAGTCGTAGCCCCACTGTGCATCCGGATTTTGAAAGTTACTTTGCTGATTATACCAGGGATTATCGGCTGTAACGGTCCAGTTGTCCATGTACATTTGCACAAACGGACTTTGCCCGTAGCTGTGGTTTAAAACCATATCGATTACCACGGCAATTCCGCGCTGGTGGCATTCGTCAATCAGTTCTTTTAGTTTGTTTTTGGGGCCGTAATATTTGTCGGGCGCAAAGTAAAACGACGGATTATACCCCCAGCTACTGTTGCCTTCAAACTCGTTAACGGGCATCAATTCCAGCACGTTTATGCGCAGGTCTTCTAGGTAATCGAGCTGGTCGATAACGGCCTGGTACGTATGCTCGGTCATAAAATCACGCACCAGCAATTCGTAAATCACTAGTTTGTTTTTATCGGGCGATTCAAAATCGGTTACCTGCCAGTTGTATGGTGTTTGAGCGGTTTGTAATACCGAAACAATTCCTTCTGTTTTCCCTTCGGGATAAGCTTTTAGATTGGGATAAGTAGCTTCGTCGATGTAGCTATCGTTCATGGGATCCAATATCTTTTCGGTGTAAGGGTCAGCAATACGAATGTTTCCATCGATGAGGTATTGATAGGCGTATTCTTTTCCGGCTTCCAAATTATTTAGTTCGAGCCAGAAATAGTCGCCATCTTTTTTCATCAGGTAATTGTTGGAAAGTTGCCAGTTGTTAAAATCGCCCTGTACGTAAACAAATTCTTTTAGTGGTGCCCACAGCACCAATGCTGCGGTGTTATCGTCGATGTAGTTGATTCCTTTTTTATATCCGGCGGGTAGCGGTTCGTTAATCACTTCGCTGCCCACAAAAATATCCAGCGAGTCGTAAACCGTTTCTCCATCGGCGGTAGCTTCGGCAATCAGCCAGTAGTTTCCGCTCTCGGTAAAAGTGTGTGTGGTAGTAATTTCGGTGCCTGTAGTTTGGGTTAATACCGTTTCGTTGAGGCTGAGTTTTAAATCGGCTTCTACCGATGATTGTGCCGAAAAAGTTATGGCCTCGTTTGCTTTAAAAATAGAGGATCCCGAGGGTTCGGTAATATTCACTACCAGCCCTTCTTCGAAAACCGTTACAAAAAGATCGGTTGTTTGGTTATTGGCATCTGCCGTGCGAAAAACAAAACACAGTTCGGTTACCTTGTCTCCTGCTTCAACTCCGTAAAACGAATTGATGTCGGGTGTGATTTCCAATTCATAAACACCATCGCCAGTATAAGTAAGCTGAGGTTGGGTGCTGTTGTTTCCCCACGATTCAATTACATTTTGCCATTGACCCTTTCCTTCAATGGTAACGCCGGTGTGTGCATAAAGATCGCCGGTATAATAACCAAGTCCGGTTGATTCGGCCGAGTTAAAAGTAATTGTTACTGGTTGGCTGGCCACCGGAAGTGCAGGGTTGGTTGTTATTATTTGAGCCTGTGCACCGATAAACAGTAAGATAAACAGGCAGACAAAATGTAGTTTCTGAAACATGTTTCTTCGGGTTTTAAGAAAAGAAAGGTTGCCGGATACATCTCCGGCAACCTTTTTACTATTTTCTAATTTAATTTTTAGTTACAGTCGCTGTCAATCCCCAAGGATCGAAAGTAATTGTGTAATTTCCATCTTCAGCAACAGCAATGTTGTCGCCACCGGCAGAAAGTGCATTAATGTCGCCACCGTAGTTAACATCCCAACCATCGTTTGCGCGGAATTTAAATGTTCCGGCAACCAGGTCAAGTGTTGCAGTGAATACGCCATTGTCAGCATCCCAGGTCATGTTGGTATCGTTGTCCCATCCACCCGGAGTGGCATCACCAATCAATCCCCAGCGGTTCAAGCTGTAAGTATACTCATTTGGTGTGCTTAAATCCAGAACTATGGCGTAATCCGATTCAACGTCAACCGGAATATTTTGGCCGCCGGCCTGAAGTGTACCATCCGCAGCATCGCTACCATAGTTGTAATCCCAGCTGTGGTTCGCACGGAATTTAATTTCTTCGGCAGTTAAGTGCATAACGCCTTGCCATTCTGTATCTTCAGGAGAGTAAGCCAATGCTGTTTCGTCATCCCAGCCGTTTGGCGAACCACTTCCGATAACACCCCACTCGGTTGCTACTGCGGTAAATGTTCCGGCAGTTGCATCAGCATTTAATTTGTAATAACCTGCTGGAGAATGAATATTATCAGCGTTGGCATCGAGCACACCGTCTCCACCGTCGCCATAATTCGGACCATCCCAGTTTGGCTGTGTGGCAAATTTCCATTGGTTATCGGCATTTGCCATATATACATAACCTTCAAGGCTGGTTCCGTTATCGATAGTACTCATAACGTAAGGTGAGTTTTCCGGCGACCAGTTTGACAGACCTGAGCCCGGATAACTGGCTTCAACGTAATCGCCCGGAATATACCAGGTAAGAATATCGGCAAGCGTTGTAAATTCAATGTTTTCGCCATAGCCTGTACCTGCACTGTTTGTCGCAAACGCACGAACGTAATAAGTTGTATATTTCTCCAGTTCGGTAAGATCGACAACAAACGAATCCATTTCCATGGTTGCTTCAATTACATTGTCCGTAATTGTTGGTTCAGAATTTAATCCCCAAACAATACCATATTGTGTAATGTCAGCACCTCCGTTGTTTGTAACGGCTCCGCCTGTTACAGCCGAAGTTTTGGTAATGCCGCTTACTGCAGTTGTAGTAACTTTTGGTAAGTCAACCAAAGTGGTGAACGAAACCTGTGGTCCGTAACCGGTACCGGCGCTGTTGGTAGCGTAGGCACGCACGTAGTATGTTGTATTTCCCTGAAGTTCGCTCAACATACTTTCGAAAGCTCCGGTTCCTTCACCATCGTTGGTTGTGGCGTCGGCTGTAGTCGGATTTTCAGATGTTCCGAAGCAAATACCATAAGCAGTAACATCTGCTCCTCCGTTTCCGGTAACTGCTCCACCACCCATTGCTGAATTTCCGGTAATCTCAGAAATTTCAGCAGTTGTAAGGAATGGTACAACAGGCAAGGTAGTAAAAGTTACTTCTTCGCCGTAAACCGTTCCGGCCTCACCGGTAGCATAAGCACGGGCGTAGTATTTTGTGGCATAATCGAGTCCTGATAATGTTACATAGAAAGTAGCATCAGGTGTATTTTCCGAATAAATGGTTTTATTACCATCTACAGTTGGTCCTTCAGTTGTGCTGTAACACACGCCACGTTCTGTAAATCCATCGCCTTCGGCAACAACAAAACCAACAACAGTTGCCGAATCCGAAGTTACATTTAAGGTATTGGCTGTTGAGAGTGTCGGTTCCAGCCGAACATCTGCGGTGTCTTCGGTACACGCCGAAAACAATGCCACAGCCACAATCAACGATGCAAATAAGATCAATATTTTATTTCGTTTCATTTTCTTAGTTTTTAGTTATTGTTGCGCTATAAGTACTACCAATCGACAAGGTGATGGTATAATTACCCGCTTCGTCGATCGGAATATTTTGGCTGCTTCCACTGTTCCATAGGTTGTCCATTGTATACTGTGGATTGTCGGCATCGCCCAATCCAAGGTTTATCGAACCACTCCAATCGTCGTTCACCCTGAATTTTACGGTACCAACTACCAAATCAAGTGTAATACTCCATAATCCTGTTTGCGGATTATATTCCATTTTCTGGTCAGGAGCATCCCAACCGTTAGGTGTTGCATCGCCAATTAAGCCAATTCTGAAATCCAACAGTTCGTAAGTCATATCGTTAAGGCTTACTGATAACTGATGCCATCCGTTAGAAAGAGGCGGAACTGCAGCTCCGTTTTCTTCAAGTGTACCATCGGTACCACCATAGGTTACTGAATTATCCGGATCTAAAAGGTTAAACGACATGGTTTCGTCGAGTTTTACGTAACCAAAGTATTCACCATTTCCTAAAGCCGACTCAATTTTCTGATCAATACCAGAGTTTAACAGGTCTAAACGTGGCAAACCATAAAGCGTAACATTTGCTGTCTGCGTTTCAGAGATATATTCAAAAGTATCGTCGGCAGCACCGGGAGCACCTGTTCCCGCATCAACAACCAAACGCGAACGAATTCTGAAATCCAGAGACGATACCTCGTCAGCAGGAAATTTCTTCAACAACAGTCCGTTCAAATCACTTACTGAAATCGTAAATGATGTCGCTTCATTAGAGCTCAGAATTTGTATTACATCATTAAAACCGTCGCCAGATTCACAAGCTTCCAGGAAATAACGTGCTGAAGCAACAAACCCGGGATCAACAGGTGTTCCAACAAATTCTAAGATATTGGTTCCATTGTTTCTTTCCAATGTTAAATCGGGCATCGAAACAATTGTTGGCGCAGTAGGATTGTCCGGAAGAAAGATTTGATCTCCGTCTTTCTCACAGGCAAAAAGTAATCCCAAAAGCCCAACGAAAGTTATATATATTAATTTTTTCATGTTTTAAGTCTTTAACGATTAATAACCAGTGTTTTGCGTGATGTTGCTATTAGCCGAAACTTCATCTCCCGGAATAGGGAAAAGATTCAGGTGACTGCTTGTTGCAGTTCCGTTGAATACGCCACCTTTCCATTGCCAGTTGTAATCTCCGTCGGTAAATTGGCCGAAGCGAATCAGGTCGGTGCGGCGCTGAGCTTCGTAATAAAATTCGCGGGCACGTTCGTCAAGAATAAACTGTGAAGTAAGATCGGCAGTGGTAATATTTCCTTCAGTACTTCCGTAGGCACGTTCACGGATGATATTGATATCTTTTACTGCATTGGCAGCGTCGTTCATATTGAACAGTGCTTCAGCGCGCATTAAATAGGCATCAGCCAGGCGGAAAATCGGGAAATCGGTGCAGGCATAAGCTGCGTTATAATTTGCAGGTTGTGTACCATCGTGGTTAAGGGCTGTAAATTTGTAAACACCAATTCCATAATCGCCGCTCGATGAGGCACTCGGAATATCAATGCTTAGTTTCATTTTCAGGAAGGTACGTTTGTCTTTTGCCTGAGAAAATTCAACGTCGTTCATGTCAATCGGGCCACCATAAGTTGCCAGTGTATCTACCAAAATATTCATAAAGTCTTTACGTGCACGGTTTCCGTTCCAGTTAGTATTGGATGTTAGTCCGTGGTAATCTTCAGCACGAATATAAGTGGCATCGCTACTTGATTCGATTATGAAAGTGGTTCCCACATAACCTTGAGTATTTGTGCCGTCTTGCTCCCAGGCAAAAATCATCTCAGGGTTTGTTGGGTAGTTATTATCAGCACTAAAGTTCTGACGATAATCTTGGGCCAAAGCATAAGCTCCGCTGTTGATCACTTTATCGGTGTATGTTTTACAATCGTCCCAATGTGCGGTTCCGGTGTATACCTCTGCATTTAAATAAACGCGTGCAAGTAACATCCAAACAGCACCTTTATCAGCCTGAGGATAAGTTCCTGTTCCGGCATCGGGAAGGATATCTTCGATTGCTTTCAATTCAGTAACTACGTAGTCGAATAAATCGGCACGCTGAATCTGCTCGGGATAGAATTTACCAACTCCGTCTTCTTCGGTAGTAAACGGAGGATTTCCGAATAAATCCATAAACCAGTAATAAGCTAAAGCTCTCAAAAATCTTGCTTCGGCATTGTACTGAATTACTTTCGGATCGCTGCTGCCATTTGTTAACGAAATAAAGTCGTTGGCATAAGTAATACTTAATCCTAAACGCTGGTATAAAGCAGTAAGGAATGGGTTACTTGGGCTCCATGTTTGTGTAGTCAAATCAGAAATACCCACATCGCCCCAGGCACAAATAGCTTCATCGGTTGTAATCTCCTGAAGATTCCAAAGTGCCCTCATGGTTGTAAAAAAGTTCTCATCGGAAGCGCTGATATCAGAACCTCCGTTAGCTCCCTGACCGGCAATAATAAAGCTGGCGTAAATTTTACCCAAAACCTGTGGCATGTATGCCGGGTCGTCTTCCAGGTTACCAGCCATAATCACATCCGGATCTTTTGGGGTAACATCCAAATCGTCAACACAGGCTGTAAACAGCAGGGTTGAGAGTAATATAATGAAAATTGATTTTAACTTATTCATCGCTAATATTTTAAAGGGTTAGTACGTAAATCCGATTCCTAACATGAAAGTACGGGGACGAGGATAGAAGTTATTATCTATACCGCCTGATACTTCAGGATCGAGTCCATCGTATTTTGTAATAGTTACTGCATTTTGAACGGTGAAACTGAGTCGTGGAATCAATCTTCCTTTCAGTTCATTAAATGTGTAACCTACACTAACGTTATCGAGCTTAAAGAATGAAGCGTTGCTTACCAGGTAATCGCTGGTAAACTGGCGTTTTACAAACTGTGTTTCATTCAATGTTCTTGGCATGTTTTTCCAGTAACCGATTTGGTACATTTGGTCGTACGACGAACCGGCAGTAACACCATCGTAAACATAGTTACCAAGGCTTATGCGAGATGAGAACGAAGCATCGAAATTTTTATAGTTGAAACTTGCAGAAAGTCCCATTAGCACATCCGCTACCGGGTTGTGGTAAATGTACTTGTCGTTGTTGTCTCCGTTAACAGTACCGCCTTCTCCCGATAAATCAACATACATACCTTCGATAGGTTTTCCGTTAGGATAATAAACTTGCTGGTTTACAAAGAATGAATAGGCTGGATAACCTACGCGGGTTACCTGGTTAACTCCGGTCATGGCTCCACCGTAGAGAATGCCGATGTAATCCGGATCGTCATTCAGCAACAGTTTGGTAATTTTATTATCGTTGTACGAAATGTTAAATCCAATATTCAGGAACATATCTTCTCTGGAAATTGCCCGCCAGTCGATCGAAAGTTCCACCCCTTTGTTTTCGAGGCTACCAACGTTGGTTAGCAAGGTATTCGAAAAGTTACTTCCTGTTGGTATGGTAACGGTATTTAAAAGATCGTCGGTTACACGTTTGTACACATCAATGGCACCGGTAATTCTGTCTTTCATAAAACCGAAATCAAGTCCGATGTTTTGTGTGGTAGTTTCTTCCCATTTAATGTCCGGATCGTATGCATTCGGACGTAATGTTGGTTGGTATTCACCGTTGATCGGATACCACGAACCACCTGATGAAGAAACATAAGTTGCTTGTGCAGGATAATCGTTACCAATGTCTTGCTGGCCGGTAACCCCCCAACCTAATCTCAGTTTTAAATTAGAAAGGAAGTCAGCATCCTGAAGGAAACTTTCGTTTTTAATTTTCCATGCAAATGCTGCTGAAGGGAACAAGCCCCACTGGTTATCTCCCTGGAAACGTGACGAACCATCGTTACGTAAAGTAAATGTAAGCAGGTATTTATCAGCCAGTGTGTAATTTACACGACCAAAGAACGAAACCAGGTAGTTTTCTGAAATGTAAGAAGATTCAGGCTGGCTGATACCTTCGCGGTAGTTTCCGCCTTCGCGCTGAAAATGTTGCCACGAATATCCGGCAGTTGCATCCAGTACACTGTTTATTTTTTCAATATCTGTTTTGTAATTCAGGTAAAAATCGAGCAGATCGTTCGAATTCTCCGACCAAAATGTACTTACCATTCCAACGGTTTCGCCTGTTAAGGTTGAAGGCGAAGTTACGGGGCGGTTGTTGTATCCGTCACCTTTCGATTGGTCGGTAGCAATATTCAGGTTTGCATTCAAGCCTTCAATAAATGGAATTTTATAATCGAATTGCGCATTTGCAACAATGCGGTTTACATCCGATTTATTGTCAACTTCCATCAATTGTTCTACCGGGTTAGGCGTACCAAGGTTTGCACCGTAGTTTTCCCACTGGAAATAACCAGCCGAACCAGTTTTCGAAGCATCGTAAACCGGCTTTGTTGGGTCCATACTAATTGCCGAACCAATTGCTCCCGAATCACCAAAGTTATTATCGGTAGTCATTCCTTTTACATTCAGGTTAACCTTCAGGGCACCTTCAAGTAAAGTCGGATTTACACTTAACGAACCGGTTAGCCTTCTCATGTAGGTATTTTTAAGAATACCGTTTTGGTTGGTATAGCCTACCGAAGCACGGTAAGGAATATTTTTTACAGAACCCGAAATACTTACATTGTTATCCTGCGAAATGGAAGTGCGGAAAATTTCTTCCTGCCAGTTTGTATTCGCATTCCACAATAAATCGTAAGTTTCAGGAGAGTATAGTTCAGGTTTGCTTTGTGCAATTTGTCTGATTTCATCGCCCGAATATACATCTACGTATTTAATAGGAGTTGAAACCGAAGTTTTTACATCCACATTGATTTGCATTGGTCTTCCGGCTTGTCCCTTCTTGGTAGTAATAATAATTACACCGTTTGATGCACGCGAACCATAAATAGCAGTTGCAGAAGCATCTTTCAGAACAGTCATCGATTCAATGTCGTTGGGATTCACAAAGCTCATAAAGTTGTTTCCTCCCGATACATCGTCATTGGCAATTGGAATTCCGTCAATAATGATCAACGGATCGTTGGAAGCGTTTAACGATGAACCTCCACGAATACGAATGGTTGAACCTGCTCCCGGAGCACCTCCTGATGAAGTAATAACAACACCAGATGCTTTACCAACCAATAAATCCTGTGGCGATGTAATATTTCCTTTGTTAAAGTCGTCGGCACGAACTGCAGTAACCGAACCGGTAGCATCTTCTTTTTTTACTTGTCCGTAACCAATTACAACAACCTCGTCGAGGTTTTCTGTTGATTGTTCCAACTTAACATTTACCAGATTTGAAGCCGAAATAATAACTTCCTGTGGCGTGTAGCCAATGTACGAAAGAACGATGGTTTGTCCTTCTTCCACATTAAGACTGAAATTTCCGTCGAAATCGGTAATTGTTCCTTGTGTAGTTCCTTTAACTACAATGGTAACACCAGGTAAAGGCTCGCCGTTACCGGCATCGCTAACAGTACCTGTAACTGTTTTTACCTGCGCATAACCAAGTGTAAAGCTCAGCATGGCAACCAAAAACAAGACTACTTTAAGGTTTTTACGAATAATCCTCATTTTACATGTTATTAGTTTATGAATCTTCCTGTTTGTTAAATTCTCTTTAACTCATTTAAATAGGCAATAAATCAATTCGTTACAGAGACTTTGTGCTCAACAAATGCTAAAGTTCAACGGCGAATGTATAATAATTGTTAAGAAAAAATTACGTTTTTTAACACACCCGTTAATGCAAACGTTTGCGGTGACGTTTGCGCCCAATATGTTATAAAACAGGTGGTTGCTGGTTGGTACATTTAATGCGTCGATTTTAGGTAAAAGATTTGGGCTAAATGCTTACATTTGCGTAAAGCCTTAAACAAAGGAGCAAGTAAAATCATTAATCAACAACGGGGGAAATAAGAGGAAGATGAAAAGCGGACTGGTAACTATAAAAGACTTAGCTCGTGAATTGAATATTTCAGCGTCAACGGTTTCGCGGGCGTTGAAAGACCACCCCGATATCAGTAAGGAAACAAAACGTGCTGTTCAGGAACTGGCCCAAAAGCTGAATTACCAGCCCAATGCCGTTGCATTGAGTTTAAAACAAAGGCGCAGTAACACCATTGGAGTTATCATTCCCGAAATTGTACACTATTTTTTCTCATCGGTTATTAGCGGAATTGAAGATGTGGCATACGAAGCCGGTTTTAACGTAATTATCTGCCAAAGCAACGAGCGTTACGAGCGCGAGGTGGCCAATGCTAAAACACTGCTGGCAAGCCGTGTTGATGGTGTTTTGGTCTCCATTTCAAAACATACTACCGATTATAAACATTTCAAAAATTTTCAGAATAACGAAGTGCCCATTGTATTTTATGATCGTGTTGTGCCGGATATAATTGCCGACCAGGTAATTATCGACGACTTTGATGCGGCGTATCGTTCAACCCGTCATTTAATCGATAGCGGAAGAACGCGGATTGCGCATTTAGGCGGACCAATGGCTTTGCTGATTGGGCAAAACCGGAAAAATGGTTACCTGAAAGCGTTGAGCGAAGCCGGTATTCCTGCCGACGAAAACCTGATTTTGGAAGCCGACTCGTTTGAAAAAGCCCGAATGGCGATCATGAAGCTGATTAACCAAAAGATTAAGTTCGACGGTGTTTTTGCCACCAACGATCTTACGGCTATTGGAGCTATGCAAACTATTCAGAAAAAAGGCTACAAAATACCCGACGAAATTGCAATTGTTGGCTTTTCCGATGGCCGCTTTTCAGGAATTACCGACCCTACGCTTACTTCGGTCGATCAGCACGGTTACGAAATGGGAACATTGGCAACTCAAATGTTGCTAAAACGAATTCTTTCGGAAGACGATGAATATCCGGCCGAAACAAAAGTGTTGAATGCCGATTTGATCGTCAGAGGATCTTCCATTATATAATATACTAGTCAGATTTTAAGAATTCGATGTAATTATTGACCGATTTCAGCAATTACGTAAAAATATGTTGTAGAATATATTTTCACCTTCCGCAAACGTTTGAAATGATCATTTTTCGCTAAAAAGTACTGTTTTTCAACTGTTCGCACAATCGGTGGTTTGGAATTTACTTCTATTCTGACTTATATTTGTGCAGGCAATTTTTCAATTCACATACTTCGTGTTTAGCAGCAAAAGTTCTTTTGTTGTATCATCTTGTTAGTACATACAGCTTTGCTACAAATTAAAACGATTATTATGCGCAAAAAACCTACGTTAAGTTTTTGGCAGATTTGGAATATGAGTTTTGGTTTTCTGGGGATACAGTTTGGGTTTGCCCTGCAGAATGCCAATGTAAGCCGTATTTTCGAAACGCTTGGGGCCAATGTTGAAGACATCCCGATTTTGTGGATTGCCGCACCGGTTACCGGATTAATTGTTCAGCCGATTATCGGGCACATGAGCGATAAAACCTGGAACCGCCTCGGACGAAGACGGCCTTACTTTTTGTTCGGAGCCATTTTCGCTTCGCTGGCATTGTTGTTAATGCCTAACTCGCCCGCGTTGTGGGTAGCTGCCGGAACGCTTTGGATAATGGACGCGTCCATTAATGTTTCCATGGAGCCTTTCCGCGCTTTTGTTGGCGATATGCTGCCCAACGAACAACGCACCCAGGGTTTTGCCATGCAAAGCTTTTTTATTGGAACCGGTGCCGTAGTGGGATCGGTGCTTCCGTATGCAATGACCAACTGGCTGAACATTCCGAATACGGCTCCCGAAGGAGTTATTCCTCCATCGGTGCGCTGGTCGTTTTATATTGGAGGTGTCGTTTTCTTTCTGGCCATTCTCTGGACTATTTTTTCAACCAAAGAATACCCGCCCGAAGACCTGAAAGCCTTTGAAGAAAACGAAAGACAAACAACCAACAAAGATGAGGTGCTTAATGAAGCGGAAGTGGCAAGCAGCCGCTTTGCTAAAGTTGGTGGAGTTATGGGGCTGCTGGGTTTGCTGATAGTAGTAGTTACAAAACTAATGGAGCTGGAAAAAGAGTTGTACATTCTCGGAGGTATTCTTTTCCTGTTCTTTTTACTGATGATGATGGCAGCTTTGCTAAAATCGCAGAAGAAGGACAAGAATGCGCTGGTGGAGATTTTCAGCGATTTATTGCGTATGCCCCTTACCATGAAACAACTGGCATTGGTGCAGTTTTTTACCTGGGTGGGTTTATTCGCTTTGTGGATTTATGCCACCGCAGGAATTACCAGCCACGTGTACGGAACTTCGGATACCACCACAAAATTGTACAACGACGGTGCCGACTGGGTGACCATTCTTTTTGGGGTTTATAACGGTGTGGCTGCGCTAATGGCATTTGCTTTGCCTGTAATAGCAAAGTACACCAACCGTAAAATTACGCACTTCATTAGTTTGGTAATTGGTGGTGTGAGCCTGGCTTCCATCTACCTGTTTAACGATCCAAACTGGCTGATTGTGCCCATGATTGGTGTTGGCATTGCCTGGGCAAGTATTCTATCTATGCCCTATGCCATTCTTACTGGCTCGTTGCCATCGAATAAAATGGGAATTTACATGGGGATTTTCAACTTCTTTATTGTAATACCGCAAATTCTGGCGGCAACCATTTTGGGTTTCATGGTAAAAGATCTGTTTGGAGGAGAGTCGATTTTAGCACTCGTTTTTGGAGGAGTATCAATGGTAATAGCTGCCGTGTTGGTACTTTTTGTAAAAGACGTTGCAACTGAAAATTAAAAAATTAAAAACACTGAGATGAAGAATTATATCATTCATCACGACTGGAAAATAGTTGAAGAGGGTTTTGTTCCTGAGCATAACCGGATTTCCGAAAGTATCTTTAGTATCGGAAACGGAAAAATGGGCCAGCGCGCCAATTTCGAGGAAAAATATTCGGGCGACACGCTGAACGGAACATACGTTGCCGGTATTTATTACCCCGACAAAACCCGCGTGGGATGGTGGAAAAACGGCTATCCGGAGTATTTTGCCAAAATCATCAACTCAACCAACTGGATTGGAATTGGAGTTGCCATTAATGGTGAAGAACTCGATCTGGCAAAGGCAAAAGTACTTTCGTTTAAACGCGAGCTCGACATGCAACACGGTTTGTTAACGCGTTGTTTTGTTGCCGAGTTGCAAAATGGTAACCAGGTTGAGGTTTGTTCGCACCGCTTTGTAAGCACTGTTGCCACAGAAATTGGTGCAATTCGCTACACGGTAAAAGCGCTTAATTTTGATGGCGAGCTAAAAGTGACGCCTTATCTCGATGGCGATGTGGAGAACGAAGACTCGAATTACGACGAGAAATTTTGGGTAGAAGTTGCCCGTGCCGTTGGCGGACCCGAAGGTTACCTCACAGTTGAAACGCTAAAAACCGGGTTTCAGTTAAGTACCGGAATGTGGTTTCAGCTGCTAAAAAACGGAAATAAAGTTGAAACAGATATCACGAACGGGGAAAGGGAGAAATATATCGAGGCATCTCAAAGTGTTTCGGTAGAGAAGGGCGATGAAATTGTTGTGGAGAAATTCTCTTCAACTGTTTCTTCCCTTGATTATGAAAAAGAAGCCCTTCCTGAAAAGGCAAAAGAAGCTGTGGATTTGGCTGTTGAGGCTGGTTTCGATGCCCTGTTCGAAAGTCATAAAAACCGCTGGCTGCAAAAATGGGCAACCAGCGATATAAAAATTGAAGGCGATGTTGCTGCTCAGCAGGGAATTCGCTTTAATATTTTTCAGCTCAATCAAACCTATTCGGGCGAAGATGAGCGGCTGAATATCGGGCCAAAAGGATTTACCGGCGAAAAATATGGCGGCGTAACGTATTGGGATACCGAGGCGTATTGTTTGCCTTTTTATTTGAGTACAGCGCCACAAAAAGTTGCGCGGAACCTGTTGGTTTACCGTCGTAAACACCTGGAAAAAGCCATTGAAAATGCCGAAAAACTGGGCTTTAAAAATGGTGCGGCCTTGTACCCAATGGTTACCATTAACGGCGAAGAATGCCACAACGAATGGGAAATTACTTTTGAAGAGGTTCACCGAAATGGCGCCATTGCCTATGCTATTTACGACTATATAAATTACACCGGCGATAAAGAATACCTTGCTCCGATGGGTTTTGAGGTGTTGCTGGGTATTAGTCGTTTTTGGAGCCAACGCGTAAACTGGTCGGTTGACAAAGAAAAGTATGTAATGCTGGGCGTTACCGGGCCAAACGAATACGAAAATAACGTAAACAATAATTTCCATACCAGCTACCTGGCAGTGTGGACATTAAAATATACGCTTGAAGCTATTGATTACTTGAAAAAGGAATTCCCGTTCCTGTTCGAGGAAATGGTGAAAAAGTGGAAATTCAACGAGTTGAACGAAACCGCGCGTTGGAAGGATATCATCGATAAAATGTATTTCGCGAGAGATGAGAAGCGCGATATTTACCTGCAACAGGACGGTTTTTTGGATAAGGATTTGACTCCGGTGGCTGAACTACCGGCAGAGGATTTACCCATTAACCAAAACTGGTCGTGGGACCGTATATTGCGCGCTCCATATATTAAACAGGCCGATACTTTGCAGAGTTTGTACCTATTTCAGGAGAACTTTACCACCGAAGAACTCAAACGACATTTCGATTTTTACGAGCCTTTGACTGTTCATGAATCGTCGTTGTCGCCATGTGTTCACTCTATTCTGGCAGCAAAAATTGGTTACCAGGATAAAGCATACGAAATGTATTTACGCACTTCTCGCCTGGATTTGGATGATTACAATAACGACACTGAAGACGGTTTGCACATTACAAGTATGGGCGGAACGTGGATGTCGTTTGTAATGGCATTTGGTGGAATGCGTGTAGTAAATAACAAACTCACTTTTAATCCGTTCCTGCCTGAATCGTGGAAATCTTACGGATTCCGCATTGATTTTGGAGGTGCCCACCTGGAGGTGAAAAAGCAGCGGGAGTTGTTCTTAATCATCAATCATTCAGCTGTTGATGTTGCCGCAACAGTTTGGGGAACCGAACACAAAATTGCCGGAAACTCAACCCTTGAAATTAAAAAGTAAAAGTATACGATATTTAGCCTATTGTCTGTCGACATTTCCCCTCGCGAGGGGAAACAGTTTTAAGCAAAATTGGAGCTTTGAAACAACCGTGAAAATTTGGTTGATGTTTGTTCCCCTTTTTAGGGGAACTCCCGACAGGGTAAGGGGTAAAGGAAATGTAAAATATTAAAACCAATTCATAATGAAGAAACTAATCACTTTGTTTATCATCCTGCTTACATTGAATGTTGTGGGGCAGGAAGTGGCGCGAGTTGAGCCGCCAAACTGGTGGGCCGGAATGAAAAATCCTGATTTGCAATTATTGATTTATGGGAAGGATATTTCAAAAACCGATGTGGTGATCGATTATCCGGGAGTTACTCTGGAAGCCACAACAAAAGTGGAAAATCCGAACTACCTGTTTATCGATCTGAAACTGGCAGAAGATGTAAAAGCCGGTGAATTTGAAATTCAATTTAAACAAGGCGACAAAATTGTAGATAGCTACACCTACGAATTATGGAGCCGCGAACAGGGATCGGCAAAACGCGAAGGATTTAATTCATCAGACGTAATTTACCTGATTACTCCCGACCGTTTTGTGAATGGCGATACCAGCAACGACGAGGTGGAAGGAATGAAAGAAGGCCTTGATCGCGATTATAATTACGGCCGCCACGGTGGCGATATCCGCGGAATTATCAATTCGCTGGATTACCTGCAAGACATGGGATTTACAGCTGTTTGGTTAAATCCTGTGCTGGAAAACGATATGCCCGAATCGTCGTACCACGGATATGCCTGTACCGATTTTTACCAGGTTGACCGGCGTTATGGCTCGAACGAAGAATACCGCGAGTTAAACGAAGAACTCGATAAACGCGGCATGAAACTGATTATGGACCTGATTTTTAACCACTGTGGATCGGAACACTGGTGGATGCACGATATGCCCATGAGCGACTGGATAAATAATTATCCTGATATGAAAATCACCAATCACAGGCGTACAGTTAACCAGGATCCGCATGTGTCGGAAGCTGACCGGAAAGCAATGGTTGACGGCTGGTTTGTAAGCGCTATGCCCGATATGAACCAGAAAAATCCATATCTGGCTAAATACCTTATTCAAAACAGCATTTGGTGGACAGAGTATGTGGGTCTGGAAGGAATTCGCCAGGACACCTGGCCTTATCCCGACAAGAATATGATGAGCGACTGGACCAAAGAATTGCTGGTTGAGTATCCGA
Source organism: Draconibacterium orientale (assembly GCF_900111425.1). Lineage (NCBI taxonomy): Bacteria > Pseudomonadati > Bacteroidota > Bacteroidia > Marinilabiliales > Prolixibacteraceae > Draconibacterium > Draconibacterium orientale. Next base: position 209,906 of record NZ_FOHT01000002.1, on the reverse strand, counting down.
ACTTTAATATTGTTGGCGAAGAATGGAGTTTAAATCCGGCCATTGTTTCGTACTGGCAAAAAGGAAAATACAATGCCGACGGATATAAAAATTATGCGCCAAGTATGATGGATTTTCCCTTGCAAAATGCAGTTGCCGAAGCGCTGAAAAATGAGGAGAGCTGGGATGGCGGATTGATGCAAATTTACGAAATGCTATCGAACGATTTTCAGTATCCCGCTACCGAAAACCTGACTATTTTCCCGGATAACCACGATATGTCGCGCTTTTATGTGCAGGTTGGCGAAGATGTTGATCTGCTGAAAATGGGTGTGACCTTCTTTTTAACCACCCGCGGAATTCCACAAATTTACTACGGTACCGAAATTCTGATGCGTCACGATGGAAGCGAACACGGCGATATTCGTGCCGATTATCCCGGCGGTTGGGAAGGCGACAAAGTAAATGCTTTCACCGGCGAAGGAATGAGCGATGCTGCAAAAGATATGCAGCAGTACATTTCTAAAATCCAGAACTGGCGTAAAAGTGCCGATGTAATTCACCACGGAAAATTAATGCACTTTGTTCCGGAAGATGGAACTTACACCTATTTCCGTTACAACAAAGATGAGGCGGTGATGGTCATTCTGAATAAAAACACCGAAGCAAAAACCATAAAAACCGATCGTTTTAACGAAGTAATCGATGGTTATAAGTCGGGCAAAGAAATTATTTCAGGAAACACAATTCCGGATATCTCTGAAGTTATCGTTCCTGCAAAATCAGCAGTTATTGTTGAGTTGAATAAATAAGAAATTTGAACACTGAGAACGCAGATTGAACAGATTCGCTCTGATCATATCTGCGTTTCTCGATTAAATCCGTGTAATCTGCGTTCTACTATTATGAAAAAACTAACATCCATCCTTTTAATTCTGGCACTTTTTGCCTGCCAGCCCACGCAAAAACAAAAGCATGCACAACCAGATTCGCCGGAAGGAAAATATGTGGTTTACCAGGTGTTTACCCGTTTGTTCGGGAATACCAACACCACCAACAAACCGTGGGGAACGATTGAAGAGAACGGAGTGGGAAAGTTCAATGATTTTACCGACCGGGCTTTGGAGGAAATTAAATCGATGGGCGTTACACACATCTGGTACACGGGTGTTCCGCATCATGATGTAATAACGGATTATACTGCCTATGGCATTTCAAACGACGACCCCGATGTGGTAAAAGGCCGCGCCGGCTCGCCATATGCGGTGAAAGATTATTACAATGTAAATCCCGATCTGGCAGTTGATCCGGCAAACCGATTGGCCGAATTTGAAGCCTTAATCGAACGAACGCATAAACACGGCATGAAAGTAATCATCGATATCGTTCCCAACCATGTTGCCCGCAATTACCAGTCGGTTTCGAAACCTGAAGGTGTTTCCGATTTTGGCGAAAACGACGACACTTCGGTGGAGTATAAACGCGATAATAACTTCTATTACATCCCCGGCGAGGCATTTCAGGTGCCGGAATTTTTGAATGGTTACCTGCCTTTGGGAGGCGATGCACATCCGCTGGCTGATGGAAAGTTTGATGAAAATCCGGCAAAATGGACCGGTAATGGCGCACGCTTAGCACAGCCCGGATTTTACGACTGGTACGAAACGGTAAAAGTAAATTACGGTGTAAAACCCGATGGAACATACGATTTTGATCTGCTTCCTGAAGATTTTGAAAGGGAAGATTATAGAGCTCATTACGAGTTCTGGCAGGATAAAGATGTGCCGGATTCGTGGACAAAATTCAAAGATATTGCCATTTACTGGTTAGATAAAGGCGTGGATGGTTTCCGATACGATATGGCCGAAATGGTTCCGGTGGAATTCTGGAGTTACATGAACTCGGCCCTGAAAATGAAAAAACCTGAGGCTTTTCTGTTGGCTGAAGTTTATAATCCAGCACTTTACCGCGATTATATCCGCAAAGGGAAAATGGATTACCTGTACGACAAAGTGGAGCTGTACGACACGCTAAAACACATTATGCAGGGGCACGGAAGCACCGATAATATTCCGGCGATTTACGATGGCTTGCAAGATATTGAACACCATATGTTGCACTTTCTTGAAAACCACGACGAGCAGCGTATTGCCAGTGATGGTTTTGCCGGAAGTGCCGAAAAAGGCAAACCTGCAATGGTGGTTTCAACTTGTTTGAGCACTTCGCCAACCATGATTTATTTTGGACAAAATGTTGGTGAACCCGGCGATGGCGATATGGGTTTTGGCGATGAAACACGAACTTCGATATTTGATTACTGCGGTGTGCCCGCCCATCAACGATGGATGAACAATGGAAAATTTGATGGTGGACAATCAACACCGGAAGAGAAAGCTTTGAACGAATTCTATAAAACGCTATTAAGTTTTTCTGCCCAATCTTCAGCTTTAATGGGCGAGTACAAAGAAATTCATTCGTACAATCGCCAAAATACTGAAGGATACACCGACAAAGTATTTTCGTTTGTGCGTTGGAAAGGCGATGACCGTTTGCTGGTGGTGAGTAACTTCGGGGAAGTACCGCACAAGTTTCAATTAAAACTGGATGAACAAACGCTGAAGTCCATGCATTTAACTGATGGTTGGTATAAACTAACCGACCAATTGACAAATGAAAAGGAATTGGTACTGGAGGTGAAAAATGGAAAGGGAAAGGTTGAACTGGCATTAGCAGGCCTGGAATCATTCATTTTGAAAATGGATGTGCTCGTTGATATTGTTGAATAACACGGCAAAAATCTGCGGCTATCCGCGTAATCTGCGAGAAATTTCTCTGCAATATCAATTTATCCTTATTAACGCGCTTAGCGCATAAAACGTAAAGTGAGAAGCAAGGAAAATTCTGCAGGTATTCGCGTAATCTGCGAGAAAAACTTTTCGATCAAAATAAAAAACATCACAACTCGGTAAACCTTTTTAACCAACAGGTGTTTTACTGTTACAAATCTTTTTTCATAAAGGTTTACATACCATAAAAGATGGTTTGGTTTTTGGTTTAGTTTAGGTTTAGGTTGATTGAGAAAGGGCTGGTTATTGAACCGGCCTTTCGTTTTTTATAAACGTTTATTCACCCGGTGACTTTTGAGTCAACGGATGAACTGAAAGGCGTTGCGTTTCACCGGATGGCTTCGGTCCACCCGGTGAATCGTATTTTATAATATTTTTTGTAACTTGAGGCTAAGTTGATTATCCATGCAATTCGAAGAAAACAATATCTATCATATTTATAATCGAGGGAACAATTCTTAAAAGATATTTTTCAATCATCAGAATTATCTTTTCTTTTTAAAAAAGATTCGAGCACACATTTTGCCTCATGCAGATGTTCTGGCATGGTGTTTAATGCCAAACCATTTTCATTTAATGGTTTACCTGAATAGTTTCGAAATTGAAGTGGAAAATAGTAATGGGGAAAGTAAGGATAAATATGGGGTAAAATGGGGTACCTGTGTTAACAAACGAAGAGATTTTTACAAATCAATCGCTGTTTTGTTGCGTTCGTATACCAGGGCAATAAATAATCAGGAAAATAGAACAGGATCGTTATTTCAAATGAAAACGAAAGCTAAATGTTTAACTGATAATTCTGAAATAACACCGGCATGGTTTCAAAGTAACTTTGGAACTATAGTTAATATTGAAGATCCGGAGAGAAGCTATCCACAAGTGTGTTTTAATTATATTCATTTAAATCCGGTGTCGGGAAAATTAGTTGAAAATCAAGAAGACTGGGAGTTTTCATCCTGCCGTGATTTTTCAGGCTTACGAAATGGAACCTTAGTATGTGAAAGTAGAGTAGAAGAATTTGGATTGAAGCTGATGTAATATTTATCCGGTGAATAGGACTTCTAACCAGGTTCACCGGATGGCTTTGGTCCGCCCGGTGAATCGTATTTTAGGAAGTAATAATATTCACCCGGTGACATTGAGTCAACGGGTGAAGAGGAAGGCGTTGCGTTTTACCCGATGGTTTCAGTCTTGGTCAATCTGAAAAATAAGCAGTTTCACCGGATGGCTTCGGTCCACCCGGTGAATCGTATTGTGGGAAGTAAATAATAATATTCACCCGGTGACTTTTGAGTCAACGGGTGAATGCGTAAAAAAGGTTATTCTAATTTTCTGTTATTTAAACTCTACAGGAAGCATGTATTTTACAGGAACAGCTTTGCCTCGCTGTTTGCCAGGTACCCAATCAGGCATTTCGCTGGCAATGGTGTAAGCTCCTTTTGCTGCAGCGTCGTTGTCTTGCTCAACAATTTTAATATCGCTCACTTCGCCTTTGGCATTTACCGTAAACAACACTTTAGCTTTTCCTTTTATATTTTTAGCAGAAGCCAATTTGTTTTGCATCTTGTAAACAAAGTTGTTCAAGGCCTCTGATCCTCCCGGATAATTTGGCATATCTTCAACAATGTAAAACATTTCATCGTTAGACGGTGGCGGAGGTGGTGGCGGAGGTGGAGCCATCTTGTCATTATCGTTTACAGCAAGTAGTTCAGTGGCAAGTCCAATTCCAATTATTTCATCCTCCATTTTGTAGGTGCGTTTGTACACTTCACCATCTTTGCCCGACAGAATTCCCATGTAATCGTCGATAATGGTTTTTTTGCCCACAAAGGAAAGTACGATTGCGGTCTTTTCAGGGACTTCGAGCGTGAACCTGCCTTGCAAGTCGCTAACACATCCTGTGGTCCCACCTTTAACAACCACGGAAGTGCCGGGTAAAGGTTCGTCGTTTTCATCAACAACCAAACCAGAAATTTTCAGTGTTTTTGTGGCTGAAGTTTCCTGATCGGCTATTTCCGTCTCATTTAGCTCCTGCATCCGGTAGTTTGGCTCGGCAAAAGCGAACAACAACAGCGCAAGCGCGGGCAGTGCCCAGGTAAATCGTATCAGCCGGTGGGCCGATGTTTTCTTTTTCGTCATCATTTTTAATCGATTTGTGCTAAGGGCAAAATTCAGGTTATTGGTGATACCAATAATTTGCATGCCCATCAGCTGGTTTACTAATAAAGCCTGGTAGCGGCCCACAGTGTGTCCCTGCGCAAGAACACCTTTGTCGGCCAGGTACTCATGGTTTTGTTTAATTGCTCGTTCAAACATCCAAATAAATGGGTTGAACCAAAAGATGACTGTTAACAGTTCTATAAAAAGCAGGTCGAACCAGTGATGCTCACGAATGTGCACTTTTTCGTGCGCCAGAATTTCCGGCAGGTCGTCCTGAGTATGAAATTTCGGATTGATAAAAACAATATTAAAGAATGAGAAGGGGAGTCCGTATTTTTCGTTTTCTACCACGCGCATGCCGTTTAAAGATGTAACGCGGTATTTTATCATTAAATGAATAAGAACAGCAGTTTGGGTAAGCAAACGAAGCAGGAAAATAGCCGCTCCAGTGAGGTAAATCAGCAGAATGGCCTGTTGCCAGCCAAAGGTTGTAGCGCTTTCTTCGGCTCCTTTAAATACGGGAATATTTTTGAACGTATCGGCAATGGTATGAGCGCCGGTTTTTGCACCTTCGCTGGCTTCGATTAAAACTTCGTAGCGAACCGGAACCAGTGGAAGCAGGATGGCCAAAAGCAAGGAGCCTACCAGAAACCAGCGGTTGGCTGCATGAAATGTTTCGTTACGAAGAAACAACCAGTACACCAGGTAGAAAAGAACAATTCCTCCGGATGCGTTTACTAAATAGAACAGCGAAGTTTCCATGGTTAGTCTTTCTTTTCTTTGTTTAATTCGTTTTCTGTCAGCTTTAACATTTCTTCCAGCTCTTCTATTCCCAGGTTGTTCTCTTTGGCAAAAAAGGTAGCCATTTTCGGGAATGAGCCATTGAAGTAGTTTTTCAATAACGACGAAAACTGCACTTTTGTGTAATCCGTTTTACTAACTGCAGGCGAAAAAAGATTCGTATTGCCAATTTTTTTGTGGGTAACAAATCCCTTTTTCTCCAGCACATTTAAAACGGTTGCTACGGTAGTGTAGGCGGGCTTGTCATCGCCAAATTCGTCAACTACCTGCTTAACAACTCCCTCTTTTAAACTCCAGAGAATGTGCATTACCTGTTCTTCTGCTTTTGTCAATGTTTTCATTTTGTTATTGATTCTGGATATTGGATTCTTGATACTGGGTCCCGAAACCAACGAATAGTATTTTTAGTGTTTTTTAATTTGTCTACTACAAATGTAGTACTAAAAAACTAGAAATAAAACTATTTTAATAGAAAAGCTACTATAAAAATAGTAAGTATAAAAAAGGCACAAAAAAACCGCCTGAAAAACAAGCGGTTGTATTGGTTTCTATTTTTAGTCCTCGAAGATGAATTCCTCCGAAGCAATTGCAATGGTCTCTATCTGATAGAAAAAATCAGCATTGGTTGCATTATCTTCAAATATCAATGCCCGAACTTCTATAATATAGGTTTCTCCGCTGGTTAATGATGTTTCCCATGATCCTGTACCTTGTTCAGCAGTAAAACTTTCTGCATCGTCTGCTATAATATAGCTATTAAAAACTGTTTCATGGTCATCATTTAATATCTGAACCACATAATTTTGCGCATCTTCATGGTTGATCCATTCAACATAAACTGATTCGCTACTGGTTGTTACACCCACTGAATCGATTGTAGGGATATCCACATCTGTAAAAACATGATTTTCAGTAGCTGTATATTCTACATCGTTGTTAACTACCAAAAAATCATAATTTTCTGTTTCCGGAGCAGTAGTGGCAAAACCTGCATCTGAAGGTTCAAAAAAGTAGGTGAGTTTTTGCGCATCTGCTGATGAAAGAGTAAGTGTTGAATCGCCGGCAAAGTCAATGCTGGCCGAATCCATTTTCATGTTGGCGTAGGCGTAATAGCTTAGCGCAAATTTTTCTTCTCCATCGATGGACTTTTTAAGGGTAACAACCTCACCAATTACATTAAATGTTTCCGGATCATCATCGTTACATGCCCAAAACCCGGTTACAATAAACGCTAGTAAAACTAATTTGCCAATTTTCTGAATGTTAATCATTTTGTTTTGTTTTAAAATTTAAATTGAATTATTCTGAATTGCTAACTATTCATATATCTCCTGGTAGATGCAATTGGATTAAGAATAGTTGCTTGACAAATTATTTTTTTTGTAATAGTAATGAATTACGGAGATCAGGCTGTAGCTGGGCGCAAAAAAAACCGCCTGAAATTCAGACGGTTTATCTATTGTTTTAGGTTTTTGTTACCAGGTAACTTCACCTTCGGTAACAGCAATTTCCTGAATGTTTTTAACCGCATCTAAACTGGTGGCATCATCTTCATACCTAATTGTGAGGAATTCTATCGTATAAACATTATCGGCTACCGGAGTTTCGTACCATGCGCCTGAAGCTGTGTTTGTACCAATGTCAAAACGAACCATTTGTTTTGGTAAGGCTACGCTAGAAAAGGCTAGGTCTCCACTTTGGTTAATCAATCTGATTTGATAACCGTCTGCAGCGCTATTGGTTTCCCATTGTACACTTAAAATGTTATTATCAATATCAGCCGAAGAAATGGGCGTAAAAGCAATATTGTCAAAATCAAGCAAGTCAGTCGATTCGTGGGTAATATCCTCGTTTATCACTAAAAACTGGTAATTTCCCTCTACCGGAGCAGCAGTGCTATATTCGGCCAAAGTTGGCTCTTTTGCGTATATATTCTGGTTTTCAGAAGCCGGATTCAGAGTGAAATTTGCACCACCGGGAACGGTAACTTCAGCGTGGCTCATTGGCTGGTTGCCCCAGGCCACATATGCGTTGGCGTATTTCACTTCGTCGTTAACGGTACGTTTAATTACATATACATCGCCAATTACCTCGAAAGGCACTGAGTTGTCGTCGTCGTTGCAGGCAAAAAGCCCGGCAACAAGAAAAAGGATCGTTAGTGTTTTTCCAATTTTCATCATTGTGTCCATATTTCTAATTTTTAAAGTTATTCAGCGTTTAAGTATTTGTTTAATGTAGTTTCTTTCGATTTGGTTGTCTCGAAATGCCAATATCGTGATTTTTTTAACAACATCTACTAAATGCATCAGATTGAGTGTATTGGAAAACGTTAAGCTTAGCAATAAATTGCATTTTTGATGATGAGGGGATCAGCTTTTTACTTCATCAATAATCTCACGCAATATATAATCGGCCGTTTCCACATTCGGAACATTTGAAAAACTGAGCGTTAGTTTCCCATTTGTTTCTTTCATCCGACCTTTCGATTTTCCTTTTTGAACGTATTGTACAATTTTGATAAAGTCGCCCGATTGGTAGAACGACGATTTCTGGTCGGCAACAAAGTAGCAGATCATTTTTTTGTTTTTCAGAATGATCCTTTCCATGCTTAAATCGATGGCTTTCCATCGCAGTGGCAAAATGTCGATCAGTTCGCGGCTTTCGCGCGGAAGTTCGCCAAAACGGTCTTGCAGTCCTTTGGTAAAATGGTCCAGTGCTTCCTTGCTTTCAATGTTATCCAGCTCGCGGTACAGCATCATGCGCTCCGAATTTCCCGGAATGTAGTCGCTTGGGAAAAGCAGTTCCATATCGGTGTCGATGGTGCAGTCGTTTACGAATTTTATATTCAGGAAAGCCTGCGATTGCGCCTTGTCTTCTTCGACAAACAAATCTTTAAATTCGTCCTGTTTCAGTTCCTGAATGGCTTCGTTTAAAATGCGGTGATAAGTCTCGAAACCAATGTCGGCAATAAAACCACTTTGTTCGGCACCCAGCATATTTCCGGCACCACGAATATCGAGGTCTTGCATGGCGATGTTAAAACCGCTGCCCAATTCCGAAAACTGCTCGATGGCCTGCAAACGCCGGCGCGCTTCGGCACTAACTGTTGAAAGCGGCGGAGCAATAAGGTAACAGAAGGCTTTTTTGTTCGAGCGGCCAACACGTCCGCGCAACTGGTGCAAATCGCTTAATCCAAAATTTTGCGCGTGGTTAATTATTATGGTGTTGGCGTTTGGTATGTCGAGCCCCGATTCGATAATTGTAGTGGCAATCAGTACATCGAATTTCGCATCAATAAAATCGAGCATTACTTTTTCCAGTTTCGGGCCTTCCATTTGTCCGTGGCCAACGACGGTTTTTACGCCCGGAACAATACGTTTTATTGTATCTTCAACCTCATAAATATTCTGTACCCGGTTATGAATAAAGAAAACCTGTCCGTTTCTGTCCATTTCGTACAGGATGGCTTCTTTTATCATTTGCTCGTTAAAACCGTGCACCTCGGTAACAATGGGGTAGCGGTTGGGTGGCGGCGTTTGTATAATCGACAAATCGCGCGCACCCATTAACGAGAATTGTAAGGTACGCGGAATTGGAGTCGCCGTCAAGGTTAAAGTATCAACATTTACTTTAAACTGCTTCAGTTTTTCTTTTACCGAAACACCAAATTTCTGCTCTTCATCAATAATCAGCAAGCCCAGGTCTTTAAACTTCACATCCTTGCTTACCAAACGATGCGTACCAATAATAATATCGGTTTTTCCGTCGGCAACATCTTTTAATGCAGCTTTTACCTGGGCGGTAGATTTTAGGCGGCTTACGTAATCAATCTTTACCGGAAAATCCTGCAAACGCTCGGTAAATGTTTTAAAATGCTGAAATGCCAGTATGGTTGTCGGCACCAAAACAGCTACCTGTTTGCTGTCGGTAACGGCTTTAAAAGCTGCCCGGATGGCAATTTCTGTTTTACCGAAACCAACATCACCACAAACCAGACGGTCCATCGGCATAATTTTTTCCATGTCCTCTTTTACGGCTGCTGTTGACTTTTCCTGGTCGGGAGTATCTTCGTAAATAAACGATGCTTCCAGTTCGGTTTGCAGGTACGAGTCGCGCGAAAAGGCATAACCTTTTTCAGCACGGCGTTTGGCATACAGGGCAATCAATTCCTTGGCAATGTCCTTCACCTTCGACTTGGTGCGGTTTTTCATTTTTTGCCATGCTCCGGTGCCCAACTTGTTAATTTTGGGCTCGCCACCGTCTTTGCCTTTGTATTTCGAAATGCGGTGCAGCGAATGAATACTTACCAACAGCGAGTCGTTGTCTTTGTAAACCAAACGAATGGCTTCCTGCATTTTTCCGTTTACTTCGGTGCGTGCCAGCCCGGCAAACTTCCCAATTCCGTGATCGATGTGAACCACATAATCACCCGGATGCAGTTTATTTAATTCTTTTAATGAAATGGCCTCGCGTTGCGCTTTCCGGTTTTTTAATTTAAAACGGTGGTAGCGCTCAAAAATCTGGTGGTCGGTGTAAAAACAGGCTTTCAGTTTGTGATCGATAAACCCTTCGTGCAACACAAAATTTACAGGATTGAAGCTTACATTAACTCCTGTATCTTTGAAAATTGTTTGCAGCCGTTCAATCTGTTTTTCCTGGCTGGAAAGGATAAAAAGTTCGTAACCGTTTTTTTGGTGATCCGTAAGGTTCGATCCCAATAGCTCAAAATTTTTGTTGAAAACCGGTTGGATCGAAGTGGCAATTTCTATTTTCTCGTCGGCAGTAAAGGCCAGGTCATTCCCAAAATCAAATATAGTTTTTGCTTTGAGTTGCTTTTCCAATTCGGGCGGCGTTAAAAGCAAATCAGCAATATCTTCCTCTTTGCGGGCGATTATGGTTTGGCGGTGCAGTTCGGCAATACGGTCAACAAATTGGTTGCTATTATTCCCAAACCACAGACAATCTTTCTGCTGAAATTCGATGAATGAAACCCGCTCGCCTTCCACCGAATTGTTTTGAATATTCGGAACAATGGTAATATGATTTAGGCGCTCTTTCGAGAGTTGATTTTCAATATCAAAACTTCGGATAGAGTCAACTTCATCGCCAAAAAAATCGAGGCGAAAGGGATCTTCGTGCGAAAACGAAAAAATATCGACAATACTTCCGCGCACCGAAAACTGGCCGGGCTCATATACAAAATCTACTCGCTCGAAACCGTATTCGTACAAAAACTCGTTAATAAAATCGATGGAGATTTTATCGCCGCTTTTTACCTGCAGCGTATTGTTTTCGAGGCTTTCGTTCGAGATCACTTTTTCGATGATTGCCTCGGGATACGAAATAACAAAGTAGGGCTTTTCGGCAGCCGAAAGCAGGTTTAACACCTCGGTGCGCTGCACAATGTTTTCCTGCTCGGGATTATCGTACTGCACCGATCGTTTGTACGACGACGGTAAAAACAGGGTGTTTTCGGCAAATCCCAGGTTGTTCAGGTCGTCGTAAAAATAGGCTGCTTCTTCGCGGTCGTTAAGCAACACCACACAATTTTTTTGAATTTGCTGAAATACGTTGGCCAGTAAAACGGTTTTGGCAGACCCAATAAGCCCATGCAGGTGAATAAGTTCACCCGGGGGGGCAGCGGCCTTTTTTAGCACTTTGGCTGTTGCGCTATGCCCCTCGAAATATTTTAGAAACGTGCTTGTTTCCAAACGATGAATTTTTGGCAAAGATAATTTTTGCGTCGCAGGTGGAAATAAAAAAGGAGCAATTTTGCTCCTTTTTATTTTATACAAAGTTTTTTACCAGCCAAGAGGCAAATAGGTACCGGCTCCGTTTAGATGAAACTGAATAGTTAGATTTCCACTTTTGTTCAGCTTGGCGATTCCCTCTGGTAGCATTACATCGCCTTCTTCAGGGTTAAATACTTCGTCGCCATTAACATCAATATAGAGGTAATTAAATCCAAACCACCGATTGGGGTAGCCACCAAAATCCTGCATAAGCGGATGGCTCTCTTCAACCGTGATTTTTAATGATTTTACGAAATTTCCGTTGGGTGTAATTACTTCATGGGCAGGAGCTTCAAATTCATATGATTCCTCTCCGTCGGAAATTGAGAATGTTGCGGTGTAATTTCTTACTTTAGCCTGCGCACTACTATTTTTTACAGGAAGTAAAAAACACAGCAGACTAATTGCTAAAAATGCTCTTAAAAATTTCATCTTCACTTATTTATGGGTTTGTAATTTATGCAAATTACGAATTGTTTTTAATAAACTTCAAAATTTCGTCTGAGTCTTTTGTGGCATCAACGTCTGTGTTTTTATAAACAATAGTACCGTTTTTATCGATAATGAAGGTCCAGCGCGATGCTGTAGCCCCCCGAACCAAGTCAAAACTGTGGCCATCAATTTCGCGTGTAATCGTACCTCCGTCGCGCAGCGGTACTCCGAATTTTTTGGCAATTTCACCATTTGCATCTGAAAGTAAAGGGAAATTCAGGTGGTTGGCCTTTTTAAAAAGCTGAAGGCCTTCAATATTATCGCCACTAATTCCAACTACAACTGCGTTCGCCTCGTCGATCTCCGTTTTCAGGTCGCGGTAGGCGCAGGCTTGTTTGGTACAGCCGCCGGTCATTGCCGCCGGGTAAAAATAAACCACAATAAATTTGTCGCCCAAATAATCATCTGCATTCCAGGTCGAGCCATCGTCGGCCAGGGTAGAAAATACAGGTGCTTTGTCGCCAACATTTACTTCCTGCGAAAAGCTGGCGAAAGACAGGCTTAGTAAGAGTGATGCAATTAGAAATCGTTTCATGACTGAATCATTTAATGTATGTCATTAATACATACGAGATTAAAAAATGTTTCTGAGGAAATGATTTTTTTATAAATCCTAGTTTATAACAGAAAGAATCCGCATTAAAATGGTTAATTTTAACCAATGGGACATGCTTATTCATACCGTTGCGATCATTGTGGTTTTACCGAAAGCTTTAATCAGGGGCACGGATTTCTGGTTCATTCGCAGCCGGTTGGCGACTACCTGAAGCAGCGCACCCGGATTTTTCATTACAAAACGCACAACCTGCTTCGAAAGATGGCACAGGCCTCCGACAATTTGCATCTGAAGGCCGGTTTCCAGATTTATAAATGCCCGCATTGTAAAACCTTGTACGATAAAATTGAGGTGACTGTTTTTGATGACGAAGCAGTAGTTCATAAAAGCGAATTCCGTTGCCGCGATTGTAAAACGCGCTTAAAACTTACCAATATTCACCGGCTGAAAAGGGCAATTTGCCCGCGTTGCAGGCAGCGTACTTTTCATCGCGATTATGCGCAGCACGAACTTTGGGACAGTTGATCCTCGCAATTAATACATTAAATGTTTTCTTCGCATTCGGCCTGGTACTCGGCAAAGGTTTTGTTTGTTGGGTATTTTTTTGTGAGAATTTTAAAGTGTTGCAGCCCAACTTCGGGTTTGTCCTCAATTTTTTGGTACATGCGCGCCAAAAAGAAATCGGCTACGGTGGTTAAGATCACATTATCTTCGGAAGCAAATTTCTCCATCCGCTTTAGTTTCTTTTCGCGGGCTTCAGATTTTTTGGCATTGGCAAAAAAGTTAATGTTCTCGATGTATTGATACATAATAACATAACTTTCGAAAAGTTTCTGTTCGTCGCCGGTAAAAGGCGGGTCTTCTTTTTCAATAGCAGCAATCAGGTCCCGGATATCGGAGCGTGCCGATAGCATTCCGAATATGTTGAATTTCTTTTTATCGTAACGCAGTTGGTACGAGCGAACAATAATCTGACGCATTTTTTGCTCGTACGTTTCGGTTTCGGGCAATAACGATGCATCAATCAATTCATCTAATTTGTCTGAATTCTCTTTTGAATAAGTGGTGCGGTATTTCCACCAGTGCAAATCGAGGTTTAAAAAAGTACGGTAAAATTCGCTCAGTTCGTCCTTGCCGTTTGTAAACGTTTTTTCAGCCTCGCTAAGGTTTTGCTCATAAATTAAGGTGAATACACGGTTGGCAATGCTGTCGTTATTGGCATTGTTTGCCCACGTTGAAAAGCTAAAGCACACTAGAAAAATTGAAAAAAGTACCCTTCTGATCATCTCACAAATTTTGTGTAAAGTAAAAAGTTTCTACGATGAAAACTTGCGGATGAAAGAGAAAATTGTGCAAAATGATCGAAAACCTATTTTAATTGCTTGTTGCATTCATCCAACAGCTCCTCAAACTTTATATTTTCCGGGAAGTTTTTGTGCAGCCATTGGAAATAGGCAATGGCATTTGTCGGGTTGTTTTCGTAATTCAGCCAGGTTTTCCCCAAAAAATAGGCAACCAGCGTTTTTGTAATCCGGCTTTCCGATTGGAACAAATGGGTCATGGTGGTTAATGCTTCGCTGCAGTTTTCTTTTTTGTTGGAAGAAAAAAACGGTTTCAGATAATTGTCGAAATATTGAAATAACGCGGAATATAACAGGTACAGTTCCTGTTGTTCCGGTGGTAATTCTTCGTTTGTTTTTAAGGAAGTGAAAAGCGCCTTGGTTTCCTGCCGCGTTGAAATTGCTTTAATCAGTTTAAAACGTTTCAGCTCGTATCGCAATTGGTACGACAGGTTAACCAGCAGAATAGCCTCTTGAGTGGATGATGTGGGATTTGTTGGTGAAAGTTGACGCAAATCGTTTTCGAAAGCCGGGAAATCTGGGGTGTTAGTGCCTGTAACATTTTTCCAGTAACTCATGTCGATCGAAAGAACGGCGAAAAAAACGGAGTCTATATTGTTTTTATTGGCGTGAAGCATTTCTTCAGCCCGCGAATAATGTTGGTTGTACATTTCGCTGAAAATGCGTTCGATAAGGCTGTCCTGCGGAGAGGCAAAACACTGACTGCCCAGAAAAAGAAATAGTAGAATTATAATTTTTTGCATCTGTTTAATCGGCTTGGTTTTCAAACAACATTCCGTAATGTGGGATTCCATCTTCGAGGTACTCGTCGGTAACAACTTTAAATCCCAGGTCTTCGTAAAATTTACGCAGGTATTTTTGCGCACTGATTTTTATTTTATCGGGCTGCCAGTTTTTTAGAATGTATGTTTTAGCTTCTTTCATCATCTGAATTCCCAGTCCTGTTCCGCGCTCCGACTCTTTCACCACAACGCGCCCGATGGAATAATCGTTAAACCGTGTTCCCGGTTTCAGCAAACGTGAGTAGGCTACAATCTGCCCGTCTTTTTCCGCAAACTGGTGGATGGCATCTTTATCCAGTCCATCAATATCGTTGTAAACACAGTCTTGTTCAACTATAAAAATTTCCGCCCGAAGTTGAAGAATATCGTAGAGCTCGTTTGTCGTGAGTTCTGTGAAATGTTTGAATGTAAAAGTCATAGTGGTGCAATGATAGTAATTTTTGATTGTTCTTCGGACCCCTAAATCCCCAAAGGGGACTTTGGGCCGGTGAATAAAAGTTGCTGGCCATTCTTGATGCTAAGTCCTAAATTCCTCCCCTTTGGGGAGGTTAGGTGGGGTCAGTTTATCGACTTCCTTTTTTATTTTGAGAACAACTTTTTCAATATCATTTTCAACCTCTTCATTCGTAAAACGAATTACTTTATAGCCAATTACGGCAAGTCTTTTGGTTCGCTCCTCGTCTTCTCCTTTTTTTAATTGATGAATTTTCCCATCCACTTCAATAATTAGTTTTATTGAAAGTGCAACAAAATCAGGGATATAAAAATCAATGATATGTTGTCTTCTGAATTTGACTCCTAGCTGCTTATTTCGTAGTTTTTCCCAAAGCATATTTTCCGCTTTGGTCATTTCATCCTTAAGTTGCTTTCTTTCGTCTTTATACTTTTTGTAGAAGTTTTTATTTGCAGTTTGCCAACGTGGTTTGTTGTTTGGGTTATCCGAATCCATAGATTGGTGACCTTAAAAAAATAAACTAACCAGCATCGTAAACGCCAGCCCGCAAACTGCAATTAGCGATTCCATTACCGTCCAGCTTTGCAGGGTTTGTTTTTCGTTCATCCCAAAGTATTTACCTACCAGCCAGAAGCCACTGTCGTTTACATGCGATAGTAAAGTTGCTCCCGAAGCAATAGACAGAACAACCAGCGCGCGTTGCGGATCGTTCAATCCAAATTCGCTCATAACCGGGGCAATAATTCCTGCAGCAGTTATCATGGCAACGGTTGCCGAGCCTTGTGTTACACGTACAATGGCAGCTAAAATCCAGGCCAACAAAATCGGTGGGAGCGCAGAGTTTGACATCGACTCGGCCATAATTTTTCCGATTCCGCTGTCTACCAAAATTTGTTTTAAAACGCCCCCGGCACCTGTTATCAGAATTATTATTCCTGCCGGACCAAGTGCTTTGGTCGACAACTCCAGCACTTTTTCTTTGCCCATACCACGTTTTATGCACAAAAAGTAAATGGCAATAAGCGTGGCAATGATCAGCGCAGAAAACGGGTGCCCCAGAAATTCAAGTACATCGGTGTAAATGCTTTGCTCCACTACCTTTTTCGAAACGGCCAGCCCGGTAAAAGTGTTAACCAAAATCAGGAACAATGGAACGGCAATAATTAAAGCAATTAAACGAAACGACGGGAGGTTGTTTTCATCGTACTCTTTCTTGGTTTGAATCATAAATTCTTCGGGTGGAGTGAGGTGAATTTTTTTCGAAATAAACTTTCCCCAAACCGGTCCGGCAATAATAGCCGTTGGAAATCCAACGATCAATCCAAGCAAAATCACCCAGCCCAGTTGTACATTAATAATATCGGCAACAGCAACCGGCCCGGGCGTTGGCGGAATAAAACTGTGCGTGGCAGCCAGTCCGGCCAGCAACGGGATACCGTAGTACAATAATGATTTTTTGGTGTCGCGCGAAAGAGCATAAATAATAGGTACAAGAATGATAAAACCCACATCGAAAAAAACCGGGATGGCAATGATGAAACCGGTAACCACCATTGCCCACGAGGCACGGTCTTTTCCAAATTTTTTAACCAGATAATGGGCCAGCGATTCGGCTCCGCCCGAGCTCTCGAGCATTTGTCCGAAAATTGCTCCCAGTCCAACAACGGTCGCAACAAAACCCAGCGTTCCGGCCATCCCGTCCTGAATGGATTGTGTTACCTGTTTAAGTGGCATGCCGGCCAGAATTCCCACATAAATGGCGGTAATAAGTAAAGCGATAAAGGCAGAGATTTTGAGTTTTAGTACCATAAAAAGCAGCAAGGCCACTGCCGAAAGCACCATAAAAATCAGAAAAGGTGTACCCATTTGGTTTAGATTTAGTGTTCGCTAAAGTTAGAATTTGTACTTGTACCACCAAAATAATAGTTTTCATGAAAGAGGTTAAGATGAAAAATTGTGCCGTAATTTTTTGAAAAATATTCGGCTCTATTTAATAAGACAACAGGAAAGCATGCGTGTTTTTATTGTTAAAGTTGTTCGACCGAATCTTCAATCTAAACCAAAAATTAAATCAGTTGTAGAATCATTATAAATTAGCTAATTTAGAACCCCATTTTTGCAGGAATATTTGTGTTCGTCTACATTTGTGGCGCTTTAAGCAAAATTCGGAATCAACCAAAAATAAATAATAGATTATGAGCAAATTTTTAACAGCCTCGATTGGAAGAAAATTTGTGATGAGCCTGTCGGGATTATTCCTGGTAGTCTTTATTGCAGTCCACTTGGGCCTCAACTTATTACTGATCTTTGACAACAGCGGTGATTTGTTTAATCAGGGAGCTCACTTTATGGCTACTAACCCTCTGATTAAGATTATGGAACCTATTCTCGGATTAGGTTTTATCATTCACATTGTTTGGTCATTCTTCCTTGAGTATCAAAACTGGAAAGCACGCCCGGTTAAGTATGCGAAAAAGAACATGAGCGGAGCAAGCTCGTGGGCATCGCGTAACATGCTGGTTTTAGGTGGTTTGGTTTTGGTATTCCTTATCATCCACATCATTAACTTCTTTATTAAGATGAAGTTTACCGGTGATCCGCTTTTGGCAGAAGTTACCGTAAACGGCGAACACATGCACAATGCGTACGCTTTGGTTTCAACTGCTTTTATTAACAGCACTGCACTGGGTATTCTTTACATTCTTGGTGGTATTTTACTGGGAATTCACCTGTCGCATGGTTTCTGGTCGGCTTTCCAAACTTTAGGTTTAAACAACAAACATTGGTTAAACCGCTGGAAAGTTATTGGTACGATTTACGCAATTCTTGTTGCTGTGGGTTTCGCCGTTATTCCACTTTATTTCATGGTAGGATTGTATAAATAAAAAAGAGGAAAGAATTATGAGCATTTTAGATAATAAGATACCTGAAGGGCCATTAGCAGAAAAGTGGAACAAACACAAAGCTGCCATTAAAGTAGTGAGCCCTGCAAACAAGCGTAAATTAGAAATTATTGTTGTGGGTACCGGATTAGGTGGTGCCTCGGCAGCTGCTTCTTTAGCAGAATTAGGATATAAAGTAAAAGCATTTTGTTACCAGGACAGCCCGCGACGCGCGCACTCAATTGCTGCACAGGGAGGTATTAATGCTGCAAAAAACTATCAGAACGACAACGACTCGGTTTACCGTTTGTTTTATGATACCATTAAAGGTGGCGACTACCGTGCACGCGAAGCTAACGTTTACCGTTTGGCAGAAGTTTCTCCGAACATTATCGACCAGTGTGTGGCACAGGGTGTTCCATTTGGTCGCGAATACGGTGGTTTGTTAGATAACCGCTCGTTTGGTGGTGTGTTGGTAAGCCGTACGTTCTACGCACGTGGGCAAACCGGTCAGCAGTTGTTAATTGGTGCTTATCAGGCGTTGAACCGTCAGATTTCGAAAGGTGCTGTTGAAATGTACAACCGCCACGAAATGCTGGACTTGGTTAAAATCGACGGAAAAGCCCGTGGTATTATTGCCCGCGACCTTGTTTCGGGCGAGATCAAACGTTTTGGTGCACACGCCGTTGTTGTTGCAACCGGAGGTTACGGAAACGTATTCTTCCTGTCAACCAACGCAATGGGAAGTAACGGATCGGTCGCATGGCAATGTTACAAACGTGGTGCTTTTATGTCGAACCCATGTTTCGTACAAATTCACCCTACTTGTATACCTGTTCATGGCGATCAGCAGTCGAAACTGACATTGATGTCGGAGTCGTTGCGTAACGATGGCCGTGTTTGGGTACCAAAGAAAAAAGAAGATGCTGTAAAATTGCAGAAAGGTGAGCTTCATCCGAACGATATTGCAGATGAGGATCGCGATTTTTACCTGGAAAGAAGATATCCTTCGTACGGTAACCTTGTGCCTCGTGACGTTGCGTCGCGTGCTGCAAAAGAACGTTGCGATGCCGGATTTGGTGTAAACTCGGAAGGTAAAGCAGTTTTCCTTGATTTTAAATATGCCATCGATCGTTTGGGTAAAAGTGTAATTGAAGCACGTTATGGAAACCTTTTCCAGATGTACGAAAAGATTACCGATGTTGATCCTTATAAAGCGCCGATGATGATTTACCCGGCTATCCACTACTCAATGGGTGGTACCTGGGTTGATTACAACCTGATGACTTCGGTTCCCGGTTTGTATTCAATTGGTGAAGCTAACTTCTCCGATCACGGAGCTAACCGTCTGGGTGCTTCGGCACTGATGCAAGGATTGGCGGACGGATATTTTGTGTTGCCATACACTATTGGTGATTACCTGGCTGACGAAATTATGACGCCAATGGCCGACACAAACGCTCCTGAGTTTGCTGCGGTTGAAAAAGAGGTAACTGATCGTATTGAGAAATTATACAACATTAAAGGTTCGAAACCGGTTGACTATTTTCACAAAAAACTTGGACAAGTAATGTGGGATTACGTTGGTATGGCCCGTAATGCTGAAGGATTGAAAAAAGCGATCGAGATGATTAAGGAAATTCGCGCTGAATTCTGGAAAGATGTTCGTATTCCTGGCGAATTGGACAACCTTAACCCTGAGTTGGAGAAAGCCGGTCGTGTTGCCGATTTCTTCGATATTGGTGAGTTGATGGCGCGCGATGCACTCGACAGAAACGAATCGTGTGGTGGACACTTCCGTGAAGAGTCGGCTACCGAAGAAGGTGAAGCAAAACGTAACGACGAAGAATTCACTTATGTATCGTGCTGGGAGTACAAAGGAGAGGGCGCAGAGCCGGATATGCATAAAGAAGATTTGGTATTTGAGAATGTGAAGCTTACGCAGCGTTCTTACAAATAATTATGAGAGTATAGAGTAGTGAGAAATTAGTATTGAGAAGAAGAAAGATCAGGAATCAATAAAAGCAAAGAAGATGCATCAGTTTAAAGAATTGAAAGTTTGGCAAAAAGGAAGAGTTCTTGTTAAAGAGATTTACCAGGCAACTCACGCATTTCCAAAAGATGAGCTTTTCGGTATCGTTTCACAAATGAGAAGGGCTGCTGTTTCAATTCCAACAAACATTGCTGAAGGATGTGGGAGAAATAGCGACAAGGAATTGGGCCGTTTCTTAGACATTGCCAATGGTAGTGCATTTGAACTGGAAACTTTAGTGATTTTAAGTCTTGATTTAGAGTATCTTTCTCAAAACAAATTCGAAGAGTTGGATGCAAAACTTAATGAAGTCCAAAAGATGATTTTTGGTTTAAAGCAATCATTAAAAATTCACGATTAAGGTCTCATTACTCATATCTATAAATCTAAAAATCTAGAATAAAATGGCTGATAAGATTCTAAAAAAACTCAAAATAAAAGTTTGGCGTCAAAAGAATGCCAAATCAAAAGGTAAATTCGAAACATATACAATCGAAAATATCTCAACCGGGTCTTCTTTCCTTGAAATGATGGATATCCTGAATTTCCAGCTTATTGAAGCGGGAATCGACCCAATTGCTTTCGACCACGACTGCCGCGAAGGTATCTGCGGTACTTGTAGTCTGTATATTAATGGCCGTCCTCACGGACCAGACACCGAGGTTACTACTTGCCAGCTGCACATGCGTAAGTTCAAAGATGGTGAAACCATTGTTATTGAGCCTTGGCGTGCACGTGCTTTCCCGGTAATTAAAGACCTTGTTGTTGACCGTACTGCTTTCGAGAAAATTCTTCAGGCTGGTGGTTTCGTATCGGTAAATACCGGTGGTGTTCCTGATGCCAACACAATTCCTATTCCGAAAGAAGATGCTGAAGAATCAATGGATGCAGCAGCATGTATCGGTTGTGGTGCTTGTGTTGCAGCGTGTAAAAACGCATCGGCTATGTTATTTGTTTCGGCAAAAGTTTCGCACCTGGCAAAATTGCCTCAAGGTAAAGTTGAAGCTGCAAGTCGTGCCAAAAACATGGTGGCCAAAATGGATGAATTGGGTTTTGGTGGATGTACCAATACTCAGGCTTGCGAAGCTGAGTGTCCGAAAAGCATCTCTATCACCAACATTGCTCGCTTGAACCGCGAGTATTTGTGCGCAAAAGTTAGCGAATAAGAAAATTCACGCTATACATTTGAAAAGCCTTCTCAGTTTCTGGGGAGGCTTTTTTTGTTTTTTATTGGCTGCCTGGTTTTGTACGAGAGAACAATAGCTCACCTATGTAGCTTTTGTCTTCATGCCAGACGGGCAGTTCCTTTTGCATTCGATCAAAAGGAACTCCCGATTTATCGGGATCAAAAAATAACCTTTGCGTTTTTTCAATGTAACCAATTAGCCCGATTGACGCCTGCCTGCCGGTAGTCAGGGATTTTTGACGAGCCCGCACGGGATTTCCTTCAAGGTTTGTCGGTTATTGAATGGGAAAGAAGTTTTTAAACAGTTACCTGTATTTGCCAGCGTTTCATTTTTGGAAGTATATGTAGTTAATTCCCTTTTCATGACTATTATTGAACTTTAATGACCAATATTTTTCTTGTTTCTAACCCTGTTAACTTCGTGCGAAGATAGAGACTTAAAGGTATTAAAATACAGCCATTCGCTAAAACGAAGCTCCGGTTTTTCACAATAATAAACAGGTAGATGTGTATAAGTACAAGGGCGAACACATGAATTCCCCATGTACAATCCATAACTTCGCATAAACACAAAGGAATATTATGCCATACAGACGTTTACCCACGACGGATAAAGCCAGAATACGCGCACTTAACGCAGCGCTGGCAAAGGTGATTAAGAATGAGGAAAAACTGGCGTTCTCGAATCATTCGGTTGAAGAACTCCAGAATGTGAAGAATGCTTTCGAAAATCACCTTCGACAATACGAATTAGACACACGACTTCAGTCGGAAAATATAAAAGAGTATAAAGAAGCTTTTGATCGAGCTAAAATGTACGTCTCGCATTTTATACAGGTGCTGCAGTTTGCATCGGAGCGTGGCGAGATTAACGGCGGAATTAGGTACTACGGGAACCTGGCCTCTTTTGAGGGAAAAGTACCTTCACTAAACACCGAGGAAGATATAATTGAGTGGGGCAAAATAATGGTGGAAGGCGAGCAAAAGCGTAAACAAAATGGGGGAAGTGCCATTTATAATCCATCCATTGCGCTGGTGAAATTTAAGGTGGAAGAGTTGCACGACGCTTCGGTATTTCAGCAAACCTTAAAACGAAATACCTTGCGCTCGTTCGATAAAATGCAGAAACTGCGTAAGACGACCAACGACTTTATAAGCAAACTGTGGACAGAGATTGAAGAAAGCCTGGAGGTGGAATCGCCAAAAGTAAAACGACAACTGGCACAGGAATACGGTATTGTTTATGTATTCCGACGGAATGAAAAGAAAAAAATGTCGGCAGAAGAAATGCAGACCGATCTCTTATTTGAATTTGCTTAAAAGAATATTGATTGTCTGTAACGTGTCATGATTTGCACGTTACCCTGAACTCGTTTCAGGGTCTCATCCATATAATGCTAATATCATTTAACAGATGCTGAAACAAGTTCAGCATGACGAAAAATAGGATATAAGACGCATATGCGAATATCTGAAAAGAATTTATTGTATTGATATTTTAGATCCCGGCTTGGTGAAAACTAATCCGGGATTTTTTTATATAGGAATTTCTTTACCGGCATTCTGTCGTTTCAGCATCATCAGAAACACAAACGTTAGTGCAAGACTGATTCCGGCCATGTAATAGCTGTCGCCGGTAGAACCGATTTCTTCATATTGTGGATTCATCAGGCCGTTATTTATAAAGTACATGGCAATTACGGCAATCGCGTTATTCATGAAATGGGCAATAATGGGCAACCATATCGAGCCGCTCCAAACCAGCAAATAACCAAACAGGGCGCCAAGCAAAACACGCGGAACAAAACCATAAAACTGCATGTGTAAAGCGCTAAAAAGTATGGCCGAAATCCATATTCCCCAATGGTGACTGCGCGTCATTTTGCTAAATATATTCTGAACCACGCCACGGAATAAAAGCTCCTCGCCAACTGCCGGCAGCAGGGCAATCATAAACACGTTAAATGCAAGTCCGCCAATGGTTTTTACATTTAAAAAGGCTTCCGTAATATCGGCGGCATTTTGTTCGGCGTTGCGCATCCATTCTTCCACTCCCGATAACCACTCGGGAAAACTCATGTTGCTGTTTAATTCGCCAATGAGGTTAATCGCCGGAGCGGCAAAAAACATCATCGCAACAACCAGAATAACACTTTGCGAATTGAATGATTTATTGAGGTATAGGTATTCGTTTGATTGGCCATGAAACAGGTAGCCCAAAATAAACGGAGGAACGATAAAAAAGCCGATTGCCTGAACAACCTGAATGAATTTATACAGGTTGATAATGTTTAGTGGCGTTTCGGAATTAATAGCCGGCAGGTTCAAAACAGTATTGAAACCCCAGATTGGAATGGCCACCACAAGCGACAATACAAAAAAGATTAATATGCTGGCCACCACAACAAATGCAGCAAAAAACAATTGCGAAAAGGGTTTCAGATCTCTGAATGCAGTAAATTCCATTTTTGAGAATGTTTCGGGCAAAGATAATTTTTATTGAGAAACCTGTTCCGGGCTTGCCGATTTCGATAAGCTTACAGAAACTACAATTCCCTAATCTTAATATTCCGGAACATTGTTAATCCGCCATGATCCTGCAAGCCGATATGACCGGTTTTTGCCATTCCGTAGTCTGGTGTGTCGGCCCACTTGCTTGCAGCTTTATTTTGCAGCCATTGGTCGGTCCACAACTCATATTCCACCACTAAGCTGCCGTTCAGCCAGTGTTCAACGTGTGGCCCGTTTACAATTACTCGGGTGGTATTCCACTCGTTAATCGGTTTTAGCTTTGCATTTTTGGGTGCATTCATCCCGTAATTGGCGCCTGAATGTTGCCAGGCTTCCAGTTTGTCAGGCCAGCCATTGTCATCAATCAACTGGTACTCCGGTGCTGATTCGTAAATGGCATCGGTAAGCCCTTCCTGTACATGGTAAAAAATGCCCGAGTTACTTTCCGGTGCTACTTTCCATTCCAGGTACAATTCAAAATTGGTGTATTGTTTTTTGGTGATAATGTCGCCGCCATGATCGGTGCCAACGCCCGAGTTGTGCAATTCGCCGTTAATTACCTTCCATCCGGTAACTGCGCCTCCGTTAAAAGTTTTCCAGTTGTTGGTGGTTTTCCCGTCGAACAGCAATTCCCAGCCGTCCTCGATTTCTTCTTTTGTTAAGGTGTTTTCGCTTTTTTTTGTCGAACACGACAGGAAAATAAGGACATAGCAGGCAAGCAAAAGGGAACTATTCTTCATCTTTCGTTTTTTTTTGACTTAGGTTATGGAGTGTAAATGTACAAAATCAGTGGCAATCAAAACATAAGTGAATTGTTTTTAGAGATCGGTAGAAATTTCCTCAAATCGGTTAACTTTAAGAAACCAAAACAATAAAGCGTGGAACTCAACAAATCAATAATTGGGATGGTGCATGTAGGAGCCTTACCTGGCACTCCCAAAAACCGCCTAAGCATAACTGAAATTATTAACGCCGCCATCAGCGATGCACAAAAACTTGTGCAGGGCGGGGTTGATGCAATAATGATCGAGAATATGCACGACCGTCCGTATCTGAATCGTAAAGTAGGGTCCGAAATTGTGGCCTCAATGACCGCCGTTGCAATAAAACTAAGGCAGGAGGTTTCGCTTCCTCTGGGAATTCAGATTCTGGCCGGAGCCAACAAACAGGCGCTGGCTGTGGCTCATGCTGCAGGTTTCGATTTTATCAGGGCCGAAGGATTTGTGTTTGGGCATTTGGCCGACGAGGGAATGATGGACAGCGATGCTGCCGAACTTTTGCGCTACCGGAAGCAAATTGGTGCCGATAACATAAAAATATGGACCGATATTAAAAAGAAACACGCATCGCATGCTATTTCTGCCGATGTTTCGATTTGTGATATGGCCAAAGCTGCCGTGTTCTTTTTAGCCGATGGAGTTATTGTTACCGGAAATGCAACGGGCGAAGAAGCCTCGATAAAGGATGTGCAGGCTGTAGTTGAGGCTGTTCGGTTGCCGGTGCTGATTGGCTCGGGAATTACAGAGCAAAATATTGCCGGTTTCTGGCCCTATGCCGATGCTTTTATTGTAGGCTCATCTTTTAAATACGATGGCAACTGGCAAAATGAGGTGGAGCTGGAAAGAGTTCAGTCGTTTATGAGCCGGGTGAAGCACTTACGAAACACTTATTGACATTCGTTTGATTAAATTGCTTAGAATCAGTTGTGTGTGTTGGTTTGCAGCAAGGCGAATGGTGTCACTACATAGGCTAAAGCGTCTGAAATACAATAAGATGCTAATTTTTTTAATTTTATTTAAGTGTTAAATATCAAAATATTCTTTTTGCTGGTTGGCTGATATTTAATACTAATGGCATACTTTTGATTAACAAATTGATAGAACATCATTTCCAAACCAACTTCGTACTAAAACAAATTTTAGAATTGAAAACAAGAACGATTCAGGAGAGTGTGCCGGATCGGTGATTAAAAGAAGGCTGTTGGATTAACATCAGGCGCCGGATGGCAGTTCAAAAAGCATTCTTTAAAAACTAAGTGGGTAACTGTTCTGTTTCATAAAAAACAACTGTGAATTATGAGTATAAAAAAACAATATTTAAAAAGTAAACCGGAGTGTAAAGTAGCTTTCCGGGTTGCAAAAACTGATGCTCCGAATGCCGATACAATTAGAATTGTAGGTGAATTTAACGGCTGGAACGAAAATGTTGAGCCAATGAAAAAACTGAAAAGCGGTGATTTTACACAAACGCTGAATCTGGAAACCGGTAAAGTTTACCAGTTTAAATATTTAATCGACGGTTCGGTTTGGGAAAACGAAAGCGAAGCCGACAGCACGGCTCCAACCGGTATTGTTGAGGGCGAATTTAATTCGGTACTTGACCTGAATTAATCAATTTCTATAAATCAAAAACATAATGGATCTGTAGCTAAGCGAAAAGAAAATTTTCGCAGAACTAAGTTTGGTGTTTTGTTACACCCGATTTCCCAAAGGGATGCAAAGCGGCAAGGTTAGCTTCACTGCAGATTGACAAAATAATTAGTTCGGACTGTCTGATCCGGATTTCCATAAAGGTATTCCACAAAGCCGCTTTATCTTTCCCGGTAAAGCGGCTTTTTCTTGTTTTCGCACTGAATGAAAACGGTTTTTCGGTCAACACAATTTTCATCACTTGATGTCATAATTCTAATCACAAGACAGCAATAAATTTATCACTTGTGAAAAGAAAAAAGATCACTTGAGGAAAATAAAAAGATCACTTGAGGAAAAAACAAAAATGACAAGTGAAAAATATTCATGTGTCAAGATCCCCGAAAATGCAGAGTAGACCTCCTTTTAAGTCTGGTTTAATAATGCCCGTTCATCTTCCCCCGCCCACTAAAATTTTTCTATATTTGCATGTTTTTTAAAATCAGAAGATTATAGCAGTTTCTCATGAGCAATAAATTTCAGGAATATAAGCAGTTAGATTTAGCACAGATAAACAAAGATGTGCTGGCGCGTTGGGAGAATGACGACACTTTTCATAAAAGTATTACCACCCGCGAAGGGCACGAAACATTTGTGTTTTACGAAGGACCGCCATCGGCAAACGGAATGCCGGGTATTCACCACGTAATGGCGCGTGCCATTAAAGATATTTTTTGCCGTTACAAAACCATGAAAGGTTTTCGTGTACACCGGAAAGCCGGTTGGGACACGCACGGTTTGCCTGTGGAACTGAGCGTTGAAAAAGCGCTGAACATTACAAAAGACGATATCGGTAAAAAAATTACCGTTGAAGAATACAGCGACGCCTGCCGCAAAGAGGTGATGAAATACACCCGCGAGTGGGAAGAACTGACCCGCAAGATGGGTTACTGGGTAAACATGGACGATCCGTATGTAACCTACGATAACCAGTACATTGAGTCGGTTTGGTGGTTGCTGAAACAAATCTACAACAAAGGATTGTTGTACAAGGGCTACACCATTCAGCCTTACTCGCCGGCCGCCGGAACAGGCTTGAGCTCGCACGAGCTGAACCAGCCGGGTTGTTACCGCGATGTAAAAGATACAACAGCAATTGCCCAGTTTAAAGCCACACGAAACGAAAGATCGGAATTCCTTTTTGAAGGCGTGGAAACCGACCTGTATTTCCTGGCCTGGACGACAACTCCCTGGACTCTGCCGTCGAACACCGCGCTTTGTGTGGGACCGAACATCAACTACGTAAAAGTTCGTTCGTTTAATCCCTACACCGGCGATCCGGTAACGCTGATTCTGGCCAAAGACCTTTTCCCGGTTTATTTCAATTCGAAAAATGCTGAACTGGCATTGGAAGATTACAAACCGGGCGATAAAAACATTCCTTACCAGGTAATGGCCGAATATACCGGCGAGCAGCTAAAAGGCGTTCAGTACGAGCAGCTCATCGACTGGGTGAAACCTGAAGGAAAAGCTTTTGAGGTGATTACCGGCGATTTTGTAACCATTGAAGATGGTACCGGAATCGTTCACATTGCGCCTACTTTTGGTGCCGATGACGACCGTGTTGCCAAACAACACGGAATTGCACCGCTGGTAGTCTTAGATACCGAAGGAAAGCGTCAGGCTTTGGTCGATAAGAAGGGACGTTTTTACCCAACCATCGACCTCGATCCGGAGTTTGTTGAGAAATACGTAAATACCGAAACCTATCACGAATTTGCCGGCCGTTCGGTGAAAAACGAATACGACGACAAGCTGGAAGAAGACGCATCAACTGTTGATATCGATATTTCGGTAATGCTGAAACAGCAGAACAGAGCATTCAAAATTGAAAAGCACGTTCACAGTTATCCGCACTGCTGGAGAACTGATAAACCGGTGTTGTATTACCCGCTCGATTCGTGGTTTATCAAATCAACAGCGGTGAAAGACAAAATGGTGGAGCTGAACAACACCATCAACTGGAAACCAAAATCAACCGGAACGGGTCGCTTTGGAAACTGGCTCGAAAACCTGGTGGATTGGAACCTTAGCCGCTCTCGTTTCTGGGGAACACCGCTGCCAATCTGGAGAACTGAAGATGGTTCGGAAGAGATCTGTATCGGTTCGATGGAAGAGCTGATGGCGGAAATCGATAAAGCGGTTGCAGCCGGTTTTATGACAGAAAATCCTTTTGCTGAATTTAAAGTTGGCGATTACAACAAAGCCAATTACGAAAAGATTGATCTGCATAAATCGCATGTCGATAATATTATTTTGGTTTCACCGTCGGGACAAAAAATGGAGCGCGAAGCCGACCTGATCGATGTTTGGTTCGATTCGGGTGCGATGCCTTTTGCGCAACGCCATTATCCTTTCGAGTGGAAAGAGAATTTCAAAGATGTTTTCCCGGCCGATTTTATTGCCGAAGGGGTTGACCAAACCCGTGGATGGTTCTTTACACTGCATGCCATTGCTACCATGATCGATGAGTCGGTAGCATTCAAAAATATTATATCAAACGGACTGGTACTCGACAAAAACGGCGTGAAAATGTCGAAACGTCTGGGTAATGCTGTCGATCCGTTCGAAACCATCGATAAATACGGTTCCGACCCGCTGCGCTGGTACATGATTACCAATGCACAGCCCTGGGATAACCTGAAATTTGATATCGAAGGTGTAGAGGAAGTTAAACGTAAATTCTTCGGAACGCTATATAATACCTACAATTTCTTTGCATTGTATGCCAATGTTGATGGCTTCAACTATGCAGAAGAAGAAATTCCGATGGAACAACGTCCGGAGATCGATCGTTGGATTATTTCGTTGCTGAACTCGCTGATTAAAGAAGTGGGCGAGAGCTACGAAAATTACGAGCCAACACGTGCCGGCCGCGCCATTTCCGAGTTTGTAAGCGAAAACCTGAGTAACTGGTTTGTGCGTTTAAGCCGTAAACGTTACTGGGGTGGCGAATATTCTACCGACAAGATTTCGGCTTACCAAACACTGTACACCTGTTTGGAAGTTGTGGCTAAATTAATGTCGCCAATTGCACCGTTTTATGCCGACCTGCTATACAACGACCTGAATAAAGCTACCGGAAAAGCCGAAGATCAGAGTGTTCACTTAGTTGATTTCCCTGCTTATACTGAAGCCTTGATCGACAAGGATCTGGAAGAAAAAATGGCCATTGCGCAAAAGGCATCTTCAATGATTTTGGCACTGCGCCGCAAAGAAAAACTGAAAGTACGCCAGCCCTTGGCTAAAATTATGGTTCCGGTATTAAATCCGCACTTTAAAGAGCAATTCGAGGCAGTTTCAAACATTATTCTGGCAGAAGTTAACGTTAAAGAAGTTGAGTTTTTAACCGATACGGCCGGGGTGATCAAAAAGAAAATCAAGCCGAACTTTAAAGCGCTCGGACCGAAATACGGTAAAATGATGAAACAAATTGCCGGAGCTGTTAACCAGTTGGACCAGAATGCAATTTCGGCCTTTGAAAGTACCGGCGAATTTGAGCTGACAGTGGGAGACGAAAAAGTTATGCTGTCGCTTGACGATGTTGAAATTCAAACTGAAGATATTCCGGGATGGACAGTGGCTACTGAAGGACAAATGACTATCGCTTTGGATATCAATCTTTCGGAAGAGCTGAAACAAGAGGGAATTGCCCGTGAGTTTATCAACAAAATACAGAACTTACGAAAGGAAAATGGTTTTGAGGTAACCGATCGGATTAAGTTGCGTATTGCAAAGCACGAAGCGTATAATGTGGCGGTTGAAAACCACAAGGAATACATTTGTGCGCAAACACTCGCCGATGAGCTGGAATTAGCCGATAGCGTTGATTCAGCACGTTCGAAAGAAGTGGAGATCGACAAGGAAGTTCAGGCACAAATTGTGATCGAAAAGCTAGGTTAAAGAAATGTAGAAAGGCACTGTATTATGATGTAGTTTTTTATTACTTTAGGGCCTTGATCAAAAAAACTAGTGAGGAACTTAAAACCCAAAAACTATGGGAGACAAAAACAGATATTCTGATGAAGAGTTGATGGAATTCAAAAAAATCATTCTTGATAAGCTGGAAAAAGCGCAGGAAGATTATAAAATGTACAAGAATTCGATCACTCAAAGCGATGGTAACGATATTTCTGATACCTCGCCAACGTTTAAAGTATTGGAAGAGGGCGCTGCTACACTTTCTAAAGAGGAAGCTGGAAAATTAGCTCAGCGTCAGTTAAAATTTATTCAGCACTTACAAGCTGCTCTTATTCGTATCGAAAATAAAACTTATGGCGTTTGTCGCGAAACCGGTAAGTTAATAGCTAAAGAAAGATTGCGTGCAGTTCCTCATGCAACACTTAGTATTGATGCGAAACAAGGAAAATAATAAGTAAAAAAACGAATTGGAATTGCTCTTCGAAAATACTGTTTAGAATTTTCGAAGAGCATTTCTGTTATAAAGGGTTAGCATATGTCGCGTTCCGTTAAATCACTGATAATTATATTCTCCGTTTTAATTGTCGATCAGGTTCTGAAATTCTGGATTAAAACCAACCTGTCGATTGGCGATGAGATTGTGGTGTTTAAAGATTGGTTTATTCTTCATTTTGTGGAAAATAACGGTATGGCTTTCGGCTTTGAGTTTGCCGGCGAATACGGAAAAATGTTTTTAAGTGTTTTTCGTATCGTGGCGGTAATGGCCATTGGGTGGTACCTGTTTAAACTGGCCCGACAAAAAGAAGTGCCTTTTGGCTTTATCGCCTGTATTGCGCTGATTTTTGCCGGCGCTATCGGAAATATTATCGACAGCCTTTTCTATGGAATGATATTCAATCACAGCTACGGACAGGTCGCCTCTTTGTTTCCTGCCGAAGGCGGTTATTCCAGCTTCCTGCACGGAAGAGTGGTTGATATGTTCTATTTTCCGCTGCTTGAAGGTCGCTATCCCGAGTGGTTGCCCAGAGTTGGAGGAAATCCGTTTATCTTTTTCCGTCCGGTATTTAATGTTGCCGATTCGGCCATTACCGTGGGTATCTTTTCAATTTTGTTTTTCTACCGCAAATATTTTAACAAGCTGGAAGAACACAAAAGTGAGAGTGAGGCGGCTGAAGCAGAACAAACAGCTTAGGCATTCGGAACTTCAGGTTAATTACGGTTTACCTTTGTGCAGAGGGAGTTGGTAACAATCACAAAATCACTCATTTTGTTTTACCTTTGCAAAATCATACGATTTCAAAAAAATTATGAGTCAACTTTATATTTACAATACGCTGAGCCGGAAGAAGGAAGCGTTTAAACCGCTGGTGGAAGGTCATGTGGGTTTGTACGTTTGCGGACCAACCGTTTACAGCAACTCGCACCTGGGGCACGCCCGCCCGTTTATCACTTTCGATTTGTTGTACCGCTACCTTACTTTCCTCGGAAACAAGGTGCGCTATGTGCGCAATATTACCGATGTTGGCCATCTTGAAGATGAAGAAGCAGAACGTGGTGAAGATAAAATTTCGAAGAAAGCACGTTTGGAGCAGCTGGAGCCAATGGAAGTGGTTCAGAAATACATGAACACTTTCCATCGGAATATGGACGATCTGAATGTTACGCCGCCAAGTATCGAGCCGCGTGCATCGGGCCATATCATCGAGCAAATTCAGGTGATAGAGGGGATTCTGAAAAACGGATATGCATACGAGGCCAACGGTT
Organism: Draconibacterium orientale; assembly: GCF_900111425.1. Classification (NCBI taxonomy): domain Bacteria; kingdom Pseudomonadati; phylum Bacteroidota; class Bacteroidia; order Marinilabiliales; family Prolixibacteraceae; genus Draconibacterium; species Draconibacterium orientale. The sequence goes on along the minus strand of NZ_FOHT01000002.1, from coordinate 177,919 downwards.
CGGTTTATTTTGATGTGGATAAATACAACAACGATTACAACTACGGAAAACTTTCGGGCCGTAATCTGGATGATATAAAAACCAACACCCGCAAACTCGACGGGCAGGATGAAAAGAAAAACTCTTTCGATTTTGCCTTGTGGAAAAAAGCATCGCCGGAGCACATTATGCGCTGGCCTTCGCGCTGGAGCGAGGGTTTTCCGGGATGGCACCTCGAGTGTTCGGCAATGAGCACAAAATACCTGGGCGAGCAGTTCGATATTCACGGTGGAGGCATGGATTTAACCTTCCCGCACCACGAATGTGAAATTGCGCAAAATACAGCTTGTCGAGGACAAGAATCGGTGCGTTATTGGATGCACAATAACATGATTACTATTAACGGGCAGAAAATGGCACGCTCTCTGGGTAACTTTATCACGCTTGATGAATTGTTTACCGGCACGCACGAAATTCTGGAGCAGGCCTATTCGCCAATGACCATCCGCTTCTTTATTTTGCAGGCGCATTACCGCAGCACCATCGATTTCTCGAATGAAGCTTTGCAAGCCTCTGAAAAAGGCTTGGAGCGGTTAATGACTGCCACAAAAACTTTGGGAGAATTAACGCCTTCCGATGCCTCAACAGTGGATGTCGCGTCTTTAAAAGAAAAATGTTTTGCCGCTTTAAGCGACGATTTGAACAGTCCGATTGCTATTGCCCATCTTTTTGACGGCGTTAAAATGATCAACTCGATAAAAGCGGGTAGCGAGAAAATTTCGGCTGCTGATCTTGAAGATCTGAAAGTGTTTTATAACGCGGTGGTTTTCGATATTCTTGGATTAAAAGAAGAAGGTGACGCCGGAAGTGGAAGCAACGAAGTATTGGGTGGCGCTGTTGAATTGCTCATAAACCTGCGGAAAGATGCAAAAGCCAATAAAGATTGGGGCACTGCCGATAAAATTCGCGATGAATTAAGTGCCATTGGCATTGAGCTAAAAGACACCAAAGATGGTGTAGAGTGGAGCCTGAAATGATTTCAGATTGATGAATGTCGATTAACGATTTTTGATTTAGGTTGTTTTCAATTTTTAATAAGGATAAATCGGGTTTTAAAGTCTTTGAACTTTGAACTCTAAACTTTAAACTAGATATGTTTTCAGGAATAGTTGAAGAATACGGAACGGTTGTAGCCGTTGAAAAAGATCAGGAGAATGTACATTTTACCTTAACCTGTTCGTTTGCCGACGAGCTGAAAGTTGACCAGAGTTTATCGCACAACGGCGTTTGTTTAACCGTTGTTTGGGTGGATAAAGCTGAGAAAAAATACAAAGTAACAGCCATTAAAGAAACGCTGATAAAGTCGAATCTTGGTTTGTTGGAGGTAGGATCGAAAGTGAATCTGGAACGCAGCATGATGATGAATGGCCGTTTGGATGGCCACATTGTTCAGGGGCACGTTGACCAGACGGCGAAGTGTGTAAAAATTGAGGAAGCTGATGGAAGCTGGTACTACACTTTTGAATACGACTTTGACATTGAAAAGGCCAAACAAGGCTATATGACCGTTGAAAAAGGATCGGTAACCGTTAATGGAGTAAGCTTAACCGTGGTAAACTCGAAAGACAATTCTTTCCAGGTTGCCATTATTCCTTTCACGCAGGAAGTTACCAATTTCCACACCTTTGAAGTGGGATCGGTTATCAACCTTGAGTTTGATATTATCGGGAAATACCTAAGTAAATTGAATTCGTACAGCAAATAGAAAAACCATATAGAGTTTTTAAGAAGGTCCGTATTGCGGGCCTTTTTTTTGTATCAAATTTTATAAGCAGGATAAAAGAAAGAATGTTGACGCAGAGAACGCTAAGTTTGTCGCAAAGCAAACAAAGTCATGTTTAATACTTATATCATCTTTGCGAGCTTTGTGCTTCTTCATTTCTTTGCGTGAAAACTATTTTTACCCTTCCGTTTCTGTTGGTCTTAAGCCGAAATCATGTTTGTAATTTTGTGAACATAAGTCTGGTCATCCTGTTGTTATTAGAAAAATAACTAACTTTTCAGTATGATTCGAACAGCTTTAATTACCGGAGCATCAAAACGTATAGGACGTGCGTTAACAGAGCACCTGGCAGAAAAAGGGTGGAATGTTGTGGTGCACTATAATTCTTCTTCAAAAGGGGCAAATGCGCTGGTTGAAGAACTTGAGAAAAAATATCCTGATCAGGAATTCAGGGCAGTGCAAGCCAACCTTGCCGAAACTGATGAAGTAGCCGCATTGATTCCAAAATTGGCTGCCGGGAAGATCAACGTTGATCTGTTGATTAATAATGCGTCAGTTTTTAATCGTGGCTACCTGAAAGACACGTCGGTTGACCTTTTTGATTCGCAGTTAGATGTTAATTTAAAAGCCCCGTTTTTTCTTACCCGCGATTTTGCCAATTATTTCCAAACCGGCAACATCATCAATTTTGTTGATACCCGAATAACAGCAAATGCATCGAATTTCGCTGCTTATTCCATTGCAAAAAAGGCACTTTGGGAACTCACTAAAATGGCGGCTTTGGAATTTGCCCCCGATATTCGGGTTAATGCCATAGCGCCTGGTGTTACACTACCTCCTGAAGACGAGGATGAAGATTACCTGGAAAACCTGGCACAGGGCATTCCGATGAAAAAACCGGGAGGAGTGGAGCCGATTTTGAAAAGTTTGGATTATATTTTGGAAAACAATCACCTGACCGGGCAATTACTGTTTGCCGATGGTGGCGAAAACCTTGGAAAAAATCGTTAAATATGGCTAGAATACGCGTAAAAAATCTGCTAATCAGAACCTACATCGGATTTAATCCCGATGAGTTGGTGAATAAACAGGATGTGGTAATCAACCTCGAAATTGAAACGGATATTCCGGAATCGGCTCTGGAATCGGACGAACCCGAAGATATTTTCAATTATAAAGTGATCACCAAAAAAATAATTGCATTGGTTCAGGAGGGGCGTTTCAAATTATTGGAAGTGCTTACCAAGCGCATTCTCGATACGATAATGGAAGACAAAAAAGTAACGTGGGCCCGCGTTGAAGTAGACAAACCACATGCCTTGCGTTTTGCTGAATCGGTATCGATGGAAATGGAGGCCAGGCGATGAATATTGTGATTATTGGCATCGGTTCTAACATTAACGCAGACGAAAATATCGCCAAAATGCTTGAAATCCTAAAAGGAGAAGTAACCGTGCTTCAGGTTTCATCGATGATAAAAACCAAACCGATTGGCATCGAAAACCAGGCCGATTTTACCAACGGAGCGGTAAAGGTTTGCACAAGTTTAAATGCGCCTGATCTGAAAAAACTACTCAAAGAGATTGAAGATCGCATGGGGCGCGACCGGACGGGGCCAAAATTCGGGCCACGTTGTATCGATTTGGATATTGTTGTTTGGAATGGAGAAATCGTGGATGAAGATTATTACACACGCGATTTTCTGCAAAAAAGTGTTGCCGAACTAGTACAGTCAAAGCATTAATCATAGTATGACTTGAAGTCATACTATGATTACTTGTGTGACATTGTATCTATTTCTTATTCTTTAAAAACAGTTCGTTTAAACCCAAAATTCCGCCAACTTCTTCAAGGTCGGTAACTACGAAATCGGCACCTCCTTCAGCCAGTTCCTTCTCGTTGTTTTCGCGGGCGATTCCAAGTGTTAAGCCAAACTGCCCTTTTGCTCCGGCCTGAACTCCCGAAACAGCATCTTCAACAACAATGGCTTTTGCCGGCGTTGATTTCAACATATCGCAGGCAGTGGTAAAAATATCCGGTTCGGGCTTGCCGTGTAGTCCCAGTTCGGCCGAAACAACACCGTCAACGCGGGCGCCAAACATTTTTAGCATGTCAACAGCTTCCAAAACCGGTGCGCAGTTTTTACTCGACGAGGCCACACCCAGTTTTATTCCGGCGTTTTTTAAGTCGTTTAGCAATTGCGAAGTCGATTCGTAAACCTCAACACCATCGCGCGCAATTACTTCGTTAAAAGCTTCGTTTTTGCGGTTACCCAGTCCGCAAACTGTTTCCATTCCGGGCGCGTCAGAAGGATCGCCAAACTCAATATTGATATTTCTCGACTCTAAAAACGATGACACGCCTTTGTAGCGCGGTTTCCCGTCAACAAAAGCCAGGTAATCGCTTTGTGTAAATTCTTCAAAAGTTTCGCCTTTTGCTTCAGCTCGTTTTAACAGATATTCGTCAAACATTTTTTTCCACGCCGCAGCGTGTGTGATGGCAGTTTTGGTGATAACTCCATCCATGTCGAAAATAACTGCTTCAAATGCTAAGTTTCCCATTTTCTTTTCCTTTTCTTATTTGCCGCAAAATTAGACATTTATTACACAAGAGGATTTAAAATTGGCTAAAACTGATATTTATCGTGTTACAAAAGGGGTTAAGTACGTTAAATTTGTAGTGTAGTAAAATTAAAAGTTATGATTAAATTTTTAATGGCTATCTACCTCCACAACCGAAGTTTCCTGAATATCAAAAACAGGGACGCTTTTAGAATGTAGATTTCAGATTAACGATTTAGGATTTCAGATTTCTTCTGAAGTTTACGATCGTAAGTTTCATTTCATAAATCATTTTATTTTCTAAGACGAACAACGATTTTGAATTGTATGGTTAGTTTTATTAGCTCCATTGCAAATCATCATTCGTTGATCATCATTCATAATTCATATTTATATGGAATTACCATTTGCAGAATCATATAAAATTAAGATGGTGGAGCCCATCTGGAAAAGTACGCGTGAACAGCGCGAAGAGTGGATAAAAAAAGCGAACTACAACCTTTTTAATTTACGAAGCGAACAGGTTTTTATCGACCTGCTGACCGATAGCGGAACAGGCTCGATGAGTCAGAATCAGTGGGCCGCAATAATGACCGGCGACGAAAGTTATGCCGGATCATCATCGTATTATCATTTAAAAGATGCGATAAAAAATATCCTTGGTTTCGATTACTTTTTGCCAACACATCAGGGGCGCGCTGCCGAAAATGTGTTGTTTTCGGTGTTGGTAAAAGAAGATGATGTGGTGCCGGGAAACAGTCATTTTGATACCACAAAAGGCCACATTGAATACCGTAAAGCAAGTGCTGTCGATTGCACTATCGACGAGGCTTTTGATACCGAATCGTTGCATCCGTTTAAGGGAAACATCGATTTGGAGAAACTTGAAGCCGTGTATTCAACACATCCGGCGGGGCAAATCCCTATGGTTATTGTAACAGTTACCTGTAATACTTCGGGCGGGCAGCCGGTGTCGATGCAAAACCTGCGCGATGTGCATGCTCTGTCGCAAAAATACGGAATTAAAGTGGTGTTCGATTCGGCGCGGTTTGCCGAAAATGCCTGGTTTATTCAGCAACGCGAAGATGAATACCGGAATAGTACCATCAAAGAAATTGTTGCTGAAATGTTTTCGTATGCCGATGCCATGACCATGAGCAGTAAAAAGGATGGTATGGTAAACATTGGCGGATTTATTGCCATGAAAGACGAGGAGCTGCTAAAACAGGCTTCGGTTTTTAATATCATGTTCGAAGGATTTAATACCTACGGCGGAATGGCCGGCCGCGACATGAATGCGCTTGCTGTTGGCCTGGACGAGGTTACAACAGGATATTACCTGGAAAATCGAATTCAGCAGGTGGCTTATTTGGGCAATAAGTTGATTGAATGGGGAATTCCGGTGCAGAAACCCATTGGCGGGCATGCCGTTTTTGTAGATGCCAAAAAGTTTTTGGGACATGTGCCCAAAGAAGAGTACATCGCACAAACACTGGCGATTGAACTCTACCTTGAAGCAGGAGTTCGTGGCGTAGAGGTAGGAACTTTGCTGGCCGACCGTGATCCCAAAACGCGCGAAAACCGTTATCCGAAACTGGAAATGCTACGGTTGGCAATTCCGCGCCGTACCTACACCAATAATCACATGGATGTGGTGGCGGTGGCGCTAAAAAATATCTTCGATCGGAGGGAAGAAATTGATCACGGATACCGCATTAAAAAGGAAGCGCCAATAATGCGCCACTTTTCGGTGGAGCTGGAACATGCCGAAAAGGTGCATAAGAAATAAGCCGGTTTGTTATAGCTGATCGGCGTAATGATGGGTGAATTCTTTAAAGCTTAAGGCATAGGATTCACCCATTGTTTTTTCATATTTCGTACAGAAAGTCTCAAAGTTGAACTTCGCTAAATGCGAGTTATTTGCTTTTTGTAAAGCCCAAATTTGCAGGTAAAGCGCTTCTTCGTTTAGGTCGTCGTAATCTAAAATTCGCTGCGATACTTTTTCAACTTCTTTGGGTTTGTTCTCTTTTTTGTAGTCGGAAGCCAGTTTTAACAGGTTGTCAATTACCTGGTTGCCGGTGAATCCTCTTATTTCGTCGAGCCATGGCCAGTCGATACCTTTTAATAACCGGCCTTTTTTTACCATATGGAAAAACAACTGTAGCTGTTGCCGCGACATTCCCTGTGGAATTTTACAAAGTTTGAAGGCTTCCACGTAGTCGCAGAAAAATTCTTCCGACAGATTTAAGTGTAAATAACCATTTTGTGAGGTGATTTCTACTTTGCTAAAATGCGCCAGAATTTTGCGCAGTTTATTCAGTGTAACCGCACGGTTGTTGGCTACTTTTTTGTCTTCAATTCCGTACCACAGCGTTTCGTTCACATCGGGAATAGGCGCACCGATTCCATTCTTCATACTATAGATGAGGGTGAAAATAAACAGCTCGCGCACTTTTGGCGTGAATAGTTCTGTAACATCTTCGTTTTTGTTATTTATCGCCTTGAATTCGCCAAAAAGCTGAATCTGATTTTTTGACGGTGTTTCTGGTTTGTTGACAAGTATCGAATGTTTTCGTGCATTCATTTTTCGTAGCAGAACAAAAATCAACACCAGAAAAACAAAAGCGATGGATCCCAGAATGGCAACAAAGGTTTTGGTTGACAGTAAGGTGGTTGGATTTTCTGTGGCTTGATAAGTGATTTCTTCATCAAGTGCCAGCCGGTTTATTTCTTCGTTGCCCAGCGGGCGGTTCCAGATGTACAGGTTGTCGATATAGCCTCTCAGACTTGCTCCGCCGGAAAGGGCACTGCCAATAAAAATATCGTTGGTGCCTGAGTAGGGCGGATGGCCGTCGGAACCACCAACATATTGTCCGTTCACAAAAATCGCCTGCTGGCCGGTTTCTAAAATATAGCGCCAGGTAAGATGGTACCATTTGTTGGTTTCCAGCAGTTCGTCCGACATAAAATCGTTGGCCCAAAGGCCGAAATAAGGATGACCCGAGCGTAAAACCAGGTGAAGTCCTCTGCGGTAACCCTGTTCGTCGTTTCCCAGAATAGCGTTGTCGCCAAATTCCAAAATATCAATAAATTTTACAAAACAACTAATGGTAAAACTACTGTTTGGCAGGCCATACTGTTCGGGATGGCCAATGTTAATATTGGCATTCTCCGGCAAGCGAAGTACATTTCCTCGGTCAATATCCTGGCTAAAAGTAAAGCCGTTTCCGTCGAAAGTACGTTCGGGATTTACCACGTCAGCCAATTCGTTCTCGAAATGAAAACTGGCCATTAACCCCCGGTTAAGATCGAGCGGAGTTGCCAGTATCGAATACTGTTCGGGTTTTACCATTTCGGCAGTGATGGTAAGTTGCGAAGGTGTTAAACTAAAACCCGGAATAAAGGGCGTTAAAATCATTTCTTCGCCACCACGAATGGGAAAACTGAACTTTCCGCCGGTGATCAGCGTTTCGGCATTTTTCCAGAAAACACGTTCAAAGTTTTTCCCTACTGTTCGTACCTGTCCTTTTACTGCCTCAAAAGAATTCAGCTGTTCAATAATAAAACCAAAGTTGTAAATGCTCCTTTCAACAAAAAGGAAATTGGGTTTTTTGCCATATTTGGTCCAGCTTTCCAGCAGGAAATTAATGTACTCAGGAAACAGGTTCCGGTTTACCTGTGATGTGGAAACACCTGTTGGTAAACGGTCGAAATTATTGATTTTGAAAAGCTCTTTATTGATGTTGGATTCCCGTTTCAGAATGACCGAATTAGGCGTTATCTGACTGGCGCCAATTTCAAGGGCATAGTTCGAAGTTTCGTGTAAAATCCGGCTTTCGTTTTCTATGTCTCCGTCAACAAAAAAAATCACCCTGCGGTTGGCTTGTACCAAATATTCTATCGATGGCCATCGTTCGCCCTGTGGTAAATAGAATATCTGATCGGAAAGGCTGCTCGCGTTAATTACCGAATCGAGCACATGAACATTACCCGAAAAATTAATAAAAACCGGAATTACTTTTGATTCTTCTGCTTCCAGTAACAACTCTATTTTTTCAAGAATAGCAGAAAACGGAACTGCGCTGTTTTGTAAGCTGATTACTTTTTTATTTGATTCAACAGTCAATTCAATTCCGGTCCAGTTGTTACTTTTTATAAAGTCGAAAAGCCGGTTGTTTTGGTATTCGGCGGGTGTTAATTGGCCAATCAAAAAGGAGTTGTCGGCAAAATCGTTGGCTTTGCCCGGTAAACAAAAGGCAACTCCGGCAAAAAGCAATAAGAATAGCTTCAATATAATCTTGTTCGGCATCCTATCTGTTCTTTTGATTGGCATGATAATATCCTTAATTTGATATTATTTTTAGCCCAAATATATTAAAATATACGAATATTGATATTTTTTATCAAAAAAATTAATTTTATCAAAGTGCTTTTTAATCAATATATTATCGAAAAAATTAAGATTAAATTAAGAGGTCGTTAAGACACATGTAGGACAAATATTAAGAAGCAGCTAATTACGCGCGTGTATAATTGCGGTTCAAATTGACGACGAATGACTGATAAGACAATTAAACGCAAGCATTACATGCTGTTTATTGCGGGAGGACTGAGTGTAATACTCTTTTTGCTGTTATTTAATAAAACAGTTGACTACACTTCAACGAACGATTTTTGTAATTCATGTCATGTTCATTCACACGCCGAAACCAGTTGGAAATTATCAGTCCATCATAATACACCAAGTGGTGTTTCTGTTAAATGTGTTGATTGCCACTTACCGCCCGAAGATCAAACAGCCCGTTTTTTAACCCGGAAAGCGTATCATGGTATCCATGATTTGTATGCCTACCTTACAATGGATCCGGAAGAGATTGATTGGGCGGCTAAACGATCGGTTGAAGCATCGAAACATTTTGTTTACGAAGATGGATGTTTGAAATGCCATACGAATATGTTTCCGTCAACGCTGAATGAACAGGGTTCCTTGCAACATATAAAATATATCCGCGATCCGGAGAATAATTCGTGTATGCAGTGCCACCATGATGTTGGGCACTACCGCGGAGAAACCAACTTGCTGGTGGGACTGGAAGAGACGGTAGATCCGGCTGAAATTTTTACCGAGCCTGCTAAAGTAACGGCTTTTGAAACCTTTGAGGAACAGATACCCGGAACGGCGGTATCGTTTAAAATGATTGCCATTCCGGGTGGTCAGTTTAAAATGGGAAGCCCGGCTGATGAGCATTATCGCGAACGGGATGAAGGTCCGGTGCGCGATGTGGAAGTGGGTAATTTCTGGATGGCAGAAATTGAAGTTTCGTGGAATGAATACCTGGCCTTTTTTACAGCTACCGGCTCGCAGGGACGAAAAGAAGCTGTAGAAGTTGATGAAGAAACCGATGGCGTTTCGGGAGCAACACCACCATGGGGAGCACCCGATCAGGGATGGGGAAAAGGAACACGTCCGGCCATTACCATGAGCCATCATGCAGCACAAACGTATTGCCGTTGGTTAAGCCAGGAAACCGGAAGAAAATACCGCCTGCCAACCGAGGCCGAGTGGGAATATGCAGCGCGCGGAGGAACACAAATGCCCTATTTCTTCGAGGGGTCGCCTAACGATTTTGAAGCCGATGGATTTATTAAAAAATTATTCGGTAGCAATAAAGAAGTGATCAATCAGTATGTGATATCGCAATTAAACAGTCCGAATAAAACACAGCAGCCCGATGTGGTTGAGGCCAATCCGTATGGTTTAAAAAATATGCTGGGTAATGTGGCTGAGTTCTGCCTCGATTATTACGATCCGCAGGTGTATGGAAAATATCCGAAAGGCGTAGTGAAAAACCCGAGAGGGCCACGCAGCGGAATGGAACATGTAGTTCGGGGAGGTTCGTTCCGCAACTCGCCAAAAGACTTGCGTGTGGCAGCCCGCGATTTCACTAAAACCGATGCCTGGTTAGTAACCGATCCGCAAATCCCAAAAAGTATCTGGTGGTATTCTGATACCAAAAGTGTTGGATTCAGGGTGGTTTGCGAATACAATGAAGAAATGTTAACAACAGAAAAAAATTAAAAAAAATACCATGAGTAAAGATCAACTATCACGCAGGAATTTTCTGGAGAAATCGGCACTAATAGGTGTTGCCGGAGTTATTGGCTTAAATGCACTGAGTTCTTGTAAAAACGCAACAAAAGAAGTTGATTACGAGTTTCCCCCGTTGCTTGATCAGGCTCCCGATGGAAAGAAACTGAAAGTGGGATTGGTAGGCTGCGGAAACCGGGGTACCGGTGCTGCGCTGAACTTTTTGGCTGCGGGGCATGATTTACATCTGGTTGCTCTTGCTGATGTTTTTGAAGATAAGGTTTGGGATTGCCGCGATAAATTATTAAAACAACGTGTTGAAGTGCCGGAAACCAACTGTTTCTGGGGATTCGATGCTTATAAAAGTTTGTTGGATGTGGATTTGGATGTAGTAATTTTGGCTACACCTCCGCATTTTCGCCCTATGCATTTTGATGCTGCGGTGCAGGCAAAAAAACATGTATTTCTGGAAAAACCTGTTTGTGTTGATCCCGTTGGAGCGCGCCAGATAATGGCCACTTCAAAAAAAGCGGAAAGCATGGGCTTATCGGTTATTACCGGAACTCAGCGTCGCTACAGCCGCGATTACCTCGAAACTTACCGCCAGGTGGCATCGGGAGCGATTGGTGATTTGGTGTCGGCAAAAGCCTACTGGCTGCAGTCGCATGTCTGGTTCCGCACCCGCGAAGAAGGCTGGAGCGATATGGAATACATGCTGCGTAACTGGAACAGTTTCTGTTGGTTGGGCGGCGATCATATTCTGGATACACACGTTCATAACATCGATATTGTAAACTGGTTTATGGGAAAAACACCGGAATCTGCAATTGGTTTTGGCGGACGTCACCGAAGGTTAACCGGCGACCAGTACGATTTCTTTAGCATCGATTTTGATTTTGGAAATGGTATTTCGTCACATAGTTTTTCGCGTCAGATTGATGGTTGTGCCAACCAGCTTGGCGAAGTGATCATGGGAACTGAAGGTTACACGAATTGTAAAAATACGGTCTTCAACCACGATGGTTCGGTGAAATGGACCTACGAATATCCGAAAAATAAGGATGGCCGTTCTACCGGCGTTGTAGCGGTTTCGCCATACGTGCAGGAACACATTCACCTGGTAACTTCTATACGTACAAACAAGCCGGTGGTTGAGGCATACCGCACTGCCGAATCAACATTAACAGCGGTTATGGGACGAACAGCGGCTTACACCGGGCAAAAAGTAACCTGGGAAGATATGATGTCTTCGAACGAAAAGCTGGGACCTAAGAAGTACGAAATGGGACCGGTTGACATGGAATTTCCGGTACCGTTGCAAGGGACACAACATAAAGCATAAAAGTAGCATATGAAACTATCCGTTGTTATACCATTATTTAACGAAAGCGCCGTTTTATCGCTGCTGATAAACGAATTGCACCATAACCTGATGACTTTGGGTGAAGCTTTTGAAGTGGTTTGTGTTGACGACGGAAGTGCCGACGATACACTTCAGCAGCTTCTTGAAATGAAAGCGGAGAAGCCCGAGTTGAAAGTGGTATCGCTGTCGCGGAATTTTGGATTGCAGGCTGCTATTGCTGCCGGTTTGGAATATACCAAAGGCGAGTATGTGGTAGTAATGGATGGCGATATGCAAGATCCGCCAGAGCTGATAAAAGAGCTTTTCAAAAAAATAAGTACCACCAAAGGCGATGTGGTTTCGGCCGTTCGTTCGGAGCGCGGCGAAAAGTTTAGTAAACGTTTTTACATCAACGTATTTCATAAAATTTTCCGGAATATTTCGGAAGAACAACAGCTGGAGCAGGCCGGTAACTTTTGTATAATGAGCCGCAGAGCAGTTTCAGCCATATTAAAGTTTACCGAGCAAAACCGTTATTTCCCGGGTATCCGGAATTTTATCGGTTTTCAGCACGACACTATTGTTTACAATCGTCCGGATAGAGCCGAAGGCCAGGCCAAAATGACCAGCAAAAAATTGTTTGCGCTGGCCGCTGATGCTATTTATTCGTTCTCGAAATGGCCCATTAAACTGTGTTTGTATTTGGGATTGCTGGGCGTGGTAGTTTTTCTGTTGGCCATTGTTTATACGCTGATTTCAAAATTTACAGGTTTGGCACCAACTGGTTGGTCGTCAACCTTGTTGGTAATCAGTTTTTTTGGATCGGTGCAACTTACTTTTTTGGGACTTATTGGCGAATACATTTACCGCATTTACAAAGAGGTGCAAAAGCGCCCGGTTTACCTGGTAAAGGAGGTTTATGAATAAATTAACCGACATATTAACTGCACGCAATGTGTTTCGCATCAGCTTATTTGTGGCTGCTGTAATCTTGCTGTTGTTAGCGCCTAAGGCTGCTGTTAATGTCGATGAAATGTTGCATTACCCGCACGCCAAACGAGTGGTAAACTGGTACTTTACCGGTGGCGAAGATGTTTCGTGCCTGGATACTCCGGTTCACAACCTGAAATATTACGGTCAGTCGGTTGACAATCTCACAGCTTTAGTTAATCGCGTGTTCTCCATTGAGAATGAATTCCAGACAAGGCATTTTACAGGGGCTGCATTTTTCTTTTTCCTGTTGCTTTTTGCCGGTTTGCTCGGAAAAGAAATAAGTAACTCGTATTGGGTAGCCGCAACTGTGGTTTTATCGCTGATGCTCACACCACGTTTGTTTGGTCAGGCATTTGGCAACTTAAAAGATATTCCGTTTGCAGCCGGTTATGTGGCCGGCATTTGTTTCATAATAAAATACTTAAAACAATTTCCGAAAGTGAACCGGAAAACAGTGATTGGCCTTGGACTGGCCATCGCTTTTACCTGTTCGGTGCGCATTGGCGGATTAATACTGTTTGCCTATCTTGCATTGGGAATTGTGGTACTCATTCTTTCGAAGCCTTTTTTACTTAAATATATCGTTTCAACTAAATCTTGTTTTGTAAGGTTACTGGGCCAGTGGCTGGTAATAGTACTCGCAGGTTATTTCCTCGGACTATTATTCTGGCCCTTTGCCTTGCATGACGTGGTGCGTCATCCGCTCGAAAGTTTATCGGTAATGGAGCACTACAAAATCAGCATTAAACAGTTGTTCGAAGGCGAGGTCATCTGGAGCTCATCGCTGCCATGGCATTACCTTATAAAATGGATTTTAATAGCAACACCCGAGTTTGTTTTACTCGGGATCCTATACTTTGGAGCCTTTTTAACCTATAAATTTTCTAAACCATTAAGCGAACAACTCAGCATTGAGTTGTTCGTGTTTTTTACACTACTTTTCCCGGTGGTGTATGTAATTGTTATCGGAGCAAACCTATACAGCGGGATGCGGCAAATGTTGTTTGTGCTCCCGGTAATGGTTGTTTTGGCAGTGACCGGTTTATTTCAATTCGCAAAATTAGGTATTAGCAAGAAGGTGAAAATTCCGGCAGTGGCGCTGTTTTTTTTGTTGATGATATTGCCCTTTCAACATCAGGCGAAAACTTTTCCGGCAGATTACATTTATTTTAATGCCATTTCGGGAGGAAACAAAGCGGCGTGGAGTAATTACGAGTACGATTATTATTTCCATGGAATGAAAGAGGCGACGGATTATTTAATTGCCGAAATTGGCGATAAGGAAGCCATAGTAGCGATGAATTGCCAGTTGCCAAATTATTTCGAGAAGAAATCCAACATCGATTTTCAATATACGCGCTACCTTGAACGGAGCTCGGTAGATTGGGATTATGCTTTGTTTGGCGTAAATTATATTTATCCGTATTTGCTGAAAAACGATACATGGCAATCTTCCCGAATTGTAAAAACCTTTTATCATAAAGGTAATCCGCTGGTGGTACTGTTGGAAAGACAGTCGAAGGAGGATTATAAAGGGATCGACTTGTTGAAGCACCGACACTGGGACGAAGCCGAAGTATTATTAAAAAAGGAACTGGAAACAGATCCCAATAATGTTTGGATGTTTGTAAATTTGGCGAATTTGAAACTGGCACAACGCAAATATGCCGAGCTTGACGAACTGTTAGCGGATGGAAGGGCAATACATCCTTATTACGAGCCGTTGTATTTGATTGAAGCGCAAAAGTTTTTTGATCAGGGTAAGTTTGACGAAAGTTTTGCAGTTTTAAACGAGTTGATTGAAGTGAATCCGCGCTACAAAAATGCGGCAGCACTGCTTAAGAAAGTAAAAGAGAAATTAAATAAATAATACGAATTAAAAATTTAAAGAAATGAAGAGAGTAATTGCAATGATCGGATTGTTTATTATGAGTTTACCAACCATGTTGCTGATGGCGCAAGACCAGGGAACATACATTGATAATTTGGGCGCTCAGGACAGTTCGTATTTGGAAGAAGTGCCGTTGGCCGGTGCTGAACAAGCTTCAGGTTCCAACTCAACTGTAATCATTATTATTGTTGCTGTTGTAGTTATCGCAGCAGCTGTTTTCTTTTTTATGAAGAAAAAGAAAAAGTAATACCAATTGTTCTTTAAAGTGCCGTTAGGAATTTTAAAGTTACAATGGTTTATGCCGATTTTACAATAAAGGAGCAAACTGAACAGAGTGAAAGTGTGCGACAATTTATTGTTACATCGGTGTAATGTAGTGAAGTCTGATTATAAAAAAACCGGCTTAATTTAAGCCGGTTTTTTTATGGTAAGATGTTTAATGAAATGGTTCTGTGGTTGTCGGGCTGCTTATTGCCAGGAATTACTCACACCCGTAATCATATTTTAAACGCCCGAAAAATGCCACTTTTAGGCATTAACAAATGTTTAAGCCCCTAAAAAATACTTTTTGTACACTTAAACAAATGGTTAAGCCTTTCCAAAATACTTTTTACTGCCTTAAATAAATGTTTAAGCCTCTCCGAAATACTTTTTGATGCCTTAAACAAATGTTCATGCCGTGAAAAAACATTTTTTTATACCTTAAACAAATGGTTATGGCATGTTTTAGGGGTAATTAGGGGCTTAAACAAATGTTTACGCTATTAAAAAATAAAAAGTGGGCTATTAACATCTGTTCACGTGATGATTGCCTGACTTTTTGCCTAAAATAGCCGGAATCGTATTTCCGATTCCGGCTATTTTTATAAAGGTACTATATAAACTAATAGCAATAGCTGCATCAAAATTTATTGACTCACCCGGATTGGGCCTCTTTTCATATAGAGACGGAATGAGGGGGAGTTAACTGTAAATTTGCAGTAGTTTCATTGCTGTGGTGATTCCTGAGAATCATGAATGTTTTTTGTGTTAATGTGCTGTCGGTTATATAGTTTCGATTGCCGTTTTTATACGTGCAATGCTTTCGTCTTTACCCAGCAGCTCGCAAATTACAAACAAATCGGGGCCCATATTTCCACCAACAAGCGCCAGTCGCAGTGGATTCATAATGGCACCAAATCCCCATTCTCTTTCGCTCATAAATGCCGAGAAAACTTCTTTTATGGCATCGGCTTTCCAGTTTTCAACGGTTTCAAAAACGTTTACTATTTCAGTTAACTGGGCTGATGTATTTTCTTTCCAGCGCTTTTTCACTGTTTTTTCGTCGTACTCGGTCGGAGCCACAAAAAAGTAACTGCTTTGGTCCCACAATTCGGCAACAAATTCGCAACGTTCTTTAATTTCAGCAACTACGGCATTTATTTTTTCATCCGAAGCTTCCACGCCTTTCTCTGCCAATACCGGTTTGAATAACCCGGCAAGTTCCTCTACGGATTTTCCCTGGAAATAATGTTTGTTAAACCACTTGGCTTTTTCCGGATCAAAACGCGATCCCGATTTCACTACGCGTTCCAAACTAAAGATTTCTCCCAGTTCTTCCAGCGAGAAAAATTCCTGCTCTGTTCCCGGGTTCCAGCCCAGTAAGGCCAACAAGTTGATAAATGCCTCAGGGAAATAACCGTCTTCGCGGTATCCGCGCGAAACATCGCCGGTTTTCGGATCAGTCCACAGTAAAGGGAAAACAGGGAATCCCAGTTTGTCGCCATCGCGTTTGCTGAGTTTTCCTTTTCCAACCGGTTTTAAAATTAGCGGAAGATGCGCAAAACGTGGTTGGGTTTCTTCCCAGCCCAACGCTTTATACAATAAAACGTGCAGCGGCATCGATGGCAGCCACTCTTCGCCACGGATAACGTGCGAAATCTCCATCAAATGGTCGTCAACCACATTGGCAAGGTGGTAAGTTGGCATTCCGTCCGATTTAAAAAGCACTTTGTCGTCGAGACTTTTTGTGGTGTTAAAAGTTACGTTGCCACGAATCAGGTCGGTTTCCGAAACGTCGGTATCCGCGGGCATTTTAAAGCGAATTACATAAGCCTCGCCTGCTGCTATTTTTTGCTGAACTTCTTCTTCCGATAAGTTGAGCGAGTTATTCAGCTTGTCGCGTGTGCCAATTCCGTACGAGAAAGTTTCTTTATTGGCTTCGGCTTCTTTACGCAAAGCATCAATCTCCTCTGAAGTGTCGAAAGCATAATACGCCCAGCCGCTTTCTACCAGCTGATCGGCATATTTCTTATACAACTCTTTCCGCTCACTCTGGCGGTAGGGGCCAAAATCGCCTCCAATGCCCGGGCCTTCAACCGGTATTAATCCGCACCAGTTCAGGCTTTCAATAATATAATCTTCGGCACCCGGAACAAAACGGGTTTGGTCGGTATCTTCAATTCGGAGTATAAATTCGCCACCATGTTTCTTTGCAAACAGGTAGTTGAATAAGGCTGTTCGAACACCGCCCATGTGCAATGGTCCGGTCGGACTTGGGGCAAATCGTACCCGTACTTTTTTGTCGCTCATTGTTCTTTCTTTATTTTGGCGCAAAGATAAGAATCTTGTGTTATTAGTAGGCAATAAGCAAAATTCAATAGGCAAATTGAAGTCGATAATATTGGTCGCTTATTGAATCACATGGTGGAGAATCGAGAATCCGGAGAAATATGTGCCACGTGGAGCAGGATAATAATCGGCAGTAAGCAAACTGGCGATAGGAAATGCTTAACCTAAGGCTTTTTTCTACTGCCAACTGACCAAAAGAATCTGCCTTTTATCAATGTTTAGTATTATTGCTTTCCATTACTTTGCACTATGGTTTAACAAACAATCGAAAATCATGTACGGAAAAATTAAGAATGACCTTAGAAACACGCTTGAAGAGTTAAAAGAGCAGGGATTATATAAAAGCGAACGTATTATTACCACTTCGCAAAGTTCCGAAATTGCAGTGTCAACGGGAGAAACGGTGCTGAATTTTTGTGCCAACAATTACCTGGGACTGGCCAATAATCCCGAGGTGGTAAAAGCTGCTCAGGACATTATGAACGACTGGGGATTCGGACTTTCATCAGTGCGTTTTATCTGCGGAACACAATCAATTCATAAGCAGTTGGAAGAAAAGGTTTCTGAATTCCTGGGAACTGAAGACACGATTCTTTACTGTGCCTGTTTTGATGCCAACGGAGGTGTTTTCGAACCACTGTTAGGTGCCGAATCGGCTATTATTTCTGATGAGTTAAACCATGCTTCGATTATTGATGGGGTGCGTTTGTGTAAGGCACAGCGTTTTCGTTACAAACACTCTGACATGGCCGAATTGGAGCAGTGTTTAAAAGATGCATCGGGAGCGAAATACCGTTTGATTGTTACCGATGGTGTTTTCTCGATGGATGGAGATATTGCCAACTTGCCCGACATTGTTAAGCTGGCAAAAAAATACGATGCGCTGGTAATGGTCGACGATTCTCACGCTACCGGTTACATCGGAAAAACAGGCCGTGGTACTGCAGAACATTATGGACTGCTTGGCGAAATCGATATTATAACCACCACTTTCGGAAAAGCCATGGGTGGCGGAAACGGCGGATGTACATCTGGTCGCCGCGAAATTATTGATATGTTGCGTCAGCGTTCGCGCCCGTATTTGTTTTCGAATACTTTGGCACCTGCAACTGTTGGAGCAACCATGAAAGTGATTGAAATGCTTTCGGGGGGAGCGGATCTGCCAGCCAAAACAATGGCAAATGCCGATCGTTTCAGAACGAAAATGGAAGCTGCCGGTTTTGATCTTGTAAAAGGCGATACGGCTATTGTTCCGGTAATGGTGTATGATGAGCCGTTAGCCATAAAATTTGCCGACGAACTGTTAAAAGAAGGCGTTTATGTTATCGGATTCTGTTTCCCGGTTGTACCTCGCGGAAAGGCCAGGATACGGGTTCAGCTTTCGGCTGCTCACTCGTTTGAGGAAATCGACAGAGCTGTAGCTGCCTTTACTAAGGTTGGAAAAGAACTGGGTATTATTTAATACTGATATTTAATTTCATAGCCCTGGCGGACTATGCTATAAAGTATCGGGGCCTTACTCCTTTTACTTCTTAGGGCTGAAAGTCCGGAACGTAATAGCGCAGTCCGTAAGGGCTGCGAATTAAAGGAAT
Organism: Draconibacterium orientale; assembly: GCF_900111425.1. Lineage (NCBI taxonomy): Bacteria > Pseudomonadati > Bacteroidota > Bacteroidia > Marinilabiliales > Prolixibacteraceae > Draconibacterium > Draconibacterium orientale. The sequence goes on along the minus strand of NZ_FOHT01000002.1, from coordinate 159,080 downwards.
ATAAAACTGTCATTTCGAAGGAGGAACGACTGAGAAATCTGTTAGGTCAGAGCTGTGAAGTAACAGATTTCTCACTTCGTTCGAAATGACATACAGTTTAAACTCACCCGCTGAATGTTTTAAATTATTTTATCCCCCGAATAGACTGTGTTGAAATATCCTGGCCAATTTTATCCGCAGCTTTTTTGAATTTAGCTGCTGTGATTGCTTCTACAGATAGCCCAATTGAACCTCCGGAATTGTGAATGCCAAATTCAGCAATCGCATTAAATTTATCCTCTTCATCTAGCTCTTCGCGGAATATTGCCGAGAAATTCTCGCTTCGAATCCGCGAAATATTCCTGAATTTTATGGCAAAAAAACCTTCAGTTCCCTGGTAGTAATACGTTTTGTTTTTTGGGTTGTACGTGGCTTTGGTCATGGTTTCGTGCCGGGGCTTTTCTTTAATGTATTTCCCCTCTTGCTGCGGAAAAACCAAAAGCAATTTGTAGCTGCCTTCATCGAGGTGTTTAAAGCTCACTTTCCCTTTTTCGCCGGTAACCTGAAAGGCGATTAACTGGCCTCCCTTTTCGAGATAAACCCCGGTATTTTCGGCCGGTTTGCCAATAAAAATGGACAGAATGCTAAAAAAGAGTACAATAAATAAGTTCATATTGAGCTTAAAATTGGTGAAATTAGATTTGAATAAAAATTGGCGAGAGGATTTGTTTTAAACAATGGGGTGTGAACAAAAGAAAAGGATGTCCCGAAAGAAGCTCTTTTGGGGCCGTCACCCTGAACTTGTTTCAGGGTCTGTTTAATCTAGATTCTGAAACAAGTTAAGAATGACGCAGTGAGCTTACTCTTTGAACATCCTAAAATGTCATAAGCGCTTAGCGCGTATTAAGTCAAAATATTATTGATTAATTGAATATCCGTTCTATGTCATAATTAATATTTAGCACGTCATGCTGAACTTGTTTCAGCATCTTTCGCCACTAATAATCAGCTATTTGCAAAAAAGACCCTGAAATAAGTCCAGGGTGACGGTCTGGTTGTGACTAATTACGGACATTCAATTGATTAAAAAGCATCATCCAAAGTGCGAATGCTCAACACTTCGTTCAGCTTTTCTTCCGAAATATCGGTTTTTAAATTGATCGATACTTTTTCGTTTGGCAGCAAATCAAAGTAATTGTCGGAGAAGAAACCTTCTTCGTCGCCAATTTGCAGGTAAAGATTTTTTGCCAGCTTGTCGGTTTTTAAAGCAATATCAACACCGTTATCGGCTTTTGTAATGGCATATTCAACCTGCGGAGCTTTAACGCTAAGGTTTTTAAATGGCAGGAAGTAATAATTGTTTTTCGAAAGTACTTCGCCATTTGCAACCAGCTCGGTGGTGAATACAATGTTTTTCAGATTTCTTCTGTATTTGTAACGCCACTCGTTTTTGTTTACATCGAAATAGTCGTCGCTCGAGTTGGCAGGAATATCAACCAGGTGCGCTTCTTCCCAAATCACTTTGCCATCGAAATCAACCATTTGCATGCGAAGCTCGGCTTGTATTGGCTCAAGGTTGTCGTTAACAATACCCACTTTAAACTTAATTCCTTCTTCGTAGGGGCTCACCAAAACCTGGCTAAATCCTTTTTTCACGTAGTACTGCAGCGCCTTCCATTTTTGGTAGTAATCGGTTGAGCTCCACGAAGCCACCGGCCAAACATCGTTAATTTGCCAGTACAAACTTCCCATGCAATAGGGCATTGCACGACGGTGTCCTTCCAGTCCGAATTTAATTCCATCGGCTTGCAACACGTGGTTTACATACAGGAACGATTCAAAATCCTTTGGTTTTTTATACTCCTGAAGCATGTAATATTCGATGGTTCCGTTGCCGATCGATGAGCGCTGGTGCGACTCCATCACTTCCGAGTAAATATCGTAATCTTCCGGCTTGGTGTATTTACGTACTGTTGCCATTTCAGGGAAACTCTGGAAACCGTATTCGCTCATAAAACGCGCCAGGTGTGTTGCGTAAGTGCTGAACGGCTCTTTGCCCCACCAAACACCCCAGTAGTGTTCGTCGCCATTTACAAGGTCGGCCTGTTCGCCAAGCCCCGACGATGGACTTGAGCCCCAGTAACTGCGCGAAGGATCGTATTCGTTTACCACATCGGGCAGTGTTTTATGGAAAATATCAACATAAGCCTGCCAAACTTTCTCAGGTACATCTTCGCCTTCTTTTTCAGCCAGAGCTTTCCATCCCCAGGTGTTCCAGGCGGTAAGGATTTCGTTGTTTCCGCACCACAGTGCAATACTTGGGTGATTGCGCAAACGTTTTACATTGTCGATTGCTTCGTATTTGATGCTTTCCAAAAACTCCGGATTATTGGGAAACATAGCACAGGCAAACATAAAATCCTGCCATACCAGAATCCCGTTTTCGTCGCAGAGATCGTAGAAAATATCGTTTTCGTAGATGCCTCCACCCCAGATACGCAACATATTGTTGTTGGCATCTTTGGCATTGGTAACCACTTTTCGGTAATTTTCGTCGGTAACGCGTGGCAGGAACATGTCGTTCGGAATGTAGTTGGCACCTTTCATAAATACCGGATGTCCGTTCAGCTTGAAATAAAACGAAGTGCCATCGTCGTCTTTTTCGCGAACCAGTTCCAGCGTGCGAATTCCAATTCGGGTATTTTCTGTAACCGTGCGGCCTTTCACATTCAAAACGCCTGAGAGGTTATATAAATGAGCCTCTCCCAAACCGTTGGTCCACCAAAGTTGAGGATTGGCAATTTCGAATTCAACCGAATATTTGTTTACGCCCGGAGTCAGATTCACTTCGCTTGAAGCGAGTGGCTGTCCGTCGTTATTCATGGTTATTGTTGCTTTTGTTTTCTTGACTGCATCTACTTCGAAAACAGCTGTAAATGTTGCTTTTTCGTCGGAAACTTCGTGCTGAACGATTTGCAGGTTTTCGATAGTGGCATTGTCCCAGGCTTTTAGGTAAACAGGTTTCCAGATACCGCTGGTTACCAGTCGTGGTCCCCAGTCCCATCCATAGTGATAACCTGCTTTACGGGTATAAATGCTTACGCGTTTGTTGCCTTCCACTTCGCCGCGTTCGGCCTGGTCGTTTTCACCACCCGGATAAACAAAACCGTTGGCGTCGTATTTTTTTAAGCCTTCAACAATTGGCGAACGGAAAACAATGTGTATTTCGTTATCACCTTCTTTTAAAAGGTCTTTTACATCAACCTGCCACTCGCGAAACATGTTATCGGCCGAAAGTACTTTTTCTCCGTTCAGCGAAACATCGGCATAGGTGTCGAGTCCTTCAAAATCGAGAACAACTTTGTCGCGACTCAGAAATGATTTGTCAACTGTGAAAGTGCTTTTGTATTCCCAGTCAACTTTGTCGATCCATTGCTGATCCAGTTCATTCAAACGATAAAACGGATCTTCAATTTTTTCGTTGGCCAGTAAATCGGTGTGCACTGTTCCCGGAACCGTTGCAGGCAACCATTCATTTTCACCTGCCTGGCTAAAGGTCCAGTTGGTGTTCAGTTCTTTTTGTATCATAAGGTCGGGGCCTGATTCATTGGTTGTACACGCTACAGAAAAGAGCAGCGCAAAAATGGCCGGAAGCGGCCAGCGGTTAATCGCATTCATAGTATAATCGTTTATTACTTGTCAAAATTGATAAAAACACAAAGAATAACCTAGAGATTGCCCTTAAATATATTCAATTTTCTTGTTTTGGAGATTCTGTTTGCCGTGGAGAAAGGAAGAAAAGCAGGTACAGTAATCTGGCGTTCAGGATCATTTTGAAATGAATGCTGCGAATTGGAACAGAGGGTAAATTTAACTGAATCGAAGGTGCAAAAAACGGCGCTTTGTAGTTTATTCGTCCTTTTCGGTGGTAGAGATTTTTAGCGGGAAATAAAGCGGGCAAAACCTAAAAAGTCCCGTGGCCAATGGAATGATGCCAATCAAACCCCACCAACTGTCGAAAATAACGCCGATAATCGCAATTATCAATCCTGCAATTATTCGTAATAGTCTGTCAATTGATCCTACGTTTGCTTTCATTTTTTCTCTGTTTTAAGTTTGTTCTGAAACAGTTAGGTGGGGTGTTATGTTCAAGGGGGATTGATAGACAAAGAAAGTCGTAAATTAGAAATTTGCCCCACTCTGAGCTTTTTTGTGCAATCAGTTTAAAGTTCCTTTCGGTTTTTTCGTCCGGGGCGGCGAACCATCTCTATCCAACTGTCTTCGCCGGACGAGTTCGACTTCACTCACTTTCCCGGCGCTTCCTGACTGCCGTCAGTCGCACCGGGTTATCGCTTTTCGCCCCTTTGGGGCTCTTAATTAAAGCGCTGAAAGTGCTTTTTACTTTAGCCTGGGGCGGCGTAATTCTTTGAATTACGTTGCCCTGGGTAAAAGGTTGTCGTGTAAATCGTCCGGCGAAGAAAGTAGTTCAATGCTCATGGTTGTTCTGGACGAAAAATAGCTGTCTTCCCTTGATCGACTTTCAGTGAAAAAAAAGCCCGGTCCGAAATGAACCAGGCTTTTGAAAAATATTGTAACCTTCTTATCAGTTCTTCCCTTTAGGGAAGTTAGAAGGGTTATTATTCGCCACGAACAGCAGCAACACCAGGAAGTGTTTTTCCTTCGAGGTATTCGAGCAATGCGCCACCTGCAGTTGAGATGTACGAAACACCATCAGCAAAGCCCAATTGGTTAACCGCAGCTACCGAGTCGCCACCGCCAACAAGCGAGAATGCACCTTTTTTTGTTGCTTCAACAACCGCTTCACCAACTGCTCTTGTTCCTTCAGCAAAAGCTTCCATTTCGAAAACACCGATCGGACCATTCCAAAGAATTGTTCCCGATTTTTCGATTACCTTTTTAAAGTCTTCAATAGCATCAGGACCGGCATCCAATCCCATCCATCCGTCAGGAATTTCGCCAATAGGAAGCACTTTTGTGTTGGCATCGTTGCTAAATGCATCGGCAGCAACAACGTCGCTTGCCATGTATAAATTCACGCCTTTTTCTTTTGCCAGCTTTTCAATGTTCAATGCTGTTTCCAGGAATTCGTCTTCGCAAATTGAGCTACCTACTTTACCGCCGTGTGCTTTCACAAAAGTAAATTTCATTCCACCACCCAAAATAAGGTTGTCTACTTTGTCGAGCAGGTTTTCGATAATGGTAATTTTCGACGAAACTTTAGCTCCACCCATAATTGCAGTAAGCGGACGCTGTGGAGCTTTTACCACTTTGTCAAGGCTTTCAACTTCGCTTTCAATCAGGTAACCAAACATTTTGTCGTTCGGGAAAAATTTGGCAATAACAGCTGTTGATGCGTGTGCACGGTGAGCTGTACCGAAAGCATCGTTTACCCAGCAGTCTCCGTTTTCAGCTAATTTAGCAGCAAATTCTTCGTCGCCGGCAGTTTCTTCTTTGTAAAAACGCAGGTTTTCCAGAATCAGAACTTCGCCCGGTTTTACATTCTCTGCCATGGCTTTTACTTCGTCGCCAATACAGTCAGGAGCAATCTTTACAGTAGCACCACCAAGCAACTCGCTCAGGTGATTTACCAACGGTTTCAGCGAGAATTTTTCTTCCGGCCCGTTTTTCGGACGACCAAGGTGCGACATGATGATTGGAGAACCACCACCTTCAATAATTTTTTTAATTGTAGGAAGTGCTGCACGCATACGTGTATCGTCGGTAATCTCGAATTTGTCGTTTAAAGGCACGTTGAAATCAACGCGAATAAGAGCTCTCTTTCCTTTAAAATCGTAGCTGCTAATAGTTTGCATGATATTATATTTTTTAATGTTTTTTGAAAAATCCAACCAAAGATAGAAATTAATAGCACGAAAAAACAGCAGAATTTTAAGGCCTTTCATAATTTAATGTTGCGGTAAGATTTAAAGGAATGGAGGAGTGGTTGAATATTAGGATGTTGGAATAATCGAATGCGAAAATACAGAAATGCTTTAATGCATAAATGTACTAAGGATCCGATCCGTATAATTTTTATCAAACACGGATCGGATCCTTTTTGTACATAGAAAAATTTAGTAGTGCTAATTCTATGTGCTTAGCGCGTAAATCAAATCTACCGTGTCCTATGTGTCCATTGTGGTTCAAAAGAAAACTTCGTGTCTTAGCGTCTTAGTGTTAAAAGGTTTTTACCACAAAGTGGCACAAAGAAGGCACCAAGTTTCACAAAGACGAAAAGCTCGTGGCTCGTTACGTAAATGAATTTCGATTGCAGAGAAAGAAAGTTGACAGTTTTCAGTCGCAGTTAACAGTTTAGCAATTCAGCAATAGAACAATTTAGCAGCGCTAATTCTATACGCTTAGCGCGTAAATCAAATCTACCATGTCCTATGTGTCTATTGTGGTTCAAAAGAAAACTTCGTGTCTTAGCGTCTTCGTGTTAAAAGATTTCTACCACAAAGTGGCACAAAGAAGGCACAAAGTCACACAAAGAAGAAAAGCGCGTGGATAGCGGCTCATAGCTCACAGCTTTGCCAACTGTATTTTGCATATTGCCAATTTTCAGAATTAAGTACTATTTTTGGCTTATGTTTTTCAAAGACGTAGTAGGACAAGAGAATATAAAAAGCCGTCTGATCAGGTCGGTACAGGAGCAACGAATCAGTCATGCACAATTATTTTCCGGCCATTCGGGAACCGGCAAACTGGCCATGGCTTTGGCGTATGCACAGTATGTTTCGTGCAAAAACCGCAGCGAAACCGATTCGTGCGGCACTTGCCCGTCGTGCCACAAATATCAGAAAATGGCGCACCCCGATTTGCATTTTGTGTTCCCCATTTTCAATGCCAAACAGTTTAACAAGCCGGTTAGCGACGATTTTCTTCCGCAGTGGCGCGAGAAAGTATTGGCCAATCCGTATTTCGAACTCAGCGATTGGTTGAGCCACATCGACGCCGGAAATGCACAGGGCGAAATTTACGAACGCGAAAGCGAGTCGATTTTGCGAAAACTGAACCTCAAATCGTTCGAGTCGGAGTTTAAAGTGATGATTATCTGGTTGCCTGAAAAAATGAACATCGCCTGCTCAAACAAACTGCTGAAAATGATTGAGGAGCCGCCCAGCAAAACACTTTTTATTCTGGTAACCGAAAACGAAGAAGGTGTGATCGGCACCATTCGTTCGCGGGCACAGTTGGTAAAATTTCCGTTTGTCGATAATCAATCGATAAAAAATGCTTTGCTGAAAATTGAGGGAGTTGATCCGGCAATCGTTCCCGATGCAGTTCACCTGGCTTCGGGAAGTTATTTGAAAGCACTCAGCTATTTATCGCCGTCGGAAGAAGAGCAGTTTTATTTCCAGAAATTCCAGGAAATGATGCGTTTTGCCTATGCCCGGCAGGTGAAAGACATGATTGACTGGGCCGATGAAATGGCAAAAATTGGCCGCGACAAACAAAAAGCCTTTTTTGCAGCTTCCCTGCGTTTAGTGCGCGAGTATTTTGTGTCGAACATGAAACGCAGCGAAATTGTGTATATGAACCGCGCCGAAAAAGACTGGAGCAAAAAATTCGCTCCTTTTATTAACGAGCGCAACATTGTGGCTTTTGCCGACGAATTTGAGCTGGCCATAAAACACATCTCCATGAACGGTAATCCGCGTATTGTTTTTATGGATACCGGTTTGCGCATGGTACGGCTGATTAAGCGGTAGATGTTTTGTGATTCCTCAGGCGCCAGTCGGTGTTGAACCGCTAAGCGCATAATGCAATCAGGTGTTACCGGAGCCAAAACATTTGTTGATGTTAAACAAACCTAATGTAAACGGATTTAAACAAACTATCCGGAGAAGGAAACAATTAAGGCCGCAATTCAAACATTTGTCTAGCGGTTTAAAACATTTGACTACGCGAAGAGCGCAAGGGTCAGCTGGTGAGTGAGTTACGGTTGTCTGGATGAAGGAATGTCATCTTCTCAAAAAAGATGACATCCTATTAGGAACCAAGAACTACTTGTTGAAAGAATACCGGATTCCCCACAAATGCCTCAGGGCAACAACGTCATCATTAAAATAAATTTCCGGAGCAAGTTCAACAACCAGCGACAGCCTTTTAAACGATTGCAAGGGACAAATTTCTAAAGCCACGGGCACTGAAAAAAAGGCATCTTCTCCCGAATAAGGTATCAACCCAAACCCCAGTCCGGCAGAAAATTGGTGAAATTCGCCCGGCTTAAATTTGTAAGTGCTGTTTAATTCAATACCCGTATTTTCGAGCTCGCCGCTATTGGCAAAAACTTTTAGTTCAGCATTGAATTTTTCATTTAATGGTACTGAAACTCCTAATGAATGGACGGAGTAACTGGTTACTTTTACCTGGCTAAAACCGGAGAATGAAACCAGGAAAAGAAAAATCGGGAATAATAATTTAATCATTTTCATCTGTATAAATTTTAAATGGAATCTGAATCCTTTCATGTAATCAGAATTCCTGTGTTCGCTTGTTTATTCGTACTATTAATCTACCAATGTATTTAATAGTCACCGTTAACTATTTTATCCAAAACACCTCTGTGTTTTTAGTTTTTCCCTCACTTAAGTTTACTGTCCTTGTCCTGAAAATGTGTGTTGATGAACAGGTGATCTTGAATCAACAGTACGAATATAGAATTACTTGTTTTCCATCACAAAGAATATGTTAAAAATATCATGGGGGGGTAATTTTTATTTCTTCTAAATAATTGTTCCTTTTTAGATTCATTTTAAAAACCAAGCCATTACTTATCAAATTGCTATTAATCATTACTTTTGTGGGCTATGCCAATTGTTTTCATCGTGAGCTTAACCGAAACGATGAATTACACTGGTGAGTGCATTGTTAACTTGATGATTTGGATGAGATGAAATGAACTGGCAATTCAACTCAATTGCTAATCGGTATTAAATGATTATCTTGGCAAGGCCGGATAAAAAGGCTTTTAGTCTCAGATCTAAAGGTCTCTGTACTACGAATCTAAAATATGAAAGAAGTAAATACTACAGATAGAGGGGTTTGTCAAACGAAAGTTGGAAATTGCGGAAAACTGCAGGTTACCGACTGGCTTGGCGATGTACAGCCTGCTTACAAAGGCGAAGACATTGTTGAAGTGCGTTTTAAAAATACCCGAAAAGACTATTATAAAAACGTAAATAACCTAAAACTTAAAGTTGGCGAACTGGTGGCCGTTGAAGGAAATCCGGGGCACGATATCGGTATAATTTCGTTAAAAGGGGAGCTGGTGTTTGAGCAAATGAAACGCCACAAAGTTACGCTGAACAACGGCGAATACCGCAAAATTTACCGCCACGCCAAACCGGTTGACATCGACAAATGGAAAGAAGCCATTTCGCTGGAACATGAAACCATGATTCGTTCGCGTCAGATTGTTCAGGATCTGCGTCTCGATATGAAAATTGGCGATGTGGAATACCAGGGCGACAAAACAAAAGCCATCTTCTACTACATTGCTGATGGTCGTGTTGATTTTCGCCAGCTGATAAAAGTGCTGGCCGAAACGTTCCGCATCCGCATCGAAATGAAGCAGATTGGTGCGCGCCAGGAAGCCGGCCGTATTGGCGGAATTGGACCCTGCGGGCGTTCACTTTGCTGCTCAACGTGGATGAGCAATTTTGTGTCGGTAACCACCAATGCTGCGCGTCATCAGGAAATTTCGCTGAACCCGCAAAAACTGGCCGGGCAATGTGGAAAATTAAAGTGCTGCCTCAATTTCGAGGTGGATGCCTACATTGATGCACAAAAAGATTTCCCGCCAAACCATATTCCACTCGAAACAGAACACATGACCTATTCCTTCCTGAAAGCCGATATTTTTGGAGGAATTTACTGGTACGCTCCGCGTGGCGAAGGTCCCGGAACACTGGTGGCCGTGCCTGTGAAACGGGTAAAAGAGGTGTTGCGTTTAAATCGTAACGGCAAAAAACCGGAAAAACTGGTGATTGAAAAATACGATGCCGGAGCACAAAAACTCGATACCTTCCATAATGTGGTGGGCCAGGAGGATTTGGATCGTTTCGACCGGGCGAAGAAAAAGAGCCGCTCGAAAAAGCGCAGCAATCGTCGTAATCCTAACCAGGGCCGAAAGCAAAATCAGCCCAGCGCACAGGGGCCTAAACCCGAACGAAGGCAAGATAAAACCCAGGGAAACGGCCAGGGCCGCAAACCAAAGCAAACCAGAGGGGGAAGCCAAAACCGGCGATCCGGGCAAAATCGTAACCAAAACCGTAGTTAAAGAAAACAACTTGCGTTTTACAGCGTTTGATGTATTGATCTTTCGAAAAAAAATAGTTGAAGCAGAATGAGTCGTTTTTTTCAGGTTATACTTTTTACGGGAATTGTGGCGATTATGGCAGCGTGCGAATCGCACAGTGTTTTCGATAAATACAAGCCAATTAACAAAGGCGTTTGGAACAAAGATTCGCTGGTGGTTTTTAACGTGCCGGTTACCGATACCTTGCAAAATCACAATCTTTATATTAATGTGCGCAACAAGGTGGATTACCGCTACAGCAACCTGTGGCTGTTTGTTACCATTGTGCAACCCGGTGGCGAAGCGGTTACCGATACCTTCGAAATGGTGCTGGCCGATCCGTCGGGGAAATGGCTGGGCGAAGGTTTTGGCGGATTAAAAACCCGTGAGGCCATTTACCGGCGCAATGTGTTTTTCCCTCGCTCGGGCGATTACACCATACGCTTGCAGCAGGGCATGCGCAACGACGAGCTAAAAGGAATTTCCGACGTGGGTGTACGTGTTGAAAAAGTCAAATAGAAGATCAAAGAAATTTATAAATACCAACAGTTTATTTTTTAGAGGTGGGAAAAGGAAAGCTGAAGAAGTTTGATGAAATGATGGGTTTTGAACATGTTGTTCAGGCACCGTTTCATAAGGTGGGACACGACGATTTTCATTTAAAAGGAAAATGGTCGGCCGAATTTTTTAAAAACGATCAGCCCATAATTTTGGAGCTGGGTTGTGGCAAGGGCGAATATACCGTGGAATTGGCGGCAATGAACCCGAACATCAATTATATTGGTGTGGATATTAAAGGGGCGCGGCTTTGGAAAGGTGCAAAACTGGCCTACCAGCGCGAAATGACAAATGTGGGATTCTTGCGTACCAACATCGAATTGATTCCTCAGTTTTTTGCCAAAGATGAGGTAGATGAGATCTGGCTAACTTTCCCCGATCCGCAAATGCGAAAAGCGAGGAAACGCTTAACGTCAACAACGTTTCTGAATAAATACCGGACTTTTCTGAAACCCGGCGGTGTGGTGCACTTAAAAACCGACAGCAATTTTCAGTACAACTACACACTGGAAATGGCCAAACTGAATCAGTTTGAAATACTGGCCGAAACCGATAATCTGTACGAGTGGGAAGGATTGACTGATGTGTTGCGCATTCGTACGTTTTACGAAAAGCAGTGGCTCGACCGCGGAATACCAAGTAAATATCTGGCTTTTATTCCGCACAACGGCGAATACATCGAACCCGAGATTGATATCGAACGCGACGAGTATCGCAGCTTTGGGCGTAGCGCTCGGGACTTATAGATAACCTGTTGTCATATCGAAGGAAGAATGACTGAGATATCTGTGACTTCGTTAATAATTGTAACAGATTTCTCACTGCGTTCGAAATGACAAATTAAGGTGAATTCTTTACCCCTTTAGCTGTAGTTATCCCGATAAAATCGGGACAGTTCTGAAATTAGGCAGAAGATTATTGGTTCAGCAACTGCGTGGTTTGAAACATGCTCCCCTTTCAAGGGGAGCTCCCGACAGGGAGAGGGGTAGGGGAAAAGAATAAAAGAATACTGGTTTAAAATGAGCGATTTTTTCAATCAGGTTTACGAAGTAGTAAAGCAAATCCCTCCCGGACGGGTAACCTCATATGGTGCCATAGCCGCCAGTTTGGGTTCACCCGGAGCCGCACGAATGGTGGGCTGGGCAATGAATGCCAGTCATTCGCATCCCGAATTTGTTCCGGCGCACCGGGTGGTAAACCGCAACGGACTGCTAACCGGGAAACACCATTTTGATAATCCAAATGCCATGCAGGAACTGCTTGAAGCCGAAGGGCTGAAACTGGAGGGCGACAAAATTCTCGATTTCAAGGAAAAATTCTGGGACCCGATGAAAGAATTGTAGCTGTGCATTTTCTCAGAAAAAGAAAGGTAGTTTAAATCAACCAAAAGTTCATATTAATATTCAAAACATTTCCGTGTTTAAACTGTTCATCTAATTGCATTTATTAAATTTGCAGTTTCAATTAACAGACAGTCAAAGTCAAAACAAAGCATTCTTAAAATGGCAGATATACCAAGAAAATTAATTGTCCCGAAAGATGTTACCGATGCCTTACGCACCGTAAAATATCCGGGAAGCGACGAAGATGTGGTTCAACTGGAAATGCCACAGGAAATCCGCATTGCCGGACAGCGAATAAGTTTTTCGCTGGTTTTTCAGAAAAGCAACGACCCAAATATTGAAGCGCTGGTTGTAGCGTGCGAAGCGGCCATTAAAAAATACCTTGGCGAGCAGGTTGAAATTGAAGATAACATTGCCGTGAAATTTATTCACGATATGGAACGCCCGGTTTTGCCCAACGTGAAAAACATTGTGGCCATTGCATCGGGAAAAGGTGGTGTTGGTAAATCAACTGTGGCAGTAAATACTGCTGTAGCGTTAGCAAAAAGTGGTGCAAAAGTTGGCTTGCTCGATGCCGATATTTTTGGCCCCTCAATTCCAAAAATGTTTGGTGTTGAAGACGAACGTCCGGCTGGTGTAAAGATCGACGACAGAGAAATGATCAATCCGCTTGAAAAATACGGGGTGAAATTCTTGTCGGTAGGCTTTTTTGTTGATCCCGACAGTGCCATTATCTGGCGCGGACCAATGGCATCGAATGCACTGAAACAACTGATTTCGGAAGGAAACTGGGGCGAACTGGATTATTTGCTGATCGACCTGCCTCCGGGCACCAGCGATATTCACCTTACCCTGGTACAAAGTGTTCCGGTAACCGGAGCGGTAATTGTAACTACCCCGCAGGATGTGGCTTTGGCCGACGTGGTTCGTGGAACCAGCATGTTCCAAAGTAAATCGGTTGATGTGCCTGTGCTTGGTTTGGTAGAAAACATGGCCTGGTTTACTCCGGAAGAACTGCCCGAAAACAAGTACTATATTTTTGGTAAAGAAGGTGGTAAAAAACTGGCCGATAAACTGGGCTTGCCCTTGTTGGGGCAAATTCCAATTGTGCAGAGTATTCGCGAAGGTGGCGACGAAGGAACACCCGTAGCTGCCAACGGCGACACAATTACCGGACAGGCTTTTGCCGATGTGGCTGAAAAAGTGAAACACCGTGTACATGTGCGCAACATACAAATGGCGCCAACTAAAAAGGTAAAAATTACCCGAAAATAAATCCGAAAAGTAGAGGTGTACAATGCGTGCATCTCTACCTTTTTTCAAGGCCGCAACTCCTTTAAAATGTAATATTCTCCCGCCCCGTCAATTAATTCTGTTGAACATTCATTTTTTCTTATTTTTACAGCGTTTGCAAAATGCAACAATTCAGGATGTACAGGCAATAATCTTGTGATTCCTGAGTTTATTCAATGAGTTAACAAAAAACTGCTTGAAGAAACGATTTTTACATACCATATTCCTGTTTTTATTGGTTTCGATTTTTGCCGGCTGTTCTACTGAAAAAAATACCCGGGCATCACGAACTTTCCATAATGTTACTTCGCGTTATAATATTTATTTTAATGCCAACGAGGCAGTAAAAGAGGGCGTTGCAACGATTGAGGAGCGTGTTGAGGACGACTTTACCCGTGTTTTACCCATTTATAAGGCGAGCGATCCATCGGTGGCGCGCATGGTAAAATCGGATATGGATTATGCGGTTGTAAAATGCTCGAAATTGATCGAGATACACTCTATAACTAAAAAGCCAAAACGTAAAAGAGGTGGTGGTTCGCGCAAATACCAGGAGTTTGCCAGCCAGGAGGAGTTTAACAATTGGATCGACGACAGTTACCTCTTAATGGGGAAAGCCTATTTCTATCAGCACAATTTTTTTGCTGCCATCGATAATTTCTCGTATGTGGTGCGTAAATACCCCGACGAAGAAACGGCAGATGAGGCACAGGTTTGGCTGATACGTGCTTACACCGAGATGGAACGTTACATTGAAGCCAACGAAGTTATTCAGGCTATTCAGTCGTACGATGATTTTCCAAAAAGCCTGGAGCGCGATTTTGCCATTGCCACAGCTTTCTATTACAAAAAGCAGTTTGAATACGACAATGCCATTCGCCTGCTCGATATTGCCATCGACAAAACATTCTGGAAAAAAGATAAAGCCCGCCTGCAATATATTGTGGCGCAACTGTACCAGGAGTTGGGCCAGAACCAGGCGGCAGCAGCAGCCTTTAGAAAGGTTACCAAAATGAATCCGGATTACACCATGGCCTTTAACGCAATGATAAACGGTGCAGGGGTATTCTCAGGCGAAGGAAATTCGGAAGATTTGAAAAAGCAGTTGAATAAAATGCTGCGCGACAAAAAGAACGTCGATTTCCGCGACCAGATTTATTATGCCTTAGGTAACATTTTTTTCCGCGAAGGAAACCGCGATGTGGCCAAGGATAACTACAAAGAATCGGTAGCTACAAGTTTTAAAAATCAATACCAACGGGCCTTATCGTCGATTACTTTGGCCGATATTTATTTCGAGGATCTGAATTACCGCGGCGCACAGTCGTATTACGATAGTGCAATGATTATTATCGATGAAACATACCCGAATTACGACAATGTATCAGCACGCTACCGGAGTTTAACTAATTTGGTGGATAATATATTGTTGGTTGAACGAGAAGACAGTTTGCAACGAGTGGCGCAAATGTCGGATGTAGAACGTGAAGCTTTAATTGCGAACTTGATGCAGGAAGAGCAGGAACGCCAGCGAAACATGGAAAACCTGGCCATGCAGGATGCGCGAAGTCAGGGCTATTACCGCTCCAACCGTTACCGCATGGGAATGGGAAATTCAGGTGGCGGAGGCTGGTATTTCTACAATCCGCAAACCGTGTCGTACGGGCGGGTAACTTTCCAGCAGCAATGGGGCCGGCGAACATTGGAAGACGACTGGCGACGATCGAATAAGGCTACTGTTTCGATGGAAGAAAGCGAAGAAATGGCAGAGGTAGAACCCGAAGAACAGCGTATTGAAGACCCGCTGAAAAAGGAATTTTATACGCAGGATTTACCTTTAACTGATTCGATGATGACAGTGTCGCACGCACGAATTCGCGATGCACTTTACAACTCAGGTAAAATATTTAAATCGGAATTTGAAGATTACGAGCGCTCGGCCGAGGCTTTTGAAGAGCTGATAAGGCGTTATCCAAACAATATTTACCTTTTGTCGGCTTATTTCGATTTGTACGATTTGTATGAGTTGATGGGCGATAAGGAAAGAGCAAACTACTACCGTAGTCTCATCATTTCTGAATATCCGAAAAGTAAGTTCGCGCAGTTCCTGCAAAATCCAAATTTCTTTGTGGAAATGGCGGCCAAAACCGATAGTCTCAACCGCTTGTACCAGGAAACATTCCGAAATTACAAGCAGGGAAGGTACCAAAATGTGTTGTCGCTTACCGGGCAAATGAAAAACATGGAGCCGGATACGGTGATCCTTCCAAAAATTGATTTTATGGAAATGGTTGCCGATGGTGTTTTAACCGACGTGCACAATTTTGAAGTCTTGCTAAAAGGTTATTTGGCAGAATATCCGGCAAAAGAACCATCGCCACTGGCCGGGGAAATCCTACAGCTTATTCAGGACAGTACCTTAACCGATTACCAGAAACTGGTGGAAATGGGCTACATCAGCGAAGAAATTCAAAACGAAGAGCTGCTGCCCGAAAATTTCTTTGCCGATGATGAGTTTGGCGGAAAATTCAGTTACGACGAAGATTTGTTGCACTACTTTGTAATTGCCTATCCGCGCGAAGAAGAAGACAATATCGATTTGAATCGACTGAAGTTTGACATTGCCAATTACAACATCGACCACTATACAAAAATAGATTTTGATATTGAAACGGAATACCTCGATGATAAACTGGCTTTTGTGCTGGTGCGCTCGATGACCAACAAAGAAAATGCGCTGATCTATCACGGAGCGATCATTCGAAAAGCCCCGGTTTTTAAAACTTTGCAGGGAATTGATTATATGAACTTTGTAATATCGTCGACCAATTACCGGGCGGTTATGCAGGAACGCTCAACAGCCGATTACATGAAGTTCTTCGTGAAGAATTACAGCCGTTTTATCCGTTCAAATTTCAGCGACGACGAAATGGATATCTCGCCTGAAGAGTTAATGGCGCGCGCCGCAGCCGAAGAAAATGCGCTAAACGAACGTGGTACTTTTGTTACGGTAAACGCTGGTCCGGCCGGATTATACGATACAAATGTTGATACCACGCAGAATTTTGTGATTGCCGTAAAAGACGTAAGCCTGTCGTTACGACCATTAATGCGCGGATTTGCCGATTTTAACCGCGATGAATTCAGGGCGTGGAACCTGGCGCTGCAGGCCAAAGAAGTGGGCGATTATCGCTTACTGGTGGTTCACGGAATTCCGGCACTCAACGAATCGATGTCGTATTTCCGCAGGGCAATTACCACTCGTAGTTTGTTCGAACCGCTGGGACAATCCACTTATCGCAACTTCCTGATTACGGATGATAACCTGCAAACTTTACTCGACGAGAATAAGGTGGAAGAGTACATTACTTTCTTCCGCAACAATTATATTCAGCGCAGGGCTTCCGATTCGTCGTCGGATAACCAAAGCCAGACAGCGGCACCAACTACAACTACACAAACTGCCGAGCCTGCGCCTGCCGCTCAGGCTGCACCTGCTTCGCTGACCGGTTCGCCGTACAACCAGAACATTTCAGGGCCACATCGCATTGTATTTGTAATTCCGGCAACGGGTGTATTTAAAGACGCCTTTATTAACGGCATTGCGGCTTATAACCAGTCGAATTTTGCCAACTCGGGCTTCACCATCGAAGAGCAGCAGCTGGATCAGGCTCGCCAGCTCATTATTGTTCGCGGCATGGAAGATGAGGCAACGGCACGTCAGTACTTTAGTGTGGTGGTGCGCAACCGCGATCTGTTCGATCCGTTGGGAACAGCTCAGTACCGTAATTTCCTGATTTCGGAAGAGAACTTCAGTATTTTCCTTCGCGAGAAGAATATTACCGAATACATGGATTTCTACAAACAAGTTTACCTGAATAAGTAAATTGTCTTAAGAGGTGTAGTTTCTCGGAAGAGAACTCTTAAAGTTTGTTAAGACATACTTTAACGGCACCTATTTTGTTCTTATCTTTAACTTATTGGAACAATTGAAACAGAAAACGAAAACAGAATGAATAAGCCAAGAATACTCTGGACAGACGATGAAATAGATCTCTTACGGGCGCACATTATATTTTTACAGGAAAAAGGATACGAAGTTGAAACGGCTAATAACGGCCTCGATGCGATTGAGAAAGTTGAAGCCGGTTATTTCGACATTATCTTTCTTGATGAGAATATGCCGGGTCTGACAGGTTTAGAAACGTTGACAAAGATTAAAGATCTTGCGCCCAATGTGCCGGTGGTAATGATTACCAAAAGCGAAGAGGAAAATATAATGGATGAGGCGATTGGCGCTAAAATTGCCGATTACCTGATTAAGCCGGTAAACCCAAAACAGATTTTGCTGACACTGAAAAAGAACATCGATCAGAAGCGCCTGGTTACCGAGCAAACCACATCGAAATACCAGATGCAGTTTGCCCAGATTGGGATGAAACTGAACGACCGCCTGACTTTTGACGAATGGAAAGATATTTACCGCCAGTTGGTGTACTGGGAACTGGAATTGAGCGAGTCGGAAGATTCGGCCATGGACCAGATTCTTACCATGCAAAAGGAGGAGGCTAATAAGGCGTTTTTCCGTTTTATAAAAGAGAACTACCAGGATTGGTTTGATCAGGATTTTGAGGATCGGCCGATGTTGTCGCCCGATATTTTTAAACACCGTGTTTTTCCGCACCTCAACGATGGTAAAAAAACCTTTGTGCTGGTGGTCGACAATTTACGCTACGACCAGTGGCGTATTCTTAGTCCCGAGATAAATACCTATTTTCGCACGGTTTCGGAAGATATGTACTGCGGAATATTGCCCACAGCAACCATGTACGCACGTAATGCGATGTTTGCCGGTTTAATGCCTTCTGAAATTGAAAGGTTGTACCCGCAACTGTGGCTCGACGACGACAATGAAGGGCACAAAAACTGGAATGAAGAGGAATTGCTGCGTAAGCAGCTACAGCGTTATTCGCGCAAAGAGAGCCTGTATTTCGAAAAAGGATCGGGAGCTAAAAAGGAGCGTTGGGTGCAGGATAATCTCAATAATATTCTGAAAAGCGATCTTTCGGTGATGGTGGTGAATTTTGTGGATATGATTTCGCATGCCCGCACCGAAATGGACATGATTCGCGAGTTGGCCAATAACGAAAAAGCCTATCGTTCGTTAACCTTAAGCTGGTTTAAAAATTCGTCGTTGCTGGAGTTGCTCCGGGCGCTTGCTGATGAGGATATTCGGGTGGTAATTACTACCGACCACGGTGCTATTCGTGTTGACAATCCCGTGAAGATCATTGGCGATCGCGAAACCAATACCAACCTGCGTTACAAGCTGGGTAAAAATTTGAATTTCAAAGCAAAAAATGTATTTGAAATTCGCGACCCGCGAAGTATTTACTTACCATCGCGAAATGTGAGTACCAGCTATGTTTTTGCGCAGGGAAGCGACTTTTTTGCTTATCCGAATAACTACAATTATTACGCGAATTACTACAAAGACACATTCCAGCACGGCGGAATTTCGATGGAGGAATTGATTATTCCGGTGGTTACGCTGGATCCGAAGAAGTAGATTAACACAAGAACACAAGGACTGAAGGACTGATTTGTTGAAGGATTGAACAGCCCAATACAATAAATGAGTGCCAGTTATATGCGCTAAGCGGTTCAAAACCGCTAAGCGCGTAAATCGAATCTACTGTGTCCTATGTTTCTATGTGGTTCAAAAAAACTCCGTGTCTTTGCGACTTAGTGTTTAAAAGTTTTCAATTACCAGAAAGTATACAGTTTTCAGTTGTGGTTAACAGTTCAGCAATTTGACAATAGAACAGTTTGGCAGTTCTAAACGGCTAAGCGCGTAAATCGAACCGCAGAGACGCTAAGGCGCAAAGGTTTTGAAACACAATAGGCACATAGAACTCAGTAGGTTGTTTAAACGTTTCAAGGTTTTGAAAACACTTTGAGGTTTTATTGTTTGCTAACTGCTATTTGCGTATTGCCTATTACTTCTGAAATCTAAAATCGTTAATCATCATTCGCAAATATTTGCGTTTAGCTTTTGCTTCGTTTCACCACAAAGTCCCCTTTTTCAGCACCAACTTTTTGGCCGATAACCGGGCATTTTATCATCATCAGGTAAAACAGGCGCCGATCGTTTTCGTCCATCAATCCTTCAAAATTGCCCATGCCTTTTGAAATAATGAGGTCAGCCGAACGGTAGATTTCCAAAAACTCTTTACTTACGCGGTGCAGCAGTGTTGATGGTGTATTGTCGCCATTGGTGATTAAGGTTGCAACTTTGTGCAAGCCAACTTCGCGGGCTTCTTTTAAAGTAGCATCGTTTAAAATGGGCTGGTCGCGAACCGCAAATACCACATTCGGGTGACCGATGGTTTCCAGAAAGAGTTTGTCCATTACAATTTCGCCGCAGTTATCACCCAGGTATAAAATGCTTTTAGCTTTTTTTATTTCGGTTTTTAGGGCTTCCGAATCATCAACAGCAAAGGTGGTTTGAAACACCCGCTCGATTGTTCCATCTACATCAAAATGGTGTGTTGGCCCAAAATCGATTATGTTTCCGGCAATGGCATAACGCAGTGCTGTATCGAATTTATCTTCCGACTCTTCCACCTTATTTCTGAACTCATTGTAACGCGCTAATAATGCGTGGTTGCTTTCTTTTTTCTCAGCACCATACGGATCTTTTACATCCGATTCCTTCTCCATTTCTCTTAGAATATTGCTGGTAATTTCGGGCGAAAAACTTTTGTCGAGGTCGATTCCGGCAATGGTTGAAATGGCCTGGCTTACAATTTTATTTCGTTTTTCCTCTGCAATTTCGTACTTGTCCATACGTTTTTGCAGTGCTTTTACCTGGCAAATAAGGCATTCGTAGTTCATGTTAAAAAAGTTTGTAGCCGGAAGACTGTTGTTCTTTTTCCGGAATTTTGAGTAAAAGTAACGGAAGTTTTTTAGTCAATCGGTATTGAACTAATGTTTTAAAAGATGTTTGCAAAAACTTAATTCAAATCATTATTTTCCCTTCTTCATTTGTGCATAAAGTTTATTCGCAAAAATAAAGTCCTCCAGTTTTTGGTTTCCCGAGCTCAGAATCTCGTTTTTGGTACCTTCCCATTCTTTCTGGCCATGCGAAATAAACAGCACCGATTCGCCAATTTCTATCACCGAGTTCATATCGTGCGTATTAATAATGGTGGTCATCTGAAATTCTTTGGTAAGTGTTTGAATGAGTTGATCGATAACCGTTGCTGTTTCGGGGTCGAGGCCCGAGTTGGGTTCGTCGCAAAACAGGTATTTCGGATTCAGCGCAATGGCGCGGGCAATGGCTACACGTTTTTGCATTCCGCCACTAATTTCGCTGGGCGAAAGTTTAAAAGCCTGCTTTTCGATGTTTACGTGATCGAGGCAAAAATCAACACGCTTTTGTTTTTCGGCCGAACTCATTTCAGTAAACATATCGAGCGGAAAGCGTACGTTTCCTTCTACTGAAATACTGTCGAACAACGCACCGCCCTGAAAAACCATTCCCACCTCGCGTCGAAGAACTTTACGTTCCTTTTGATTCATCTGGGTAAAATTGCGTTCGTTGTACCAAATCTCGCCGCTATCTACCTCGAAAAGGCCAAGTGTTGATTTCAGCAAAACCGTTTTTCCTGAACCGCTTCGGCCAATAATCAGGTTGGTTTTTCCCTGCTCGAATACGGTAGATATGTTTTTCAGAACCGTATTGCCGTCGAATGTTTTTATAATGTTTTTAAGCGTAATCATGTTAATAAGAGGCGGGTTAAAATTAAGTCGAAAAACAGGATCAGGATATTGGTGTTTACCACGGCTTTTGTACTGGCTTTACCTACCTCGAGTGCGCCACCCTGTACGTAATAGCCAAAATAGGCCGGCACCGATGCCACCAGAAATCCGAAAAACAGCGATTTTATAATCGAGAAAGTAATGTAATAAGGATAAAACAGCCACTGGATGCCCGAAATATAATCGGGAATAGAGATTACCCCTGCAATTGGACCCGTAACCATACCGCCCAGCAAACCAAAAAATACACTAATGATATACAAAAACGGGAAGACAAAAACTACTGCAATAATTTTTGGAAGAATAAGGTAGCTTGCCGAATTTACTCCCATAATTTCCAACGAATCAATTTGTTCGGTAACACGCATGGTGCCTATTTCCGAAGTAATATTGGAGCCCACTTTTCCGGCCATAATCAGCGCCAGCATGGTTGACGAAAATTCGAGCAGCAGCGTGTCGCGTGTGCCCAAACCTACCAGTTCAACAGGGTAAAGCGGGTTTGCCATACTGTAGGCGAACTGGATGGTCATAATTCCGCCAATAAAAATCGAAATGATAATTACAATGCCCACCGAGTTTACACCCAGGTTATCGATTTCGTGAAACAACTGCCTGATATAGAGTTTGTGTTTCTCGGGGCGTGCAAAAACACGCGCCAGCATCGAAAAATATCGGCCTATATGAAAGAAAAACCCCATTGCTTAAAGTTTCTTGCTAATGTAATCGGCTAAAATTACAACTTAATAACCGGAAACAAAATTTTTATGAATTTGAATGGGGCTGAGGCAACAATAACAAAATAATTCCGTACTTTCAAAGTTACAATCTCAGGATTAATCAATTTAAGGAACAAAACACAGACAGATGGCTAACAATTTTTGTGTGATAATGGCAGGTGGCGTAGGAAGTCGATTCTGGCCACTAAGCCGCACAGCACGACCAAAGCAATTTTTAGATATTTTAGGAACAGGAAAAACATTTATTCAACAGGCATACGAGCGGTTTCAGGAGATCGTACCCAAAGAGAATTTTATTATTGTTACAAACGTATTGTATAAAGATCTTGTAAAAGCGCAGCTTCCCGAGCTTAGCGATGAACAGATTTTGCTTGAACCCCTGCGGCGCAATACCGCACCGTGTTTGGCTTACGCTGCCAATAAAATTGCAGTTGTCGATCCGGAGGCCAACATTATTGTAACGCCGTCTGATCATTTTATTCTGAAAGAAGAGGCGTTTAAAAAGCAAATCCGGAACGGCTTGGATTTTGTTACTGAAAAACCGGCGCTGCTAACGCTGGGAATAAAGCCCAACCGCCCCGAAACCGGTTATGGTTATATTCAGGTGAAACGGAAAAAGGAGTTTAATGACCTTGACAACCTGTATAAAGTAAAAACCTTTACCGAGAAGCCCAACCAGGAAATGGCGAAGGTTTTTATCGAAAGCGGAGAGTTTTACTGGAACTCGGGAATTTTTATTTCGTCGCTGTCAACCATGCTCGAATCGTTGCAGCAACATCTCACCGAAATTGCCTTGAAATTTGAACATGGCCGCAGCAAAATGAATACAGCAAGCGAGGAACCTTTTATACGGAAAACCTATTCGGAATGCCAGGCCATATCAATTGATTACGGTATTATGGAAAAGGCAAAAAATGTGTATGTGTTAACGGCCGATTTTGGCTGGAGCGACCTGGGAACCTGGAGTTCGTTATACGAAAACAAAGATAAAGATGAACAGGGCAACGTAATCAGGGCCGATAATGTAATGCTGTACGATACCGAAAACTGTATTGTAGATATTTCGAAAAACAAGATGGCAGTAATACAAGGCCTCGATGGTTTTATAATTGCCGAACGAAACGATACCTTAATGATTTGCCGCCGCGAAGATGAAGATCAGATAAAGAAATTTGTTACCGATGTTCGTATTCAGAAAGGCGATTCGCTGGTTTAGTAGTAGAAATTAATGGCACACAGATCGAGGATCTGGGCAGCGATAATCAGGGTAATCCGCAAGAAATTTATAAAAATAAAAAACGGGTAGTCAATAATGGCTACCCGTTTTCTGTTTAAAGTATCGGTTTATTGCAGTACTTCTGCTTTCTTCAGCCTGTTGTCTTCCGGTAAATTACCGGTCCATTTTTTAATCGCGTAATTAATCCGGATGGTAATCATATACATTACCGGAGAAAGTAACAGCGTTAAGAAAGTGGCAAAGGTAAGACCGAAGATTACCGTCCACGACATTGGCCCCCAAAACGCTACACTTTCGCCACCAACCGATATTTGCGGATCGAAACGCGTGTACAGCGTAAAGAAGTTAAAATTTAACCCGATGGCCAGTGGTAGCAAACCCAGCACTGTGGTAATTGCGGTTAGCAATACAGGGCGTAAACGGGTTTTTCCGGCTTCTACCAGTGCATCAATCTGCACTTGTTTGGGTAAAAAAGCTTTTTCAGAATAGCCCAGTTCTTCACGTTTGCGTTTTCGGGTCAGGTCGATGTAGTCGATCAGTACAATACCGTTGTTCACCACAATTCCTGCCAGCGAAATAATTCCAATACCGGTCATAATTACCACAAATTCCATTTGGAAGATTCCCAAACCAAGGAAAACGCCAATGGTGCTGAAAAGTACGGTGGCAATAATAATTGCCGGGCGGATAAACGAGTTAAACTGCGTAACCATAATAATCATAATCATGGCTACGGCAATAATCAATGCATAAATCAGGAACTCCATACTTTCGGCCTGCTCCTGCTGCTCGCCCGAGAATTCGAAAGTGTAGCCCTCGGGCATTTCATAGTCTTCAAGCAATTGTGCAATGCGGCTGTTAATTTCGTTGGCATTAAAACCTTCAACAACTCCCGATGTAATGCTGATTACCCGTTTATTGTCGATACGGCTGATTTTATCATACGAAGTGGAATACTCGAACGATGCTACCGACGAAATGGGGATTTTACTTCCGTTAACCGGAATTTTCTGGTTCATTAAAGTAGAAACATCGTTGCGGTATTTTTCATCCAGGCGAACAAAAATATCGTATTCGTCCTCGCCATCTTTAAACTGGCTGGCTTCGTAACCATAAATCGAGTTACGGAAAGCCATGGCAATTTGCTGGGTGGAAAGTTCGTACAAACGTGCCTGCTCGCGATCAACCTGGATAAGCATTTCGGGCTGGTTGGTATTAATGTTCAATTGCAGCTCATCAATTCCGGGAATGTTGTCTTCTTCAATTATCCGCATAAAATCGTCGGTAATCCGGATTAACAGGTCAAACTCATCGCCCGATACATCAATACTAACCGGATCTCCTGTTGGTGGCCCCTGGTCGTCTTTCTTTACAAAGATTTTAGCCCCAACAAACCCGTCGAGGTTTTTGGCAATATCCTGCATTATTATCGATGTACTTATGCCATCGCGCAGCTTGTATTCAACAAACGAAACCGATGTGAGCGACTTGTTCGGGCTTTCTTCATTACTGTCGAACGTGCCGCCGCTCATTCCAACACCAACATTGGTGGTAACCGATTTCACAATGTGGTTAACCGGTTTAATGGTTTCTTTTATAATTCTTTCCACTTCGCGCGATACTTCGTCGGTTTTCTCGATTGAAGTTCCCAGTGGCAATTCCATGGTTACGTAAACTGTTGTGGGGTCAGTATCGGGGAAAAACACGGTTTTGGGATTGCTCCCGAAATAGAAGCCCACCGAAAAGAGCAGTAACAAAAATGTTCCACCGAAGTAAATGTAGGGCCATGGGCCTTTTAGCGCATGTCTCAGCTGCCTGGTGTACATGTGCTCGAGCCAAACCAGAAATTTGGTTTGGAACCAGCGGGCTGCCGGACGTAAAACAAACAGGTTGGCAACCATTAAAAAGGCTACTGTTGCCAGTAGGTTCCCAAGCAGGAAAATCCGGGTTACGTAGAATACCACTGAAACTCCGGCAAAAACAGCTGCATTGCGCAACACTTTTTTTGCATTCATTTTCCGGTTAATGTCATCCACTTTCATAAAGGACGAAATAAATGCCGGATTAATAATCAGCGCCACAAACAGCGATGAGGCCAGTACCACAATTAATGTTCGCGGTAATATTTTCATAAACTCGCCAATAATACCTTCCCATGCCAATAGCGGGAAAAATGCGGCAAGTGTTGTTAATGTAGATGAAATAATGGGAAAGGCAATTTCGCTTACCCCTTGTTTGGTTGCTTTTTGCAGTGGATTTCCTTCGCTAAAAAGCCGGTACACATTTTCAACCACTACAATGGCGTTGTCAACCAACATACCCAGTGCGAGAATTAGCCCGTAAAGTACCATGGAGTTGAGTGTAATGCCGCTTTGTTGCAGAATAACAAACGACAGGAACATGGACAAGGGAATGGCCAAACCGGCAAAAAGTGCATTGCGGAAACCCAGGAACAAAAACAGCACAAAAGTTACCAGTATCATCCCCAGAATAATACTGTTTTCGAGGTTCGATATGGTATCTTCAATGTAGTGGGTCATGTCGTCGGTAATAATAATATCAAGGTCTTTGGGGATTTGCCCGCGTGCTTTTAGCTGGTCAATTCCGTTGAGTACATTCTGCGAAGCCGCAAGTATATTTTCGCCCGATTTTTTGGTAACCGACAAGGTAATTACCGGCTGGTCGTTAAGGCGGGCAATGGTTGCTTGTTCTTTATACCCGTCAACAACAGTGGCAATGTCGCGTATGTACACCGGTTTACTCTCGTTTACCTTTATTATGGTGTTGGCAATCTGGTCGATACTGGTGTAATTGGCATCGGTGCGAATGGTACGGCGGGTTTGGTCGGCAGTAAACTGGCCGGCTCCCATACTGATATTTTCCAGCTGAATGGCAAAAGCCACATCTTCGAACGTTAGTCCAACAGCATCGAGTTTATACGGATCGACATTGATTTGTATCTCGCGCTCTTCGATACCCCGGATGTTGGCTTCCGAAATTTCCCGGTAGCCTTCAAATTCATCCTGTAATATTTCGGCATACTTTTTCAGGTCGCGCATGTTGTATTCGCCCGAAACATTTACGTTCATTATCGGGAATTCCGAAAGGTCGAAATCGGTAACATACGGATCGCTGGGCAAATCGCCTGGTAATTCCGATTTTGCCTGGTCAACCCGGTCTTTGGTATCCTGCAAAGCCTGTTTTATGGTAACATTTGTATTGAATTCTACAATAATAGTACTCACATCCTGGTACGATGCCGAGGTTACTTCTTTCACCCCTTTTAGCCCTTTCAGTTCTTTTTCAATGGGGCGGGTACACAGGTTTTCAATGTCAACCGGCGAGTTCCCGGGGTACAATGTTTGAATAAAAATGTAGGGAACCACAATCTCGGGCATAGCCTCGCGGGGCATTTGCTGGTACGAGAAGATCCCGAATAAAACCAGTAGTGCCGTAAAAATATACACCGTGGTTTTATTCTTTAGCGCAAGAAAGGTTGGTTGAAACTTGCGCGTTATTTTAGATTTATGTTTTTCAGTTTCTTTCTCCATTTTGAAGAATTTTTTTTGATAGGTGTTTAATTGATCTTAACGGCTGTTCCGTTAACAACCTGGTTGTAGCCTTCGGAAATAACCTGTGTTCCGGCAGTTAATCCGTCGGTAATTTCGGTCATGTTGTTATTACTAACGCCTGGTGTTACATAAACTTTCTTAGCTACATTTTTACCGCCGTTATTTTCAATAATATACAGGTAGTGGCCTTTAAAATCTTCTTTAATATAAAGCGAAGGCACCACAATAGCCGAGTCGTTTACATAGTCGCGCATTGAAAGAATAGAAACCAGGTTTGGTTTGATCATATTCGTTGGGTTGCTAATATTAATACGAACGCGGAATGTGCGGTTATTCGGATCGATGGTATTCCCGATCTGGTTAATCGTTGCATCAACAGTTTTGTTTAAGGCCGGGAAACGAATTTCAACATTGTCGCCTTTGTGTACTTTGGTAATGTACGTTTCCGAAATTTCGCCGTAAATTTTAATGTTGCTCGTGTTAATCACCTTGGCAAACGGAGTTTGCGGACTGCCAATGTTTCCTTTCTTTTGGTAAACAATGTCGACCACCCCGTTGATAGGCGATTTTACCTCGGCCATTTCAATTTGGGTATTCAGGCTGTTAATTCTTTTCTCAAGGCTCTCTTTGTTATTTTTGGCTTGCAGAAATTCCATTTCAGAACCAATATTCTGGTCCCACAGGTTTTTCTGACGCTCGTAATTTGTTACGGCCAAATCCAACTGCACCTGCAGCTCTTCAACCGATCGTTCCAACACATCGGTATTAAGGCGGGCCAAAACCTGTCCTTTGCTTACCTGTTGTCCTTCAGTAACCAAAACTTCTTTTATAATACCTGCCGATTCAGGGCTTACATCTACATCCTGCTCGGCTTCTACTTTTCCGGTTACTTCAATAAAGTGTTCAAACTTTTGGTTTTCAAGCGTGTTGGCTTTAATGTTAACCAGTTCTTCGGTTTCGTTGGCGCTAAGTTCCATTTCAAGTACATGAATTTGTTGCTCGAGCGTGTGAACCTGCTGCTTTAGTTCCTGCAATTGTTTTCGTTTGGCGGCGTCGTCGGTAACGTTTGTGTTTCCGCAAGCCGAAACGATAAGGGCGGTTGTTACTATGAATAAAATCTTTTTCATTTTATGTGTTTTTTTGTTTTCGTTTATAATGCGCCGGCGGCTTTTTTCAGATTTAAATCGGCTTGCAGCAGCGCTAATGTTGAAGTTACCAATTGTTGCGAAGTGGTTATGTACTGTGTTTCCTGCTGGGTAAGCTCGGCACTGCTAACCATTCCGTTATTGAATTTTATTTGTGTTTTATCCAAAATGCTTTTTGCCAGGTCGCGGTTTTCGTGTGTGTTTAAGTACTGTTCGCGTGCTGTTTCCATTTCAGCCGATGCCGTTAAATAATCTTTCTGAAGTGTGATTTCGGCGTAGCGCATATCGTTTTTTGCTTTGTCGAGTTCAATGCGGGCCTGTTGTACTTTAGCGCGTTTATTGCCTGAATTGAAAATGGGAATGGCTGCCTGAAATCCGATCAGCGACGATGGGAACCACTCTTCTTTAAACAGGTTGGCTTTGTTGCCATACGAGGTTCGCGTGTAGCTGTAAAATGCATCGAAACGAGGCAGATAGGCGACTTTTTCCAGTTTGTACAATTTTTCAGAAACCTTAAAATTCGACTGGGCCAAACGGTAGTCGATGTGGTTGATCAGGTCAAGATCGATGGAATTCAACTCCTGCACCAATGGCGAAACGAAAATATCCAGGTCGTCAACTAATTCAATCTCCTGATTCAGATCGTAGCCCATGGTATATTTCAAAACCGTTTTGGCAATTATCAGTTCTCTTTCCGAGCGGATTACCTCGTTTTCGGCATTTTTTTGCAGTATTCTCAATTGGTCAACATCTTGCTGTTCGCGAAAACCGTTTTCGTAATACACCTTGGTTTCTTCGTACAAGCGTGTACTGTTTTCGAGGCTTTCAAGCATAATCTCGCGATAGCGTTGGCTAATTAGCACGGTGTAATAGGCCTGTGCCACCGCGCTGCGAATGTCGATCTCCGTTTTTTCGTTGGCTTGTTTGGCCAGGTTTAAATACAGTTCGGCCGAGCTTACTCCAACAATCCACGAACCATCGAAGATTTGTTGCGATACGCTGAATCCGAAATCGGCACTGTAGTCTTGTCCAAATTTTACAGGAATGTAAGTTCCAGGGTCTTCTCCAAAAAATTCACCGGGAAGTAAGGAAACCGGTAGGTTCAGAAATGCACTGTAATTGGCTGTTCCCGAAACCTGTGGCAATCCGGTAGTGATGGTTTCCCAAACTTGTTTTTGGGCAATGGTTACATCTTGTTTTGTATTGAATAAAACATACGAGTTTTGCATGGCATATTGCGTGGCCTGATGGAGCGAAAACCGGGTGGTTTCTTGCTCCTGAGCTTTCAGCGACAGTCCCACAACTGACAAGAATAAAAACAAGATGATTTGTTTAATTTGTTTCTTCATACTGAACTTTGTTAAGTTGTTTTTTATAGTATTTTATTCCTTTATCGGTGCAAATGGCATTCATGTGGTAGTCCATCATGCTATCGAAAAATGGGAGCGAGTTTACTTCGTACTCTTCAAAAATTCCACAATCCGGATTCATGGTGTACAACATTCTTCCCACCTGCAGTTTGGCAATCAGGTACGGATCAAGGTCGGTGCGATACAGGTCTTGCGCCATTCCCAGTTTCAGATTGTCGATAGTGTTGGTAAATATGCGCTTGCGTTTTACCTCGTTAATCTTTTTATATAGTTTGGGATAATACTTTTTCAGATCCTTTTCAATACCATTATTATAGAACTTATAAATAAATGCCATATGTTTGCGAATGAGAAGAATGCTGTCGATGGCATTTTTGTCATCCAACTGCTTAAATGTTTTTCCACTTTCGTCGATAAAAAACTCGATAACCTGATTCACCAGGTCTTCCTTGTCGGTAAAATATTGGTAAAGTGTTTTTTTCGATATTCCAAATTCGGCAGCCACGGTGTCCATGGTTACCGCACGTATGCCTTTTTTAAAATAAAGATGGCCAACGTTTTCTATGATATATTTTTTCTTTTCTTCCACGTGGCAAAAGTATGCTTAATTTTCCGGGAAACTTTGTTCGGACAAAAAGTTTTTACATTTCGGTGTGTTTAAACTTCCCATAACTATAGACTTTTGAGTAGTAAAATAGTTACACAAAACTATTTCATTTCGGAAAGTTTCCGTGGGTTTAATCGGTGAGTGGCGAATATTTACCACTAAATGCCGATTTTCCTATTGTGGAAAAAGAAAGGTTTTGGCGATGATAAGATCCTGGGGCCAGGTAATTTTTATGTTTTCGCGGTTGCCGCTAACCAGTTGGATTTTATGTCCGGTGTTTTCAAGTACTGAAGCGTCGTCGGTAAAATTTTCGTGCTGAGCCTCCTGATACGCCTTTTTTATTGTTTGTACATCAAATGTTTGGGGTGTTTGCACCAAAAAGTATTTGCTTCGGTCAACAGCTTTGTTGCCGTTTTCATCCGCATAACGAATCGATTCCGCCGGAGGAACAACCGGCAAAGCGTTGCCCCATTTTTTAGCTGTGGTAAAACAATGATCTATGGTTTTCCGGGTAACAAGCGGCCGAACACCATCGTGGATAAAAACAATGCCATCATCGTTAATTTCTGCGAGCCCGTTTTTTACCGATTGAAAACGATTTTCGCCTCCAAAAGCAAGTTTGTACGGTGTGTTGAATGCATGTTTTTTGCAAAGTTTCTTCCAGTGCTCAAGCTGTGTTTCGGGTAAAACCAGCACAAATTCAATGTCGGGGTCGAAACGTAAAAAGGCTTCAAAAGTGTATAGCAGAACAGGCTTTCCCTCAATTTCGAGAAACTGTTTTGGAACGGAAGTCCCCATTCGGTTTCCGCTTCCACCTGCAACAATTAGGGCAAACTTTTTTAGCATCAATTCTGTTTTTTGTTTACATTGAAAGCTAAAATAGTGCAAAATATTCTACAATGGAGAAAGTTCTTGGATTTTTGAAGCAGCTGGAAGAAAACAACAATCGCGAGTGGTTTAACGAGAACCGAAAATGGTACGAGGAAAGCAGAGAAAAGTTACTTTTTCTTACCGATGTGCTGATTAATGAGATTGGCGAATTTGATTCGGCAGTGCGGGGATTACAACCCAAAGATTGTGTTTTTAGAATCTTTCGCGATGTACGGTTTTCAAAAGATAAACGCCCATACAAAACCAATTTTGGCAGCTTTATTTGTAAAGGAGGCCGGAAAAGTATGAACCCGGGGTATTATTTACATATCGAGCCCGGTGCTTGTTTTATTGCCGGAGGAATATATATGCCACCGGCACCGGTGTTAAAATCGATACGGAATTATATGGCCGATCATGCCGAAGAGTTTCTGGAAATTTGCAATGAGCCCGGTTTTAAAAAACAATTTCCGGAAATGTTTGACGATAAATTAAAACTGGCGCCAAAGGGGTTTCCGAAAGATCATGAACACATTGATTTGCTGAAATACAAATCGTATATTTATTCAAAACAGCTGGGAGACAGGCTGGTATCCGGAAATGGCTACATTACAGAAGTGGTACAGCTTTACGAACAGCTTTATCCTGTTAATGTATTTTTATACGAAGCATTGGCGGAGTAATTATTTTTACTGCATCTTAATAAAGTTTGGCCGGGTTACTTTTTAAGCTTCTGAAGAATATATATAATATAAGACCCTTATTTTTTATCTTCCCGATTTCAATGAAATGCCCTGGTCGTTCTGACCGGGGTTTTCTTTTTTATTTATAACGTTTCAATTCAGAGGGTGTTAGCCTACTTTGTGTTTCGTAAAAACGAAACTTTAATTATTTTAGCAGCTGCTAAATATCAATTCTTTTTATTTAATAAGTAGGAAGTGAGTTTAATTTGCAGTGACTGAGGATGAAGGAACAGTTCGAATCTGAACTTTTACACAACTGGTTTTACTGAATATTAGGTTTCATTTCAAAACAAAAACCAAAATTTTTAAACAAATGAAAAAAGTTTTACTTGCAATTGCATTTGTTGCATTTGTTTTTGGCGTTAATGCACAAAATGTTCAATTACATTACGATTTCGGTGATGGCCGGAAAATGCTAACTTCAACAGTAGAAATGTTCCGTCCCGATGCTTACGGATCGACTTTCTTTTTCATCGACATGGATTATGGTGCTGATGGAACAGGAATCGACAATGGTATTTCATTAGCTTACTGGGAAATTGCACGTGCTTTTAAATGGAACGAAACCCAGAAATTTATGCCACGTGTTGAATACAACGGCGGAACAATGAGTGTTGCCCCGGAAGCTTGGATTCCTATTGAAAACTGCTGGCTGGCAGGTGTGGAACGTACCTGGGCTTCGGCTGATTTCTCGAAAATTTTAACCCTGCAAGCCAACTACAAGAACATTAAAAATAAACTTGAAAACGGTACAAAAAATCAAAACTCTTTTCAGTTAACAGCTGTATGGACCGTGCAAATGGCAGAAGGTAAATTTACTTTTACCGGTTTTGCTGATTTCTGGAAAGAAGAAATGTACTGGGGAACTGACTATCGTTTCTTAACCGAGCCTCAATTGTGGTACAACCCATGTAAAAACTTCTCGTTTGGTACTGAAATCGAGTTAAGCAACAACTTCGTTGGTGATGAGTTTGCTGTTAAACCAACGTTAGCAGTAAAATATACTTTCTAAATTCAATAAAAAAACTGAATAATGCTGAACAAGTTTTTTAAACTCGAAGAGAATAAAACAAACGTAAAAACGGAGATACTTGCAGGAGTAACTACGTTTATGACTATGGCCTATATTCTGGCAGTTAACCCGGATATATTAAGTGCCACAGGAATGGATAAACATGCGCTGTTTACTGCAACTGCCTTATCGGCTTTTGTTGCAACCTTGGTTATGGCTCTGGTAGCCCGGTTGCCATTTGCCCTTGCCCCGGGAATGGGACTGAATGCTTTCTTTGCCTTCACCGTTGTTTTGGGAATGGGACATTCCTGGCAGTTTGCACTCACTGCAGTTTTTCTTGAAGGGGTAATTTTTATCCTGCTTACTGCCTTTAATATTCGCGAGTTAATTGTAAATGCAATTCCTCTTCCGCTAAAACATGCCGTTTCTGCTGGTATCGGATTGTTTATTGCGTTTATCGGACTTCAAAATTCCGGTATTGTAATAAATAATGATGCGACTTTGGTTGGTTTAGGCGATATGGGGTCGCCAGCCGTACTTATCGCTTTATTCGGAATTGTGCTTACAGCAGTTTTGTTGATTCTGAAAGTTAAAGGTGCTCTATTGATTGGTATTTTTGCAGCAACTATAGCCGGAATTCCGTTTGGAGTTACTCACATGCCCGAAGGACATCTGGTAGATGTACCACCGTCGTTGTCTCCTATTTTCATGAAATTTGAATTTAGCCAGATTTTCACGCTGGATATGCTGATTGTACTGTTTACTTTCCTTTTTGTGGATATGTTCGATACAGTAGGAACACTGGTTGGCGTGTCGTCAAAAGCAGGGATGTTGGATGAAGAAGGAAAAGTCCCACGCGTAAAACAAGCACTTTTTGCCGATTCAATTGGTACTTTCTTTGGTGCGATTTTCGGAACCAGTACAGTTACTACTTATGTAGAGAGTGCATCGGGTGTTGCCGAAGGCGGTAAAACAGGATTAACTGCATTATCTACCGCTGTATTGTTCTTTATTGCTCTGTTCTTTGCACCATTGTTTACCATGGTGCCTGCAGCAGCAACAGCACCAGCATTAGTTTTGGTTGGTTTCTTTATGATGTCGCCAATCCTTAAAATTGATTTTGAAAATTATACCGAATCTATACCGGCGTTTATTACAATAATTGCAATGCCACTTACTTATAGTATTGCTGAGGGTATTGTTTTTGGTATGCTTTCCTATGTATTGTTGAAGGTTTTAACCGGAAAAATGAAAGATATTTCAATCGTAATGATTGTACTGGTGATTTTGTTTGTTATCAAGTTTCTTATTTAAGCGAGATATACAGTAAATAAAACGAGAAAGAGACATTTAGCGATGTCTCTTTTTTGTTATTTTTATGTCCTCTTCAGGAGGAATTAGCTCAGCTGGTTCAGTCCGTTAGCTGACGGATGACAGGGTAGGGGTCGTTAGTTCAGTTGGTTTAGAACGCATGCTTGACAGGCATGAGGTCGGCAGTTCGAATCTGCCACGACCCACAAAAAAAGGAAGCAATCCTCACAACTGCTTCCTTTTTTCGTCTAATAGATTGTATTACTCTGTTACGTGATTAGTGCTAAAATAAGCCATTTCGCGGATGATTTTTCCGTCATCATTAAATGAATGAGACAGCATTAAAGGCATCTCCACTTTTTTACCACTTTCTTCATCGGTGTACGAATAATTCCACCACGAATAAACTACATATCCATTATTCAGTTCGTAGAAAATACAATCGGGGTAACCAACCTGCTCGAAGTGGATATCTTTTCGGGTGGCAAAATGGTCGGCAACATCCGCAGCTCTTTCTTCCAGGTTCATAGTTACATCGTAGCCACCGGGCAAACTACTGAAAATGGCATCTTCAGTGAAGAAATCTTTGAAACCTTCTACATCTTCAGCAACATAGGTATTCAGCAATTTTCTTACCGTGGCTATGTGAGGATGGTTAATATACACCTGCCCATTTTCGCGGGTTGTTTGAGCATCCCTAATGTTCTCGAAAACATTATTGTTATAATATTGAAAAAAGGCAGCTATTTTTCCATCGTCGTTGAAGGCGTACAGGCAGTGCATGTGCAAATCCAGGTTTATGCCGGTTTTTTCGTTTGTTCCGGTGAGCTGCAACCAATCCTGAACCCACATTTTTCCGTCTGGGTATTCAATTGCATCGGGATACGAACCCGGTGAATCTTCAACGTTAAAATTCACAAAGTTATTGATCCAGTAACTCGTGTTTTTACTAAAGTTTTCAGCCGAGGTTTCCCAGTCATTACCGTTCCGAATAATCAGCAC
The DNA here is from genome assembly GCF_900111425.1 of Draconibacterium orientale. NCBI lineage: Bacteria > Pseudomonadati > Bacteroidota > Bacteroidia > Marinilabiliales > Prolixibacteraceae > Draconibacterium > Draconibacterium orientale. The sequence continues at coordinate 124,153 of NZ_FOHT01000002.1, read as the reverse complement.
CGAGTCGGCAAAATAGGTTTTTACTTTTTCGGCATCGCCTTTTTTAACGGCATCCCAAAAGCCTCTTGTTGCGTCAATGGTTTCGTGTTCGTTAAACACGGTACCATTTTTTTTCTGAGCGACTGATGTACTTGCAAGGAGGGTTAAAATTAGCAATACAGCAAAATTTTTCATAATGTAATCTTTAGTTAATTGTTTTGAAAAATCTGGCTATAAATCACTTAACTCAATGGGTATGTCTATACAATTTACGCAATACTTCGTTAAAATGAAAATGAAAAAAATGGTAAAGCGCAGAAATACAGCATGATAGTGGGCTTTGGGGAATTGTTATTTGGTGTGGAGGCAAGTCAAAATATTGATAGTAAGCATTATAAAAGAAAAAAGGGTCTGAAAATATAAAAAGGAAATTCATCATTTTATTTTTCTCCAACTGACTTTTTCTTGTTATGCGCTGTAACTTGAAAAGTGTATAAGTTGGTTTTCGATTTTATATTCCAACATTTTCGTTTATTTTGGGCGAAGTATTAAATCAACTAAACTATGTTACACAAGAGTAGAAGGAATTTTATAAAAACTGCCGCTTTGGCCGGAGCTGGTTTACTATTCTTAACTCCAAAAAGTTATGCCGTGGAGAAAATGCAAAATAATAACTCGTTGAAAGGAAAGAAAGTACTTTATGTTTATGGTGGTTGGAGTGGTCACGAGCCACAACAATCGGTCGACGTATTTGTGCCATGGCTAAAATCAGAGGGAGCAGAGCTTACGGTGTCGGACAACCTGGATAGCTACCTGGATGAAGAATTAATGGGATCGGTTGATCTGATTATCCAAAGCTGGACGATGGGAACCATCACCAACGAGCAGGAAAAGGGCCTGTTAAAAGCCGTACGAAACGGAGCCGGTTTTTCGGGCTGGCATGGCGGTATAGGCGATTCGTTCCGAAATAATACCGAATACCAGTTTATGGTTGGCGGGCAGTGGGTCGCGCATCCAGGTGGTGTTACTGATTATTCGGTGCAAATTACCGATAAAAATGATCCGGTAACAAAAGGAATGGATGATTTTAAAATGCATTCGGAGCAGTATTACATGCATATCGATCCGAATGTAAAAGTGCTGGCGACAACAGAATTTACTGCTGAACATGCCTCGTGGATTGATGAATGTGTGATGCCGGTTGTTTGGAAAAAATACTATGGTAACGGACGTATATTTTACAGTTCGTTGGGACACGTTATGACTGATTTTGAAGTGACGGAAGCGCTGGAAATTATGAAACGCGGAATCCGTTGGGCTGCCGAAAGTAAATATTCTCCAAAAGAAACGTGGGTGAGCCCGGTTTATAAATAGAAAAACCGCTCTTCTTTCAAAGAACGGTTTCCTAATATTTTTATAAAAACGAATTATCCGTTTAATGCTTCGGCACCACTTACAATTTCCAGGATTTCTCCGGTAATTGCTGCCTGACGTGCTTTGTTGTATTCCAAAGTAAGCGAACCAATCAATTCGGTAGCATTATCCGTTGCCTGATGCATTGCTGTCATTCGGGCACCGTGCTCGGCTGCATTCGAATCGAGCAAAGCTTTGTAAAACTGAATTTTTAACGAACGTGGAATCAATTCCCGGATAATGTGCTCTTTTGATGGTTCGTAAATAAAATCGAAGTTGCCATTATCTTCACCTTCTTCCATTTCAACCGGGAGAAACTGCTCGGCAGCCTGTACCTGAACGGCGGCATTTTTAAACTGGTTATATACCAATTCAATGCGGTCGTAATGTTTGTCGGCAAACGATTTCATACACTCTTCGGCAACTCTCGAAACATTGTCAAAAGTTAGCTCATCAAATAACTCGTTTTCGTCGGCCACAACCTTGTAACCACGGTGTTTTAACTGACGCGCTCCCTGTTTCCCGATGCACATAAAATCAAGGTTTCCCAATTGCAACTGTCGTGCATATTTTGTATTGGCTACCTCAATGGCCTTCTTGGAGATATTGCTGTTAAAACCACCACACAAACCGCGGTTTGATGATACCAGAATCAAAAGCACATTTTCAGGCATGCGAGATTGTGTATAAACCGAATCTTCCACATTCTCGAGGCTGGCACTCAGCGAAGTTAGTATCTCGTGTAGTTTTTCGGCATACGGTCTGATCTGCAAAATAGCATCCTGTGCTTTTTTTAATTTGGCAGCCGACACCATTTTCATGGCACTGGTTACCTGCCGGGTTGTTTTTACCGATGCTATCCGTGTGCGTATTTCTTTTAATCCAGCCATATCTTATTGATTGAAGGATTGATTTGGAGAAAGACTGAATTCAATCCTTCACTCCATCAACATATCAGTCCTTGTTATTTGTATTTCTCTGCTGTTTCAGCAGCTACTTTCCGAATTGTTTCCTCAATTTCAGGAGTAAGTTTTCCGGCTTTCAGTTCATCAAGAACCGGGCGGTGCGACATTTCCATTGTTTCCAGGAAATTGGCTTCAAACTCTTTCACCTTATCAATTGGTACACTACGAAGCAGCTCGTTGGTTCCGCAATAGATAATAGCTGCCTGATGCTCCACCTTTACCGGAGAATACTGTCCTTGTTTCAGGATTTCCACGTTTTTACGCCCTTTGTCGAGTACGCGCATGGTAGCGGCATCCAAATCGGAACCAAACTTGGCAAAAGCTTCCAGTTCGCGGAACTGTGCCTGGTCGAGTTTTAATGTACCCGATATCTTTTTCATCGATTTAATCTGTGCACTACCACCAACTCGCGATACCGAAATACCCACGTTAATCGCCGGACGAATACCCGAGTTAAACAGGTTCGACTCCAGGAAGATCTGTCCGTCGGTAATTGAAATTACGTTGGTTGGAATATAGGCTGAAACGTCGCCGGCCTGTGTTTCAATAATAGGAAGTGCGGTTAACGAACCACCACCTTTTACTTTGTCTTTCAAACATTCCGGTAAGTCGTTCATGTCTTTCGCAATTTCATCCGATTCGATGATTTTTGCAGCACGTTCCAACAGGCGCGAGTGCAAATAGAAAACATCACCCGGATAAGCTTCACGGCCCGGTGGACGACGAAGCAACAGCGACACCTCACGATACGAAACGGCTTGTTTCGAAAGGTCATCGTAAATAATTAATGCATGGCGACCGGTATCGCGGAAATATTCGCCGATGGCAGCACCTGCATATGGTGCGTAAAATTGCAATGCAGCAGGATCGGATGCCGTTGCCATAACAATTATCGAATAGGCCATTGCACCGGCTTTTTCAAGCGTTGCTGCAATGTTGGCAACGGTAGAACCTTTCTGCCCCACAGCAACATATATACAGTAAACCGGATTTCCCTGTTCGTAGAATTCACGTTGGTTAATAATGGTATCAATAGCTACTGCCGTTTTTCCTGTCTGACGGTCGCCAATAATCAATTCGCGTTGACCACGACCGATCGGAATCATGGCATCAACAGCTTTCAATCCTGTTTGCAACGGTTCTTTTACAGGCTGACGAAAAATTACACCCGGCGCTTTACGTTCCAAAGGCATTTCGAAAAGTTCGCCGGTAATTGCACCTTTTCCGTCAATGGCTTCGCCAATGGTGTTAACCACGCGTCCGAGCAGGCCTTCGCCCACGTTAATCGATGCTATACGACGTGTACGTTTTACGGTATCGCCTTCTTTAATTTCTTCTGTAGGACCTAAAAGCACAGCACCAACATTGTCTTCTTCAAGGTTTAACACGATCCCTTTCATGCCGTTTTCGAATTCGATCATTTCGTTCGATTCAACGTTTGAAAGTCCGTAAATACGGGCAATACCGTCACCAACCTGTAGTACGGTGCCAACTTCTTCCAGTTCGGCTGCCGATTTAAATCCTTCGAGTTGTTGCTTCAGAATTGCAGATACTTCAGCAGGTTTTATACTAGCCATGTTTTATTATTTTTTGCTTGTCGCTTTCGTTTATAATTCGGTTTCTAACAAGGTTTGTTTCACCTTGCGTAATTGGGTTGCCACGCTGGCATCGTACTGTTTGTCGTCCATTCGCAATACCAGACCTCCAAGAATTTCGGGATTAACCTGGGCCGCCAACTCAATAGTAGCATTCAGCTCTTTTCCCAACAGTGCTTCCACTTTTTTTAGAGTTGAGGCATCAACCTCGGAAGCTGTTGTAAGAACTGCCGATTTAATATTGAGGTCTTTTCGGGTGAGATCGAGAAAATTGCGGCAGATGCCCGGAATGTGTACTTCGCGTTTGTTTTGAACGATCAGCAATAAAAAGTTAAGACTGATCGCTTCAATTTTACCTTCGAAAATACTTTTTACCAAGGTTGCCTTTTTTGATGATTTTACGATCGGGCTTTCCAGCAAAAGAATAAAATCTTTCGATTCTTTGCAGACATCCATTACCAACTGGATATCGGTTTTTAGTTTGTCAAGCAGGTTTTTCTCTTTAGCTGTTGAAAAGAAAGCTTTGGCGTATCGTACAGTTATTGCGCTCTGGTCCATACTTAATTCAGCTTGATGTCGTCGATTAATCCGTCAACCATTTTTTCCTGTTCGCCTTTGTTGCTTAACTCTTTGCGAATCACTTTTTCAGCAATGCTTACCGAAAGTTCGGCCACTTGTTTTTTGATATCGTTTATGGCGGCTGTTTTTTCAGCTTCGATTTGCTGACGTGCCTGAGCAATGGTTTTTTGCGCTTCTTCGCCGGCTTTTTCTTTGGCTTCGGCAACAATTTTATCTTTTAGCTCTTTGGCCTCTTTCAGAATCGCTTCTTTTTCGCGGCGTGCTTCAGCAATAACTTTTTCGTTATCGGCTTTTAGCCCGGCTACTTCTTTTTTAGCCTCTTCGGCCGAGTTTAAAGCAGTTGCAATTGAATCTTCGCGCTCTTTTAAAGCGGTAAGAATTGGTTTCCACGCAAACTTCTTTAAAACAAAAAATACGATTCCAAAAATGATGAGCATCCAGAAGATGGTGCCCGGATTCGGCATTACTAATCCCATGATCTAAAATTTTAATGGGGCAACGGCATCCCGGGCAATCCCCGGGATGGCTGCCAAAGTTTTTTGCTATACAAAAACGATTAGGATACAAACAATTACTGCGAAGAATGCAACACCTTCGATAAGTGCTGCCGACACAATCATGTTCGATCTGATGTCGCCGCTTGCTTCCGGTTGACGGGCAATAGCTTCCATGGCACTGGCACCGATTTTACCGATACCCATACCAGCTCCAATTGCTGCTAAACCTGCACCAATTGCTGCTCCCATTTTACCAACCGACGCACCGGCGGCCGCTTGTAGCAATACTGTTAAAATAGCTGATAACATAGCTTTTAATTTTAAATATTAATGATGGTCTGCTGTCGCCATTCCGAAATAGAGTGCCGACAACAGCGTAAAAACATATGCTTGAATAAATGATACCAAAACATCGAGCAGCAAAATGAACACCGAGAACAGAATGGAAATAGGACTTGCTCCTAATCCAACTGCCGGGCCAAACAAGCTGCCGAATACAAAAATAAGGCTCACAAACACCATTACAATAAGGTGGCCCGCCATCATGTTGGCAAAGAGCCGGACCATGAGAACAAATGGTTTTGTAATTACGCCCGAAAGTTCAACGATAGGCATTAACGGAATGGGGAACTTTAACCACCACGGAACGTCCGGGTTGTAAATTTCTTTCCAGTAATGTTTGTTACCGTTAATGGTTGTTATTGCAAAAGTGAATAAAGCCAGTACCATTGTAACCCCAATATTTCCTGTAACATTGGCTCCAAATGGCGGAATTGGAATCAATCCCATGAAGTTGTTGATCAGGATAAAAAAGAACAGGGTTAACAGGAAAGGCATGAACTTTTCGTATTTGTGTTCGCCAATGGCCGGTTTTGCCACTTCGTCGCGAATAAAAAAGATGATTGGTTCCAAGGCATTTTGTACGCCCGTTGGCGCTCTCCCTGTGTTCTTTTTAGCCAGCTTAGCCGTTGCAAAAACCAGCCACAATAAAATAACTACCGATGCCAAAATGCCGGCAATTGTTTTTGTGATTGAAATATCGATGGGTGTTCCAATTTCGAGTCCTGCAGCATCCAGCTCAACTACTTTTCCTTTAAATTCCTCGCTTTCCGAAATACGGAAACCTTTGTAAGCACTGTGTCCGTGGTGAAATTTCGACGACATAAACACATGAAAAGCTTGTCCGTCGTGTAATTCAGGCTGTTTGCTGTAAACGATTATCGGAAGAGGAATGCTGATGTGCTTATCGCCAAACGATGTAATGTGCCAATCGTACGAATCGGAAACGTGGTCGATCACAAATTCTCCGGCGTTAAATCCTTCTTCAGCGTGCGTGTCTGAGGCATGTGCCTCAATTTCTTCTGAATGACTTTCTGTTACGTGTGTCTTTTCTTCTTCGTGCCCTTGTTGGGCCTGAAGCTGGCCATAACCTGGTAATAAAAAGGCAAAGAATAAAAAGACGGCTTTAGTAAGCTTAAGCATGGTTAATTCAGTTTTTCTTTGTTTTAACTTGTCTATAAACACTATAAACAAACGCTTCTCGATAAGAATTTTGTCAGATTGTTAAAACGAAAATTCTGTTCTCAGGTTCACAAATTTATAAGATTTTTTGGTCCGTGAATGGAATTTGATATTTTTCATTTAATAATTAACCATGTTTAAAAACCTGTTTTTGCGTGAAGAAGAGGAGAGCCGGAGTTTTACTTTTTCTCAGAAGACTTTGTTGACTTGGTAATCTCGGTTACTTCAAAAAAGGTGTAAAACAGGTAAAGCAGCATTAAACAGATAACAAACGGAATGGCGTTTTCTTTGTCAACGGCAATATAAACAAGGGCTACAAGCGAATACAAAACGAGTTTGAAAAATGTAACAAGCATATTGCTACGGGTAAATTTGCCGATATCCTTTTGGGCCATTTTAAGCTGGTAGGCATGAATGCTGATTGTAACCAAATAGAAGAAAAGTAAAAGGAAGGGAAGTATTGGTAAATAGAATTCGGGTAACGCCAGCGAAAAGACCAGCCAGCCAGTTAAGGCAATAGCCAGGGTTATTCCGGTGAGTTTTACAATGAAAGGTTTCATTTACTTTTTCGTTTTTTTCGATTTATTATCCGGGGTCAACAAATTTTTTACGCCATAAATAATAGATGCAATTACTCCAAAAATAACCAGTGCAAGCGTAAATCCTTTAAATTCGTTATCCATCCATTGGTCGATTTTGTAGCCCAAAAAGGTAAATCCTCCGATAATGGCCATCATCTCGAATCCGAGGCTGGAATAACGAATAAACGAATTAGTTTTTCTGGTTGTATAAGGTTTTTTCCTTTGCATCTTCTTTTGCAGGAGCACTGCTTCCTCCCATGGCGCAGGTACCGGTAAAAGTTGCACCGGGTTCAACGGCCAGTTTTCCGGCAATAATATCGCCTTCAATTTTTGCCGAGGCTTTCATATTCAATAGCTCATCAACAGTAACTTTGCCTTTTATAAAACCCGCGATCTCAACATTATTGCACTTTACTTTGCCATCGATTCTGCCTTTAGGGCCGATAACAACCCGGCCTTTAGCTTCCAGATTGCCAATTAGCTGGCCATCAATACGAATATCGCTACTGGCTGCAATATCGCCTTTAATAATGGTGCCTTCGCCTAAAATATTGATTGCCTGATCGGGGGTTTCGCCAAACGTTCTTGTGTTTTGTTTTGCCATGGTCCCTAACTTCTTTACTGTCCTTAAAAATTGGGTGCCTGAAGATACAACAAAATGCATCTTCAGCAAAAAAATAATTATTTAGAATCCCACAAACAGAACGGCAAAATCTGACATCTATTGTTTGCTCTTATTTCGGATCGTAAGCCCATTTTAAGTAGGTGCTTCCCCAGGTAAATCCGGCACCAAAAGCTGCGAGTATAATGTTATCGCCTTTTTTCAGTTGCTTTTCGTAATCCCACAAACAAAGCGGAATTGTAGCTGCTGTGGTATTTCCGTATTTACGGATATTGATCATTACCTGTTTTTTGCTAATGCCCATTCGGCGGGCGGTAGCTTCAATTATACGCATATTGGCCTGGTGCGGAACCAGCCACGCAATATCTTTGGCGCTGATGTTGTGCTTTTCCATAATTTCAACCGCTACATCGGCCATGCTCGATACGGCAGCCTTAAAAACGGCTTGTCCTTCCTGATAGAGGTAGTGCTCTTTGTTTTTTACGGTTTCCTCGGAGGCTGGTTTTAACGATCCGCCGGCTTTTATGTGCAGGTGGTGGCGCCCTAAACCATCAACGCGGTTAATGTAGTCGATAACACCAACATCTTCGGTACTTGGTTCAACCAGAACGGCTGCTGCGCCATCGCCAAAAAGCGGGCAGGTGGTGCGATCCTCGTAATTAATTATGGACGACATTTTTTCGGCGGCAACGATTACCACTTTTTTGTAGCGCCCCGATTCGATGAATTGTGTTGCTGTTGAGAGGGAAAAAATGAATCCGGAGCAAGCGGCATTTAAATCGAAGCTCCAGGCGTTGTGAATATTTGTTTTGTGTGCAATAATGTTGGCAGTTGCCGGAATGTTCATGTCCGGGGTAATAGTAGCGCAAATCAGCATGTCAACTTCATCGGGCGATGTGCCGGTTTTTTCCAGCAAATTCTCCACTGCACGAGCTCCCATGTCGCTGGTTGCTTTCCCTTCTTCCTTTAAAATCCTTCGCTCCTTAATCCCGATACGTTGCATGATCCACTCGTCTGAGGTGTCAACCATTTTACTGATTTCTTCGTTTGTTAACCGGTATTCCGGGAGGAAGGCTCCAACTCCTGTAATTGCTGCCCTGATGTTAGCCATTATTCAAATACTAATTTTTGTTTACTGAAAATAAAAGTTGTGGTGTTTTTTTTTACCGGGGTTAAATGTAGAGCGATTTACAGGAGACAGCAAAGAAATGCCAGCAGATATGGTATGGGAAGGTGAAAAAATGTTCTTAAAGGCAGAACTATTTATAACATCGTTCGAAAAATCAGAAAATAGGAAATGCGGGCGGGTGTTTACAAAAAATCCATCTTCGGAACTTGCCAAAGATGGATTTTTGTTAGTTAAATCCGGAGCTTCCGGATGCTTGTTTAACTATAATGCAATTTCTTTTTCAATTACTTGTTTTCCTCTGTAGTAACCACATTCAGGACATACTGTGTGGTATTTTACAGTTGTTCCACAGTTTGAGCAAGTAGCCAGAGTAGGGGCAACTGCTTTGTAGTGCGTACGTCTTTTATCCCTTCTCGCTTTCGATGTTTTATGCTTTGGATGTGCCATTGTTATGTATTTTTAATTATTATTTTTTAAATTTTTTAATGCAGCCCAGCGCGGATCAATTTCTTCTTCTTCATCGTCGTCCGCTTCGTGCTGTGTAATATTGTTTAATCTGTCAATCATTTCCTGGTTACAGCTGTTTTCTCCGCTTTCATCCGGATGAACATGCCGCAACGGAATACTTAGTGTAACGTATTCGTAAATAATTTGAGCCAGGTTTATGGCGTGTTCTTCGGGTAAAACCCAAATTACATTGTCGCCTTCTTCAAAGGCATCTTCTTCGCCAAATTTTACAAATAATTCGGTTTCTAAAGATACGTTTTGATTGTAATTGTCGAGGCAGCGGTCGCATACAAGCTCTAACCATCCTTCGAGTGCAAAGCTTAATCTCAGAAATGCACTTCGTTTTTCAAGTTCAACTTTTACGCTAACTTCCCCGTTGTCAACCATACTCTCCTCAAAATGCTCAAAGAACTTCTCGTTTACCTCAAATTGGTATTCGTGCAGGCCTTCTTTAAGACCTTTAAACTCAATATTATATTTGCTCTTCCAGCTCACGATTCCAAAAAAAGTGGATGCAAAAGTATAAATTTTTTATTAACAGTTAAAGAAAACTTGGAAATATTTGAAATTTCTTTCCAAATCAAAACAGTTAAACCTGAGCCATTTGCATAAGTGCTAAGTTCGGTGATCGAACACTGCGGGACTTACTGTTTTGAGTTTAGTTTTTATTTGTTCAGAATAATTCGAAAAGTGGTTCCTTTTCCCATTTCCGACGATTTGATAAAGATTTTGCCTTCGTGGTAAATCTCAACAATACGTTTTGCCAACGAAAGCCCTAAGCCCCAGCCACGTTTTTTGGTTGAAAAACCAGGGTGGAATATTGATTTCTGATGATTTTTTGAGATGCCGCAGCCGGTGTCGGTAAGGTCAATATTTACCTGTTTTTCTTTTTCTTTTACACGGATGGTTATGGTGCCGTGATTGGTCATTGCATCGATGGCATTTTTGCACAGATTCTCAATCACCCACGAGAACAGAGCAGTGTTTAATGGTATTTCAATGCAGGCCTTGGTGTCGTAAATCAGCTCAAAATTTACCTTATCCGACGAACGCCGTTTCAGGTACGAAACAGCCGAATTCAGTACTTCGATGAGGTTAACGCGCAGCAACTCCGGTTTTGATCCGATTTTAGAAAAACGTTCAGTAATTCGTTCCAGTCGCGCAGTATCCTGCTCCAGTTCTTTAATCAGGTTGGGATCAACATTTTTCAGTTTTAGCAGTTCAATCCAGGCCATAAGCGAAGAAATGGGCGTGCCCAGCTGGTGTGCTGTTTCTTTCGACATTCCTACCCAAACCTGGTTTTGTTCGGCACGGTTGGTAGCCACAAATGCAAAATAGGCCACAAGGATAAATATCATTATAACCGCCAGTTGTATAACCGGATACAACTGCAGGTTGCGCAGTATGGTTGATTCGCGGTAGTACAACATCAGTTTATAACTGTCGCCTAAATCAATTGAGATTGGCGCTGCATAATCCTGCATCTTTTTTAGTTCGCGTTGAAGTACCTCTTCTTTTCGGTCTTTGCGATAAGTAATATTTCGATCGAAGTTGAAGGATCCATCGGGGTTTAAAATTAGAATCGGGATTGTTGTATTTTTTTCGCTAACCATTCCCAGAAAGTGAAGATAGCGTGTTTGAAGCTGGGTCATTTCCGGCGAGGTAACTTCTAAGGTAGCATTGTTGATCCCCTTAATCGCTTCGGCCCATATTTCAACTTTAACACGTTCTTCACTGGCCATTTTTTTGGTCAGCCAGTTGGTGTATAACATTGATGCTACTCCGATAAGAACAGCAAATATGAGCAATAGAATTTTTCCCCGTCGTCTTTTAAGATAAATGTCCAATGCAAATGGTTTTTAAGTACATTCCTGAGAACGACTTAAAGATAAAAATATTATGCCGATAAGAGGAATGGCAGAATAAGAGAATAGTTGAATATTGGAATGAGCGAGTGTTGTTACGTTATATCGCTTTTGTTTTGCCTACCAATTGTTTTACGGTATCAACAATACCTTGTGCATCGATGCCACATTCGCGGTAAAGTTCCTCGGGAGTTCCGTGTTCGATAAATTGATCAGGTATTCCCAGTATTTTAATTTTATTGGTGAAGCCGTTTTCGGCCATAAATTCGAGTATTGCACTTCCGAATCCCCCTTGAATAGTTCCGTCTTCGATGGTAACAATCTGATCGAAGTTTTGCATTACTTTGGTAAGCATTTCAGTATCGAGTGGTTTTACAAAACGCATATCGTAGTGGGCTGCTGAAATGTCGTTTTTGGCCAGGCTTTTTACGGCGAGCTGGGCAAATATTCCGGTTTTCCCTATCGACAGCAATGCAACATCGCTTCCATCGTTTAGTTTTCGGCCTTTACCAATTTCAATTTTTTCAAATTCCTTTTTCCAGTCGGTAATAATTCCGCAACCGCGCGGGTACCGGATTGAAAATGGCTGGTTAATCTCTCCCAGTTGTGCTGTGTACATCAGGTTGCGCAGCTCAATTTCGTCCATTGGTGCCGATACAATCATATTCGGAACCGAACGCATATAAGCCATATCAAAAACACCATGGTGTGTAGGTCCGTCTTCTCCTACCAATCCTCCGCGGTCGAGACAGAAAATTACGGGTAATTTCTGAATGGCCACATCATGTATCACCTGGTCGTAGGCGCGCTGCATAAACGTAGAGTAGATATTACAAAACGGAACCATTCCTTGCGCCGCAAGTCCGGCCGAAAAAGTTACGGCGTGTTGCTCGGCAATTCCCACATCGAACGCACGACCAGGCATCTGTTCTATCATCTTATTCATAGAGCAGCCGGTGGGCATGGCGGGTGTTATACCTACAATTTTATCGTTTTTCTCTGCCAGCTCAACCAGGGTATCTCCAAATACATTTTGGAATTTTGGTGCTTGATCAGCCTTGCAATCGCACTTGTAAATTTCGCCGGTTTCCTTATCGAAAATACCCGGTGCATGCCATTTGGTTTGATCTTGCTCGGCCTGTTTAAACCCTTTACCTTTTTGGGTGATTACATGTAACAGCTTGGGACCCGGAATATCTTTCAGGTCGTTCAGTGCGCTGGTTAAATACCGCACATCGTGTCCGTCAATGGGGCCAAAATACCTGAAGTTGAACGCCTCGAAAAGATTGTTCTCTTTCAGGATCATGTTTTTCAGTGCATGCTGATTTTTTTGGATAAACCGACGTGCTTTCTTTCCAAAACCGTCCAATTTCCCCAGACCTTCCCAAACATCGTGTTTCATCCGGTTGTAAGTGTCGGATTTTGAAATGTTGAGCAGGTATTTATTCAGTCCGCCAACACTGGGGTCGATGGCCATGTTATTGTCGTTCAGAATTACCAGAATATCGGCATTTTCGCCACCTGCATTGTTCAGCGCTTCAAAAGCCATTCCACCGGTCATGGCGCCATCGCCAATAACAGCAACCACTTTGCGCTCTTCTTCACCTTTAATTCTGGAGGCAATGGCCATACCTAATGCGGCCGAAATTGATGTTGACGAGTGTCCTACGCCAAAAGCATCGTATTCGCTTTCAGTGCGTTTTGGGAATCCGCTGAGTCCTTTATATTTCCGGTTGGTATCGAATTGATTTTTTCGCCCGGTAAGTATTTTGTGTCCGTAGGCCTGGTGACCCACATCCCACACCAACTGATCGTAAGGCGCGTTGTAAACATAATGCAGGGCGACAGTCAGCTCTACAACTCCCAGACTGGCTCCGAAGTGTCCCGGATTGGTTGAAACCACATCGATAATATAATCGCGCAACTCCTGACAAACGTCTTCGAGCTGGTCAACCGATATTTTTTTTAGATCGTCGGGATTGTTTATTGATTCAAGCAGCTTCCCCTTCGCGTCTTCCATTTTTCCAAAAATTACTGAAACAATAACAACTGTTCTGCTACAGTTTGTTCATTGCAAAAGAAATAAAATTACTTGTAAAAACGTATGAGATCTCAGATGTTATATAAATGAATTGATTTGAACCAGCCCTTCGAGCGTGAGCATGGGCTCGCATGCTTTAATATTTTTTGTTAACGGAGCAATTACTGCACTAAGGCCTCCGGTAGCTACAACATTAAGCGATACGCCTAATTCTTTTTCGGTTCGTTCTATCATTGAATCAACCAATCCTGTGTATCCGAAAATAATTCCCGATTGAATAGCATGAATGGTATTTTCGCCCAAAACCGATGGAGGAGGCGCAATATGGATTTGTGGCAATTGTGCAGTTTTACCGGCAAGAGCGCCAACGGCTGTGCGCAATCCTGGTGCAATGGCAACGCCTAATATTGCTGAATCTTTACCGATAGTGGTGAACGTTAAAGCCGTACCAAAATCAATTACCATGGTGTTGTTTCCGTATTTTTGGTAGGCTGCCGTGGCATTGGCAACCAGGTCGGCCCCAATTTCGTATGGATTGAGAACTTTTATGGGTAAGCGATCGTAAATTTCGGGATTAAGGTGGTTGATAACCGCATTGTCGAATAAGCCCGATAACATTTCTCGAAAAGGATGAACAAGCGATGGAACCACACTGCTTAAAATAATCCGCGATATTTCGGTGCGGCAGATCTTTCCGGCGGTTAACAACGACCGGAAAATAACTTCATATTCGTCGGCTGTTTTCAGCTGATCGGTTTGAATGCGCCAGTGGTTTACCCATTCTTCATTTTTGTATATTCCAAAAACAATGTTTGTGTTTCCTATATCGATTGCCAGTAACATAATTCGTGTATTAAAATTTCAAAAGTACCTTTTTCTGTCGTCAGTTGCGAATGATTAAGGGTTTTTTGAGTAAATCGGTCCTGTTGTTTTCTAAATAAATTAATGTTATTTTTAGAGCAGCGCTAACCGTATTTCTATAACTATGCAAGAGACAAAAAATCCTTTAATTTTTCTGATCGAAGACAGTACCGTGTACAAAGATCTTATTGTTGGTTATTTGCAATCGCAAAAGTTTTCGAATCTGAAAGTTTTTAAAAACGGAGAAGAATGTCTCAAACAAATTCATTTAAAACCTGATATCATTATTCTGGATTATTCATCGGAAGAAACAAATGGTTTGGAATTTATGCTTCAGGTGGAGCGTGAACACAGCCAAGTTGATTTTATCTTTCTGAGTGCGCAAAGCAAAGTTGATACAGCTGTAAAAATTATGAAGTTGGGTGCGGCCGACTACATTATTAAAAACGATCAGGCACCGAAAAAACTGGTTGAGTCAATTGAGCGACTTAAAGACTCGACAAAACTAGAGAAAAAAAGATATAGCTTTAAACTGGGAGTAGTTGTTTTCTTTATTGTATTGTTCCTTATTATAATGATCATCACCTTTGTTTCTGTTTTTTTCGGCGTGGGATTGTGATTTTTGGCTGCTTAATTGTTTGAACACAAAGACGCAAAGACACTAAGTTTTTTTGAACCACATAGGCACATAGGAATCATTAGAATTTAAACACTTCACAATTTTAAAAACTCTTGAAGGTATAGTTTTTGCCTATTGCTATTTGCCTATTGCCAAATTGTTATAGTGTTAAACTGTAAACTTCGACTGCCAACTGAGAACTTTCTTCCTATTGCAATCGAAATTCATTTGGGTAACGAGTTTCGGGTTTTTCGTCTTTGTGCAACTTTGTGCCTTCATTGTGCAACTTTGTGGTAGAAAACTTTTAAACACGAAGACGCAAAGACACTAAGTTTTTTTGAACCACATAGACACATAGGAATCATTAGAATTTAAACACTTCACAATTTTAAAAACTCTTGAAGGTATAGTTTTTGCCTATTGCTATTTGCCTATTGCCAAATTGTTCTAGTGTTAAACTGTAAACTTCGACTGCCAACTGAGAACTTTCTTCCTACTGCAATCGAATTTCATTTGGGTAACGAGTTTCGGGTTTTTCGTCTTTGTGCAACTTTGTGGTAGAAAACTTTTGAACACGAAGACGCAAAGACACTAAGTTTTTTGAACCACATAGAAACATAGGAAACAATAGGTTCGATTTACGCGCTAAGCAGTTCGAAACCGTTAAGCGCATAGAATTGACTTTTCTAACTGTAAACTGCGACTGCCAACTAAAAACTTTCTTCCTATTGCAATCGAAATTTATTTAGATAACGGGTTCCGAGCTGCAAGTTTCGGGTTTTTCGTCTTTGTGTAACTTTGTGCCTTCATTGTGCAACTTTGGGGTAGAAAACTTTTGAACACGAAGACGCAAAGACACTAAGTTTTTTTGAACCACATAGAAACATAGGACACAGTAGGTTCGATTTACGCGCTAACTGTTAATTGCGATTGCAAACTGTTAGCTTTTTTTCTGGTTCTGCAATCTAAAATCGTTAATCTTCAATCGAAATTCAATCTCCCTAATTCTTTCCTCATTTACTCAATAACTGTTTCTTCCTTTTCCCTTTTTTGCGATTTTCTATGTGTTATGTCAGCTCTTCGGCGTTGTGGTGCAGAACATATTTTGAAAAATGTTACCTTTCGTGCTTCATTAAAATTTATCAAAATGGCATTTGTTTCGGTATTAAAAAAGTACAACCGCAGTTTTTGGATTGCGAACACAATTGAATTATTTGAACGTTGGGCCTGGTACGGCTTTTTTATGCTGTTTGCCAACTACCTCACCGGTTCGGCCGATATGGGAGGGCTGGAATTCTCGCAGGAGCAAAAAGGGTTGATTATGGGTATTGGTACCGGAATCCTTTACTTTTTGCCGGTAATTACCGGATCGATTGCTGATAAATATGGTTATAAACGCGTGTTGTTTATTGCCTTTGTAGTTTATACTTCGGCGTTTATTTTATTGCCGCATTTTAACACTTTTACCGGGGTTTTTGTAATGTACCTTTATCTGGCTTTGGGAGCGGCACTTTTTAAACCAATTATTTCGGCTACAATTGCCAAAACAACCAACGATGAAACGGCATCAATTGGTTTTGGTATTTTCTATATGATGGTAAACATTGGTGCCTTCTTCGGTCCGTTGGTTACCTTAATTTACAAAGGGCAATCGGAGTTGATTTTTTATATCTCAGCAGGTATTGTGGCTTTGAATTTTATTTTGCTCATTTTTTACAAAGAGCCCGACCGGGTAGCTAATACCGATTCAATTTGGGAGTCGATCGGGAAGGTTTTTACCAACATTGTTCTGGTAGTAAAAGATTTTAAATTTTTACTGTTTTTGGTTATTGTGGCCGGGTTCTGGACCATGTATAACCAGCTTTTCTTTACATTACCTGTATTTATTGCCCAGTGGGTTGATACCAGTGCGGTTTACAATTTCTTCCATCAGTACCTTCCGTTTTTCAGCGAAAATTACGGAATTGCCGAAACCGGGCAGATGGAAGCTGAATTTATAACCAACTTCGATGCGATGTTCATCATTATATTCCAGATTATCGTATCGACGGTTGTAATGAAATGGCGTCCGTTACGATCGATGATGACAGGATTTTTGGTGTGTGCCATTGGTATGGCATTAACGCTTGCCACGCAAAATGTACTGTTTACGTTGGTGGCCATTTATGTTTTTGCTATTGGCGAAATGGCGGGGTCGCCAAAAATTACCGAATACATTGGGCGCATTGCCCCGGCCGATAAAAAGGCGCTTTACATGGGTTACTCGTTTATTCCGGTGTTTTTGGGTAATGTATTCGCCGGAATTATTTCAGGAAATGTGTATGGCGGCATGTCGGACAAAAATGTATTTGTAAAACAAGAGGTGGCCGAAAAAGGCATTCAGCTGGCCGACGGACTCACACAAAATGAATATTTTACTGCCGCAGCACAAAAAATGGGTATGACACCGGCGGAGCTGACGAACCTGTTGTGGGATAAATATAACCCGTCGCAAATCTGGATGGTAATCCTTGTTATTGGTCTGGCGGCTGTTGTCGCACTTTTCTTGTATGATAAGTTTGTGATGAAAGGAAAACGACAATAAAAATACCGATTTAACAACAAAAGGTAGCATACTTTCACTTCGTTCAGTCTCCTCCTTTGTTGTATAATTGGCATTAACTCCCGAAAAGATTTCGGGACAGGCTATTGTAAACTTGCTTATTGCTATGCGGCAAAATAAAGTATAATTGGTATAAGTTGCCGTATAATCTCAAACTAACGAAATTAACTGGTATTAGTGGGCGGATTTTAGTGGAATTTCCAATATTCAATGTCCAATATAGAATAACCAATTATTGGAAATGTAGTATTCATCATTTTACAATAAACCGCCAGGGCTTGCTAATCCAGGGTTCGCCGGCATAGTTGATTCCAACACGTGGGGCAGTTGTGTATTGTGGTTTCAATCCCGAATCTTCAATCCACATTCTTGTCGAATTTGCCAGATCTTCACCATAAAAACTTTTGTCGAGTTGCAGTGCCCGGCCAACTCGTCCCGGACCGGAGATACCCTCGACGCCACGAATTAAAACGGCAGAGGAATCACCTGTTTCGCCGGTAACAAAATTGAGCATCCAGTACATTCCGTAAATCAGGTAAACATATACCAGTCCGCCCGCATCAAACATTACTTTGGTGCGAGCCGTTAAGCCTTTGTTGGCGTGGCAGGCTTTGTCTTCGCCACCACGATAGGCTTCGGTTTCAGTAATTTTGAATTTATGTATCGTCCCGTCCTCAAAACGTCGTACCAGTATCTTGCCGAGTAAATCGGGTGCAACTTCGGTTACTTCGCGCTGGAAGAAGGAGTTTGTTAAGCGCACTGAATCAGTTGTCATATTTTGTTTTTATTGATACGGGAATATGCAAAATAAAAATCGTTTGACTAATTCTGTACACTAAATTTATACTTTTATAGTTTATTAGAAACAAGTTAAACGGTATGCAAACCATCCATATGTCCGACATTTACGGGCAATATCTTACGATGAAGGCGGAGATTGATAATGCTATTCAGGAGGTGATTAAATCTACCCGCTTCCTGAAAAGTGGAAAGGTGCTTGATTTTGAGAAGAAGTTGGCCGACTACCTCGATACCAATGTCGTTACGTGTGGAAATGGTACCGATGCCCTTCAGCTGGCGTTTATGGCTTTAAACCTGGAGCCCGGCGATGAGGTAATTATCACGCCTTTTTCGTTTGTGTCAACCGTTGAAGTTCTGGTATTGATGGGGCTTAAACCCGTTTTTGTTGATGTTTGTCCCGCTACTTTTAATATTGATGAAACACAAATTGAAAATGCCATCACGCCAAAAACGAAAGCGATTTTACCGGTTCATCTTTTCGGACAATGTGCGAATATGGAAGCAATATTAAATAGTGCCCAAAAACATGAGCTGTTTGTAGTTGAAGATGCTTGTCAGGCCTTGGGGACGGATTATCTTTTTGCTGACGGTACAAAAAAGAAAGCAGGGACAATCGGGCATATCGGTTGCAACTCTTTTTTCCCCTCAAAGAACCTGGGTGCTTTTGGCGATGGCGGAGCGGTATTTACAAACGATACATTTTTGGCCGAAACGATACGTTCGTTGGCCAATCACGGAAGGAAGGCCAATTATGAATATCAACGTGTGGGTATAAACTCGCGCCTCGACAGTATTCAGGCTGCCATTCTTGAGGTTAAGTTGAAATATCTGGATGAGCATATAAAAGCAAGACAAAAAGCTGCACGTTTTTATGATGAACATTTACATGGTCTCTCCGAAATTAAGCTTCCGGGGAGAACAGAATACAGTGAGCATACTTTTCATCAGTACACCATTCAGGCAGAAGCAAGAGATGAGTTGAAAAAATATCTGGAATCAAAAGGAATTCCGTCGATGGTGTATTATCCCAAAGCATTGCATTTACACGAAGCGTATGCAAGTTTGGGGTATAAGGCCGGAGATTTTCCGGTGGCAGAAAAACTAACGCAAACGGTGCTGTCGCTGCCCATGCATACCGAATTGGATGAGCAGCAGTTGGAATATATTGTGAATAATATTAAGGAGTTTTTTTAACCGCAGAGACGCTGAGGCGCAAAGGTATCTCCGCGACTTTGCGACTTAGCGGTGAAAAAATAGAAATGATGAGTTATTATAAACACGAAACAGCCATAATTGATGAAGGAGCACAAATCGGTTCCGGCACAAGAATATGGCATTTTTCACATGTGATGGCTTCTGCCCACATTGGAGCCCGGTGTATTCTAGGGCAAAATGTTTTTATTGGCAATCAGGTAAAGCTGGGTGATAATGTAAAAGTTCAGAATAATGTTTCGGTGTACGAAGGTGTAATTTGCGAAGACGATGTTTTTCTGGGGCCTTCCGTAGTATTTACGAATGTTATCAATCCTCGGAGTAGCGTACAGCGAAAAGATGAATTCAAACCGACGCTGGTAAAAAAAGGGGCAAGCATTGGCGCCAATGCAACCATTGTTTGTGGCGTTACTTTAGGCGAATATTGCATGATAGGAGCCGGGGCGGTGGTAACAAAAGATGTGTTGCCTTTTGCTTTGCTTACTGGTGTGCCGGCCCGCCAAACGGGATGGGTAAGCCGGAGCGGGGAAATTTTAGGGCACGATTTAACCTGCGCGAAAACGGGAGAAAAATATTGCATCGAAAATGGGAAACTGATACTTATAGAAGGATGAGTAATAAAAACAGACTTTTTCAAAAAATAAAAGATCGATCGCTAAAGGTTGGGGTAGTCGGACTGGGTTATGTGGGGCTGCCGCTGGCGGTTTGTTTTGCCGAAAAAGGAATTTTGGTATGTGGGCTGGACACATCGGCCGAACGGGTTGAAAAGGTAAATTCAGGACAGAATTATATTGCCGATATTTCCGATGAGCTGTTGCAGGACCTGGTTCGTCAGCAAAAATTAAAGGCTTCAACCGATTTTTCCTTTCTGAAAGAGTGCGATGCCATATTCATTTGTGTTCCCACCCCACTCGATAAATTCCGGAAACCCGATATGTCGTTTATCGAAAAAGCCTGTAAGGGAATAGGAGAAACGATGCAGTCGGGAACGTTTATCAGTCTTGAAAGTACAACGTATCCAACCACTACTGAAGATTTTGTGTTGCCTCTTCTTGAAAAATATTCGGGGATGAAAGGTGGTGAAGATTTTTGGCTGGCTTATTCTCCCGAGCGTGTCGATCCCGGAAATAAGGAGTATTCGACAAAAAATACACCCAAAGTTTTGGGGGCCATAAGTAACGACGGTTTGGAAATTGGGAAAGCGATCTATTCAATTGCCGTTTCCAAAATTCACCCTGTAAGTTCGCCGCGTATTGCCGAAATGGTGAAAATTCTGGAGAACACGTATCGTTTGGTAAATATCAGTTTAATTAATGAACTGGCGCTGTTAGCCGGGAAAATGGACATCAATATTTGGGAAGTGATTGATGCTGCCGCAACAAAACCATTCGGATTTCAGGCCTTTTATCCGGGGCCTGGGGTTGGCGGGCATTGTATTCCGCTCGATCCGTTTTACCTGGAACACATCGCCAAAAAATTTAATTTCGATTTGTCAATGATTCATACCGCCGGGCATATCGATTTGCTGATGGCACACCGGATGACCTTAAAAATAACTTCGGCGCTAAACCGGCACCGAAAATCGATAAACGGCAGTAAAATACTGTTTTTGGGTGTGGCCTATAAACCCAACATTAATGACGAGCGCGAATCGCCGGCATTAAAGATTATGAAGGAGGTGGAAAGTAAAGGGGGAGAAGTGCGTTATTATGATCCTTATATTTCTTCTGTAGTATTGGATACTGGAAGTCGGTACGAATCTGTTGACTGGTCTGAAACGGTTTTGGCCGATCCCGATTGTGTGGTTATTACAACAAACCATAAATCATTCAACGCCGAATTTATTGAGAAGAATTCAAAATTGATCGTTGATCTGCGAAATGTGATAACGGAGGCTTCGGATAAAGTTTATAAATTATAATAGAGTTAACCGCAGAGACGCAGAGGCGCAAAGAAAAAAATGAATAAGGAAAAAACTCAGCGCCTTAGCGTCTCAGCGGTGAAATATCTAATATGAATAAAGAAAAATATAACTTACTCTCGAAAGAGATTCTTGATGCAGCAATAGCAGTTCATAGAGAAATGGGGCCTGGCTTATTGGAGTCAGTTTATGAACATTGCCTGATGAAAGAATTTGAATTGCGCGGAATTTATGCTCAAAATCAGGTTGCTGTTCAACTTATATATAAAGGATTTGATTTAAATAAGGATTACCGAATTGATATTTTAGTAGAAGATGAGATTATAATTGAACTTAAAGCCGTGGAGGTCGTTTTGCCAGTCCATGAAGCTCAAATCATATCTCATTTAAAGCTTACCGACAAGAGGCTGGGATTTTTAATCAATTTTAATGTTCCTTTATTGAAACAGGGATTTCGACGGTTTGTGAATAATTTTTAGAGTTAACCGCAGAGACGCGAAGGCGCAAAGAATAAGTTTGTTTAAAGCGAAAACAAATAAAGAAAGAACCTAGCGACTTTGCGTCTTAGCGGTGAAAAAGAATATGAAAAGATTTGCACTAATAGGAGCGGCAGGTTTTGTAGCCGAACGACATATACGAGCCATTAAAGAAACCGGTAACGAGTTGGTGTGCGCCATGGATACCTTCGATGTAATGGGCCGCATGGACAGCTATTTCCCTGAATCCGAATTTTTCACTTCGGAAGAGGAACTGGTGAATTTCCTTCAACAAGCAAAAGAAAAAGGTGAACCGGTAGATTATATAAGTATTTGTTCGCCCAATTATCTTCATATAAAACACATTGAGCTGGCATTAAAAAATGGGTGTAATGTGATTTGTGAAAAACCACTGGTGATTACTTTTGCTGACCTTGAAAAGATAAAAACCTGGGAAGCCGAAGCAGGAAAGCGGGTTTATACGGTTTTACAACTCCGGTATCACCAAGCCATTCTTAATTTGAAGAAGGAAATAGAGCAATCGGACAAACACTTTTTTGATATCGAGCTAAACTATATCACCTCGCGGGGCAAGTGGTACTTTAAAAGCTGGAAAGGCGATGAGCAAAAGTCGGGTGGCATTGCGACCAATATTGGCATTCATTTTTTTGATATGCTTACCTGGATTTTTGGCGCGGTGCAACAAAATAACGTTTCGCTTTACGAAGCCACAAAAGCATCGGGTATCTTGATCCTCGAAAAAGCAAAAGTAAGGTGGTTTTTAAGTCTCGACGCCAGCGACCTGCCACAAGTTGCAGTAAATGGCGGCAAGCGTACTTTTCGTTCTATAAAAGTTAATGGTAAAGAGATCGAATTCAGCAATGGCTTTACCGATCTTCATACCGAATCGTACCGCCAGGTACTGGCCGGCAATGGTTTTGGCATTGAGGAGGCACGGGCTGGTATTGAACTAACCGATCAGATACGCGAAATACGAATTTAGCATCGATCGATTCCGTGTGCTCGGGATTTGTCTCTTTCTTAGCAAATCCTTTGTTGCGGCCTACTGAGCGGAGGGGAATTGGAGCATGGTTATATAGAAGAGCCTACCATTCCCGGCCTGCAAATTAATTTTTCAAATACACCACATAGCAGGCTTAAGCCGGATATTATCCCCTTAAAGGATTATCTTTCTCTTTTTGTATGCTTATTCCACGTTTTTTTAAAAGTAAAAAGAGGTAGGTTATTACCAACAGTATAAAAAAGATAGAACCGGCGTACGATATTTTATTTCCAAGGAAATACGATTGTGGTTCAAATTTAAACTCGATAGTGTGTTCGCCTTTCGGTATAATCATAGCTCTTAACAAGTAATCGACCCTGAAATGAGGAACTTTTTCCCCATCAATAAAAGCATCCCATCCTTTATTGTAGAAGATTTCTGAAAAGACGGTAAGCTGCTCTGAGTTCGAGTTAAACTCATATTTCAGGTAATTGGGCTCGTATTCAGTAAGTGCGATAGCGCCGTTCTTATTAAACGACTTTCCTTCAACATATGATTTATAGCGTTGATCAACAATAGCTGTTGCCGAAGGATCGAAACCTTTCAGTGCATCAATTTCAGCATCGGCATTTTCAACAATCTGAAAATTATCGACAAACCAGGCGTTGCCTAAAGGATTTGGATCCTGAACAGGTGCTCCGTCAGGATTAACGATCAGGTATTTGGTGTTCAGCATTTTAATAACCGGGGCACTGTTAAATAAATTTCCAAACTGGTTCGGATCAATTCCTGTGTTCAGCATATTTATTATCAGTTGCATTTCCGGAGTAATATGATTTTCAATAATTTCCTGGTAGCGGCCCAGTTTGGCTCCGTGGTAACCGCCCAGCGATTTATGGAAATACGAAGTTGATGCGTCGGTAAATGGATTTACGGTGAGATTCAGAACGCGGTAACTTAATGCTTTGTCTTGATGAATAGCTTTGTCGGCATTACTCAATGTATAAGGATTGCTCATTTGGCGCTTGGCCACAAAGCTGTCGTTATTCAGGTAGCGTTTGTTGGCCGGCCACATATCGGCAAAAATCAGTATCACCCAAATTGCCAATGCATATTCTGCTTTTAATTTCTTTTTCCAGAAAGCCCAAAGTACACCTGCTGCCAGGGCCACAAAAATAAAGGTGCGGAAGGCATCTTTTTGTACCACCATTTTACGATCGGCCTGCAGCGCACTTAAAAGTTGCTCGGGCCATCCGGCCTGAACCAGGCGGGCATCTGATGGGGCCGTAAAATTTCCGGCAACACTTGGGATTAACGCAAAAAGTAAAGCCAGTCCTCCGGTAATGCCAAAAGAGTATAACAGTACTTTATTGAATTGTTTGTCGCTAATCTCGCGTTTGTATAGGGCCGAAACTGCCATTACGCCCATAAAGGCCATGGCAAATTGCTGAATAACAATAATGTTTTTTACATCGCGGAACTTGTTGTAAAGCGGGAAATAGTCGATCATAAAATTAGCCAGTGCCGGGAAGTATTTCCCTAACGATAAGGCAAACGAGATGACTACTGCTGCAACAATCCACCATTTGTCTTTGCCCTTAATTACAAAAAGGCCCAAAACAAATAAAAAGCAGAGTACAGCGCCAAAATACATATAACCTCCGGCAATGGGTTGGCTGCCCCAGTATAACGGAAGATTGTTGGCAATACGTAAGGCATTTTGTTTTCCCTGCGAGCCTGCTAGCAGTTGATACACATTCGAATCTTCTCCTAACGACTCGCGCATGCTTCCACCTTTAAGGCGGGGAATAAAAGCTGTTAAGGCTTCACCCACGTCATAACTGTAATCGAGAATATAATCTTTATCCAGGCCGGCGGCATTATCATTGGTTGATTTTGGAGTAAGTTCCGACTCGCCTCTTATCGTGTACTTTCCGTACTCGTAGGTCGTCCATAAGGGGGCCAGATTCATACTTAATGCTAAAAGAGCTGCAGCAATAAGTACACCTGAGTTTTTTGCAAAATCCGGAAGTGTTTTTTCTTTAACAGCATCGATAAAATAAACCACTCCTATAATTAACGCCAGTATGGCCGCGTAATAGGTCATTTGCAGGTGGTTGGCTGCAATCATAAACGAAATGCCCAGCGTACTTAACATGAATCCTGCGACGCGTTTATTTCGGAAGGCAAGTAATATGCCGGCAATCAACAAAGGAATATAAGTGATGGCATCGGCCTTTGAGTTATGGCCCGATTCAAGAATAACAAAAAAGAAGGTGGTAAAACCATAAGCGGTTGCTCCGGCCAGACTTAACCAGGGATTATAGCCCAGGGCAATAAACATGAGGTAAAATAAGCTTAATAACAGGAAATGGTAGCTAATGGGGCGGGGGATTTTCAAAATCCATTCTTTCAATTTCTTGGTAATACTTCCTTTATACAATGTTGAAATCTGAAAAGCCGGCATACCGCTAAACATACTGTTTGTCCAAAGAGCTTCATCTCCGGTTTCGGCACGGTAGTCAACAATTTCTTTCGACATTCCTGTGAAATGAATAATATCGGATTGTTGCAAAACTTTACCTTCCAGAACCGGGAAAAAGTAAACTGACGAAGTAATTAAACACAGTAAAACGGGGGCTAAATATTTAATGAGTTTTTTGTTCATTGCCGAGTGCTATTTGAATGTAGAGCAAATATAACCATTGAAACGAGTATGACAATATTTTTAAGGCTGCTGCCCCCGAATGCAACGAGAGCATAGGGATTAATGAAGTTTTTTGTACCTCCTTATTTTATTCAAATTGATTCTAAACTGTATTTTTCATAATTTGCACTAACGTTAAGAACCAGGCTCGGTTAATCCTGTAAATCAGAATTTTTCAAGAATTAAGATTTAATAACCGATCGACTCACATGCCATTTAGTTGGCGTGTACACCGGCTTTAATACTGCCGGCGATAAAGAGGCCGCCCACAGCTTCGAAACTTACAGGCGGCCCACAGTTAACAACGAATTTCTTCGTTATTGTAAACGCCAAAAGTAACTAAAATGGCAACATTAAATGAAAAGGAAAGTCGTGATTTTGTATCGCAGATGATTGTAATGGTCAATCAGAATGCAGGATTGCTTACTGATGCCGGTTTCGATCCTACAGCAAGAATCGAAACGTTGCAGGGTAAACTGCAAACTGCCGACGATGCCGAGGGCGAGCAGCAAAAAGCCCAGGCAGCTGCACTCGATGCTACAAAACTGGCCAACGAAACGTTGAAGTTGGCTTACGACGATGCTTCTGCTTTTGTAAACCTGATAGAAGGTTTGCTGGGAAAAGACCACAGTTTGGTGCGTAAGTTGCGTCAGCTGCGCAAAAAGTAAAAGCGCTGTGAAAATTGAATTCCGCCCTGATTTCGGGGCGGAATTTTTTTTAAATATTAAATTGGAAAAAAAATTTCTCCTCCTGACAGGAGGAGGGGACCAGCGCAGCTGGTGAGGTGGTGTATTAAATATCCTCAAACATTTTCCTAGCGTGTTTTAAAATGTCACTTTTAATAATCTCCGGGTATTCATACACCCATCTGTTTTCATAACGGAGAACGGTAATTCCCAATTTTGCCAATTTCTCATCACGTTCCGTGTCCCACGCGATACTATTAAGGTCGGCATGAACTTCACCATCCAACTCAATGGCTAACATCAAATCATAGCAAAAAAAATCAACGATATACATGTCAATAGAATGTTGTCGTCTGAATTTATAACCACCGATTTGTTTGTTTTTCAGCATTTTCCAAAGTGTTGCTTCAGCTGCTGTTGAATGGTTTCTGAGGTGTTTTCGGATGTTTTTTAGCTTTTTGCGGTTATGGAGTTTCATTTTTGATTTAAAAGTAAAGCTAATCGAAATAAAAAACAACCGCCTCACCGCTGTAAACGCGGTCCCCTCCGCCTGAGAGGCGGAGAAAGTTCGTGCTTCAATCAGGCTTTGAAATTCAGGGATCGTGCTTCGAACATTTCTCCTCCAACAATAATAAAATACCTTATTCGCCCCTTTCATGGAGATACGGCAGCAGTGTAAGTCTTTTTAAGGGGCTGTTGCCGAAGGGGGCAGGAGAAGAGCCTGTCCCCTTCGGGCAAAAGCGAGTATCGGGAGGACCAACGCAGCTGAGGTGGTCGGTCTGAGATTGTTATTTTTTAGCCTCATAAGACACCACCCCGTCAGCGAATTTGAATTCTTATTTTTCATAGCAGATCAGGTGTCGTTGCCACCCCTCCTGCAAGGAGTGGAAATATTTCATGCACAAATTTTCTGCTTTACTGTAAAATTTGTTTTGGAAAAAGAAATTTCTCCTCCTGACAGGAGGAGAGCCTGTCCCGATCGGGCAAAAGCGAGCATCGGGAGGACCAACGCAGCTGGTGAGGTGGTGTATTAAATATCCTCAAACATTTTCCTGGCGTGTTTTAAAATGTCACTTTTAATAATCTCCGGGTATTCATACACCCATCTGTTTTCATAACGGAGAACGGTAATTCCCAATTTTGGCAGTTTCTCATCACGTTCCGTATCCCACGCGATACTATTAAGGTCGGCATGAACTTCACCATCCAACTCAATGGCTAACATCAAATCATAGCAAAAAAAATCAACGATATACATGTCAATAGAATGTTGTCGTCTGAATTTATAACCACCGATTTGTTTGTTTTTCAGCATTTTCCAAAGTGTTGCTTCAGCTGCTGTTGAATGGTTTCTGAGGTGTTTTCGGATGTTTTTTAGCTTTTTGCGGTTATGGAGTTTCATTTTTGATTTAAAAGTAAAGCTAATCGAAATAAAAAACAACCGCCTCACCGCTGTAAACGCGGTCCCCTCCGGCTGGGAGGCGGAGAAAGTTCGTGCTTCAATCAGGATTTGAAATTCATAAATTAATTGGGCTTCGTTAATTTCTCCTCCTGACAGGAGGAGAGGTATCCGTCGGCTGACGGATGAGGTGGTGTATTCTACCGTAACAATCTTACCCTCCCGATAGAAATTGTCTTACGTATGATTATCCTTCCAAAACGTCAGATAGTCATCATCTTTTAGAAGATATACTTCATTTTCCATAAGATAGCCTCCGTCTGATAGAAGATAATCGTGAAAAACCATCAGCGAAAGCAGATCTTCCATAAGATGATGATGCGCTGATGCCCGATAGCCTTTCGCTGGCATAAGAGGAAGGCCATCGGGCACAAGATAATGGCGATCTTCCATAAGATAATCGTTCGCTGCCGTCAGATGATGATGATCTTTTGGTGGCGAATTGTTCTGTAACCCTTATTTAATGTGGGATTTGGGAAGATTATCTGTCGGAGAAGTTTGCAAGAGAAGAGGTTGAAAAATTTGCAATGTTTGTTAGCCTGCATTTGTACCACTACTTTTATTCTAATTGCTTTTACTATTTTTGGAATCTTCATACTTACCTAATGGGAATTATTATAAAACAATCAATAAAAGGGGCAATCTGGTCGTACTTGGGCGTGGGAGTTGGGTTTGTCACTACTGCATATTTGTATCCGAATTACCTTACGCCGGAAATTGTGGGTCTGTTTGCCTTGCTGCTGGCCTGGTCGAACTTGTTTGCATCATTTTCGGCCCTGGGATTTCATGGTGTAACGGCCCGTTTGTTTCCGCGCTTTCGCGATAAAGAGAAGGGACATAACGGCTTTCTGTTTATCGCTTTAATGGTTATGCTTACCGGCTTTGTTTTATTCCTAATAGCTTTTTTATTTTTACGTCCCTGGCTGGTGGAAAGTAACCTCGAAAAATCGGCTTTGTTCGCCCACTATGTTGATTTGCTGGTGCCGTTAACCTTTCTGGCACTTGTTTTTGCCTTTCTCGATGGTTTTACTAAAATGTTGTACAACGCCGTATTGGGAGCACTGCTAACCGAATTTGTGCAGCGTGTATTAATTCTACTGCTATTGTTGCTTTACATCTTTGGATGGCTTACACCAAATGCACTGATTCTTGCCTACGCCGGGGCCATCGGTTTAAAAGGAGTCTTTATCTTTTTTTATCTCTTGTTTCGGAAAGAACTAAACTTTCGGCCACAACTTAATTTTATTGATCAAGGCCTGAAGCGAGAAATGGTGACCGTGGCCATTTTTAGTGTATTGACTGGTATTAGCGGCACCATCGTTTTTCAAATCGATAAGATTATCATTAACCAGGTAATGGGGCTAAGCGCAACAGGTGTTTATACCATTGCCTTTTATTTTGGAACGCTGGTAGTAATACCATCGCGCACCTTGTTAAGGATTTCGGGAACCTTAATTGCCGATGCGTTTAAAAATAACGACCTTAAAACGATAGAAGATATCTACCATAAAAGCTGTTTAAATCAGTTTATTATAGCCGCTTTTTTGTTTGGAGGCATTTGGATTAACATTGATAATATTCTTGAAATCCTTGGCCCCGATTATGCGGGTGGCAAATGGGTGATCTTTTTTATTGGGCTGGCGTATGTTATTGATATGGCTACCGGGGCAAACGGTAATGTTATCAGTTATTCGAAGTACTACCGTATGACGCTTTGGTTGTGGCTATCTCTGGTTGTTGTAATGATTATTTTAATGCTCTTATTTATTCCGGCTTGGGGGATTAGTGGAGCCGCAGCCGCTATAACTCTAACATTTCTCTTAAATAATTTCATGAAGTTTATTTATGTAAAAGTAAAATTGGGGATGCAGCCCTTTACCTTAAAGTTTCTTACTGTTGTTCTGGTATTTGCACTTTCCTGGGGGGCATCATTTCTGATTCCGCAGCTCGATTTAATTCCCGATATTTTACTTCGAAGTGCGGTGTTTTCCATGGTTTATTTATTTCTTACTTATTTTCTGAAAATCTCAGAAGATATTGATGGTTTGGTTAAAAGAATTATTGATAGAATAACTATTGTCTGATGTTTAGTTTTTTGGAGGATAGTGTTGGTTGAAAAGGAGGATGAAATGATTGGGAAGAAGCAATTGATTGAAAAGAATGCTGTTATATTACCGGAAATTGAAATGGGAGATAATAAGCTGTTGGGTACTGGATCAGTTTTGTAAAAAGTATAAAAAAAGGTTTTTGTATCATTGTAGGGAGTTCTGGGGAAGTGATTGAGAAAGTACTTGTTGATGATAATTAGTGTCGCAAAAATATGAAAGTTATATACATCTGTTACCAAGATTTTTCAGATTTTACGAGTGGGTCAAAAGTACGTCCTTATAAAGTTTATAAGACTTTTTTAGAAAAGGGGGATGACGTTATTTTAATAAACGGAAGGATTAAGCAAAGGCTAAAATTGTTTTTTTCTTTACTTAAAAGTAAAGCATATAGAAATGCCGATTACTGTTATGTAGAGCCTTCTACTTATCCAGCAAATCCGCTGGACTATATTATGTTCTTTTATTTCAAATATAAGAATATCCCAATGGGTTATTTTTACCGGGACATGTATTACCGTTTTCCTGATTTATTTAAACTGGAAGGATTGAATAAGCATATCTTGTTATTGCGATATAAATTTGATTTAGTTTTATTTAAAAGATTATTCAAAGTTGTGTTCTTTCCTTCTCAACTAATGGCCAGTTATTTCAAATTTAAAGTAAAAGTGCCATTACCTCCGGCAGGCAATCTTGAATTTGAAGGGGATGAGGAGTTTTACCATTCGATAATTTACGTTGGAGGAATTAACAATATGCTGGGATCCAGGATCTTGCTTGAGGCTATGGATTTAGTAAATAATCAAGGTAAAAAACTACAACTAAATCTAATTTGTAGAGATCAGGATACAAAAGATATTAGTGAATACCATAACAAGAGTTGGTTAAATGTTCTTCATCTTAGTGGTGATCATTTAAAAGAAATTTATAATAAATCAGATTTTGCTATAATACCAAGAAAGAGGAATCCATATTTCGATTTTTCAATGCCTGTTAAGTTACTTGAATATATGTCTTACGGTAAGCCGATGGTTGTTACAGATTGTACTGAAATGGCCAATTTTGTGCAAAGAAACGAGATCGGAATTGTTGCGGAAGATAATGCTGAGAGTTTGGCGAGGTCAATAATTGAATTATCTGACAGTCCCGAAAAGCTTAATAAGTTTCGAAAAAATATTAGGCAATCATTACTGTCTGAAAATTTGTGGAAACATAGAATAAATACGATTGAAGAAGCTCTTCTATCTTAGTTGATTATATTATGTCATAGATACTTTTCTTTCTATATTCTAATTTGAAGTCAGAAAGAATCTGATGCTTACTATTACATTTTGGAACTATACTAAGTATTAATAAATCATGAATGGCGTTGACTATATTTTCAATATTACGTTTAACAATAACTCCTGAGCTACTAACAATTTCTGGTAATCCTCCTACGTTTGTCACAACCGGAATACATCCGAAATACATGGCTTCGGCTAGTGCCATGCCAAAAGACTCGGAACGCGACAACTGGCAGTAAATTTTTGCTTTTTGGTAATAGGCAACAAGTTCCGGATGAGGAATCTTCTCTTTTATTGTTAGGTTGTCAGGCAAATTATTTAGCAAATGTGCCAGTTTTTCCGAGTTTAATCCAATAATAAGGAATTTGTATTGCGGAAGTAGCCGGGCTACTTCAATAAAGGTATCAATTCCTTTGATGTAAAATGTCTGTTCTTTTTCAATAAGACCAACTGTAACAATTAAGTTTTCTTTTTTGATAATCTCCTTCGCAGCATTTTTATCAAGGGAAACACAATTATAAATTAGCTCCGTATTTGCTTTTGGGGCTATCCAGTTTACTTTTCGATCCACGTATTTGGAAACTGTAAGGTTCACGGAAGAATGGTTCATGGAATATAACGAAAAAAAACCTCTTAATTTGGAGGTAAAAACTCCATAAGCTAAGTGTTGTATTCTGGCTACATCGTAACCTCCAATTACCACAAAGGACTTTTTCTTGAAAACCATGGAAAATAAAACCGGCAAGAAGGAATGATAGTCAGCAAACCATATATAAGCTGCATCGAATTTTCGAATATGGAATAACAAAAAAAAGAACTGTTTCAGAAACTCCAGCAAGTTTCGATAAAGTCCTTTTACCGGTTTATATTGGTACTTCTCAACATGGTACCTTTCAGACAAAATCTCATGGTCTGTTTTTACGAAAGTGGAGAAGTTTGTGTAAACCAGCAGAATATTTTTTTTCATTCAAGGAAACATTAAAAATGTTGTACTTTTGATGTTCTACAAAGGTAATAATTCATGCTAAAGATACTCACGATAGTAGGCGCCCGGCCACAATTTGTAAAAGCAGCAGCTTTAAGCAGGGCATTAAAAAAACAGGGCATTAAAGAGGTGTTGGTACATACCGGCCAGCATTTCGATAAAAATATGGCCGAAATATTTTTTACCGAGATGGAAATTCCCGAGCCGAAATATAACCTGGGCATTAATTCGCTTTCGCATGGAGCCATGACCGGCCGTATGCTGGAAGAAATTGAAAAGGTATTGCTGGTGGAAAAACCTTCGGTGGTTGTTGTGTTTGGCGATACCAATTCGACGATTGCCGGGGCTTTGGCGGCCAGCAAACTGCATATTCCTGTTGCCCATGTGGAGGCCGGATTACGAAGTTTTAATATGCATATGCCCGAGGAAGTGAATCGTATTTTAACCGATCGTATCTCCGATTTTCTTTTTTGCCCTACCGAAACAGCTGTTAAAAATCTGCATAACGAGGGGTTTAGTAATTTTAATTGTAAAGTTGAGAACATTGGAGATGTAATGTACGATGTAGCCATGTATTATAGTCAAACATCGGAAAATAAATCGACTATAATAGAGGACTTAAACCTGAAAGACAAACCGTTTATTCTGGCAACACTGCACCGCCAGGAAAATACCGACGATTTAAATCGCTTAAATGCAATAATTGAAGCATTTAACAATCTAACCGATAAGTTTCATATCGTTTTACCCTTACATCCACGTACAAAAAATATTATCGAAAGAGAAAATATCAAGTTAGCTTTTCAGCCCATTCAACCGGTTGGCTATTTCGATATGATAGAATTGCTTAAAAACTGCAACATGGTGGTATCCGATAGTGGAGGCCTGCAAAAAGAGGCTTTCTTTTTTAAGAAACATTGTTTGGTTACACGCGATGAAACGGAATGGACTGAACTGGTTGACCTGAATTATAACTTTATGGTGGGAGCAAACCGCGAAGCAATAGAACAAAAAGCGATTGAACTTGCAAATGTTAGCAGCAAGTTTAATGAAAAGCCATACGGCGATGGTAATGCTGCCGAAAAAATTGCCAGCTATTTAAAGAATAATCTGGCGTAAAAGAATTGATATGAAAACCATACACATGTGCGACCTCTACGGCCAATACCTCACGCTAAAAGAGGAGATCGATGCGGCCATGCAAGACGTAATAAAATCAACCTTATTTATAAAAAGCGGGAAAGTACTCGATTTTGAGGAAAAACTGGCAACTTATTTAAACACCCATGTAATTAGCTGTGGAAATGGTACCGATGCCTTACAAATGGCCTATATGGCCCTCGGCTTAAAGCCAGGCGATGAGGTGATTACAACACCCTTTACTTTTGTGGCAACGGTTGAAACGGCTGTGCTAATGGGATTAAAACCGGTTTTTGTTGATGTTGACCCGGGCACGTTTAATATGGATGTCAATCAGCTTGAAGCTTTGATTACCCCAAAAACAAAAGCTATTGTTCCGGTGCATTTGTTTGGGCAGTGTGCCAATTTAGAAGCGGTTATGGGCATTGCCCAAAAACACAATCTGTATGTAATTGAAGATGCCTGCCAGGCCCTGGGAACCGATTATATTTTTAAAAATGGGACAAAACAAAAAGCCGGCACTATTGGAGCTATTGGTTGTAATTCGTTCTTCCCCTCGAAGAATCTTGGTGCTTTTGGCGATGGCGGGGCTGTTTATGCAAAAGATGAAGAATTGGCGGGTATTATAAGGTCGATTGCCAACCA
This sequence comes from Draconibacterium orientale, assembly GCF_900111425.1. NCBI lineage: Bacteria > Pseudomonadati > Bacteroidota > Bacteroidia > Marinilabiliales > Prolixibacteraceae > Draconibacterium > Draconibacterium orientale. Next base: position 90,351 of record NZ_FOHT01000002.1, on the reverse strand, counting down.
CGGCATGAAAGCCAAATACCAATACGAACGCATTGGTGTAAATTCGCGTTTAGACAGTATTCAGGCCGCTATTCTTGAGGTGAAGCTAAAGTATTTCGATAAGCATATAAAAGCCCGTCAGGAGGCAGCAGCATATTACGATGAACATCTTTCGGAGTTGGAAGGAATTGAAATTCCGGAAAGGGTGGAATACAGTACGCACACCTTTCATCAATATACCATTAAAACCGAAAAAAGGGATGAATTACAGGCTTTTCTGAAATCCAAAGGAATACCATCGATGGTGTATTATCCCGAGGTTTTTCATTTACAGGAAGCGTATAAGTTTTTGGGGTATAAGGAAGGTGATTTCCCGGTGAGTGAACGATTAACAAAAATAGTTTTATCGTTGCCTATGCATACTGAATTGGATGAGGAGCAGCTGGAGTATATCGTCGGAAACACTAAAGAATTTTTTAGTCGTTAACCGCAGAGACGCGGAGACGCAATGAAAGTACGCATAGCGCCTTAGCGCCTACGCGGTGAAAAAGGAAGAACATGAATAAAGAAAGATACAATCAACTTTCAAAAGAAATTTTAGATGCTTCAATCACTGTTCATAAAGAAATGGGGCCGGGATTGTTGGAATCGGTTTACGAATTTTGTTTGATGAAAGAATTGGAATTACGCGGTATTGTTGCCAGGAATCAGGTTCCGGTACAATTAATATACAAAGGATATGAATTAAATAAGGATTACCGCATTGATATTTTGGTAGAAAATGAAGTAATAATAGAACTAAAAGCTGTTGAGGTTTTGTTGCCGGTTCATGAAGCACAAATAATTTCACATTTAAAACTTACTGATAAGCGACTTGGATTTTTAATTAATTTTAATGTTCCACTGCTAAAACAAGGGTTTAGAAGATTTGCATATGATTTTTAAGATGATAATTGTAAAGGCATAATAAATTGAACATTGCGCCTTAGCGTCTCAGCGGTAAAAGAAATAATTATGGAAAGATATTACGCACACGAAACGGCCATCATAGACGAAGGAGCAAGGATTGGCGAGGGCTCAAAAATATGGCATTTCTGCCATGTAATGGGAAGTGCCGAGATGGGGAAAGACTGCATATTAGGCCAAAATGTTTTTGTTGGCAACAAGGTAAAGCTGGGCAGTAATGTTAAGGTGCAAAATAATGTTTCGTTATACGAAGGTGTAATTTGTGAAGATGATGTTTTTTGCGGGCCATCGATGGTTTTTACCAATGTAATCAATCCGCGAAGCGCCGTTGAGCGAAAAACTGAGTTTAAGCCAACTCTTGTCAGGAAAGGGGCCAGTATTGGTGCCAATGCAACTATTGTGTGTGGAACTACCTTAGGAGAATATTGCTTTATCGGTGCAGGCGCAGTTATTACAAAAGACGTTAAGCCATTTGCGCTGATGGTTGGTGTTCCTGCAGTGCAAAAGGGATGGGTAAGCCGGAGTGGTGCGATTTTGGGCGCAGATCTGGTTTGTCCTGAAACCGGAGAAAAGTATAAATTAGCAGGCGATAATTTAGAATTAGTGAGCGAATGACATATAAAAAGCAAATACTGGATAAAGTAGCCGAAAAGCAACTGTTAATAGGAGTTGTGGGTTTGGGCTATGTGGGATTACCGCTGGCCGTAAGTTTTGCACAGGAAGGAAATAAAGTGCTGGGTTTCGACAAAGCCGAGGCAAAGGTAAAAAAAGTCAACGCAGGAGAAAACTTTATAGGAGATATAGAGGACTGGGAGTTGGAGCAGGTGGCAGAATCCAATTATCTTAAGGCAACAAGCGACTTTTCGGAATTAAAAAATTGCGATGCCATACTTATATGTGTACCAACACCTCTTGATCGCTACAAAAAGCCTGATATGAGCTACATTGAGGCGGCTTGTACAGAAATAGGCAGGAACATGAAAGAAGGTACCTTTGTCAGCCTTGAGAGTACAACGTATCCAACGACTACCGAAGATTTTATGCTGCCCATTATTGAACGTGAATCGGGATTAAAACAGGGCGAAGATTTTTGGTTGGCGTTCTCTCCGGAGCGGGTAGATCCGGGAAACCAGGATTTTAAAACCAAGAATACCCCCAAGGTGCTGGGCGCTTTAACTTCCGATGGACTAGAGATTGGCGAAGCGATCTATAAACTGGCCATCGAGAACGTACATCTGGTAAGTTCTCCGCGGGTAGCCGAAATGGTTAAGATTCTGGAAAACACCTACCGCCTTATTAATATTAGTCTTATCAACGAGTTGGCATTACTGGCCGGCAAAATGGACATTAATATCTGGGAGGTAATTGATGCCGCCAAAACCAAACCCTTTGGATTTCAGGCTTTTTATCCCGGGCCGGGAGTAGGAGGGCATTGTATTCCGCTCGATCCTTTTTATTTGGAGCATATTGCAAAAAAATTCAATTTCGAATTAAGTATGATACATACGGCCGGGCATATCGATCTGTTGATGGCGCACCGTATGACCCTAAAAATTACCTCGGCTTTAAATCGTCAGAAAAAAGCGCTTAACGGAAGTAAAGTTTTGTTTTTGGGAGTAGCTTATAAACCCAACATTGATGACGAACGAGAATCTCCTGCATTAAAAATTATTGATGAAGTGGTAAATAAGGGGGCAGAGGTGAGTTATCACGATCCTTATATTCCGGAAATAAAGACAGAAGGAGACCGAATTTTTACCAGCACAAACCTAAGCGAGGAAATCCTGAATGATGCCGATTGTGTTGTAATTACCACCCACCACTCGGTATTTGACGCTGAGTTTATTGAGCTTAACTCGAAACTTGTGGTCGATTTAAGAAATGTAATTAAAGAGGCGTCAGACAAAGTATATAAATTATAGTTTTAATTCAAAGTCAGTGTAGTATTCAGGGCTTTGTACCAATTTGTAGTATTAATGAGTAAACGATTTGCACTAATAGGAGCGGCAGGATACATCGCCGACCGCCATATGAGAGCCATTAAAGAAACCGGCAATGATTTGATTTGCGCCACCGACAGGTTCGACGTAATGGGGCGTATTGACAGTTATTTCCCCGAGGCCGAGTTTTTTTTGGAGCACGAGAACTTTGAAAAGTACATGGACGACCTCCGTATGGCCGGAAATCCTGTTGATTATGTAAGTATTTGTACACCGAACTACATGCATGCCTCGCATATTCGTTTTGCTTTACGAAATGGTGCCGATGTAATTTGCGAAAAACCCTTGGTGATTTACCCCAGGGAATTGGATGTGTTAAAGGAAATTGAAAAGGAAACCGGAAAGCGGGTAAATACCGTCCTTCAATTACGTTACCATCAAACTATTCTCGATCTGAAAAAGAAAGTTGATGCGGGTGGGGATAAAATGTATGATGTAGATTTAACTTACATGACTACCCGCGGCAAATGGTACTTTAAAAGCTGGAAAGGCGAGATGGAAAAATCAGGAGGAGTGGCTACCAATATAGGAATTCACTTTTTTGATATGCTTACCTGGATTTTCGGAGCGGTAAAAGAAAATGTGATTCATGTTTACGAGGCCGACAAAGCCGCCGGTTATCTTCAGTTGGAAAAAGCCCGTGTGCGTTGGTTTTTAAGCCTCGATGCCAGAGACTTGCCGGCGTATGCTACAGAGCGGGGAATGCGTACTTTTCGATCGATTACCGTAAACGGCGACGAAGTGGAATTTAGTGGCGGCTTTACTGATTTGCATACCGTAACCTATCAGAATATATTGAATGGTAATGGTTTTGGCTTGGATGATGCGCGCGAAAGTATTGTGCTTACCGATTATGCCCGTAACACAAAACCAGTTGGATTGAAAGGGGATTATCATCCATTGTTGAAAGGATAAGGCTATTTTGTTGCAATATCAATAATTTTTTTTGCCAGATTTTTTCTTGAGTATTCTTGAAAGGAGTTGCTGTTTACCCGTAATGCATTTTTTTTGAATAACTCATAGTAATCCCGAATGGTTTTTTCCATGCCTGTTTTGTCGTTAAAGTTATGGCAGGAACCGGATTGTGTTTCACTAATAATTTTTGCATAGTCGGCAATTGTTGGACCAATCGCCAAAATGGGGCGTTTTAAGGCAAGGTACTCGTACATTTTCCCGGGAAGAATTCCCATAACGTTAGGCGCATTATTTAACGGAAGTAGCAAAACCTGCGAAGATTTCAGTAGGGATAAGCCTTTTTTATGGGGAAGATGCTCAATGATACACACATTATCATACAAATTGCAATTTCTGATACTCTCCAATATGGTATTATCTGTTTGGCCAATAAGTTGAATTTTTAAGTTCGCTTTAAAACTGTTGTCCTCCTCTGCAAGTTTCTGCAATATACTCCACAGATGAACAGGATTCCTGTCTTTATTAAAGGCCCCAAAGTGTGAAATTGTAAATTCCTTGTCAAGCTTATCTTCTGCAAATTCAAAGTCTGCCGGATCATAACCGTTGTTAACAATTTCAATTTTCCTGTTTGCAATTTTCGAAATATCTCGTGCACAGCCCGGGCTTACTGTAATTACGCTATCTGCTTTCGTTAGCACCTTTTTTTCAAGCTTCCGGTGTTTTTTATCTGCCCATTTGGTCAACCTTAATTTTGAGTAAAAATCAATATCAGTCCAGGGATCCCTAAAATCGGCTATCCACTTAATGTCCGGAAATCTTTTTTTCAAACCTAAAGCAATTAAATGCATGCTGTGTGGTGGCCCTGTTGAAACGATGGCATCAATATCGTTCTCATTTAAATATTTTGATAAATACTTAATTGAAGGCCTTATCCAGAACATTCTGGGATCGGGAATTAAAAAGTTTCCGCGGATAAAAACAGAGAGTTTGCTTTTCCAGTTACCCGAAGAAGCTTCCGAAACATAGCCGGCTTTAAACTTTGTATCTTTCTTTTTCCCGGTTAAAAAGCGGTAAATATCGTAGGGTTCCCATATGGGATATTTTAACACCGTGGTATTTGGATGAATTTCCTGTAATAAGCTTTCGTCGTTAACCGAGGCATCCGGATTTTCGGGCGTGTAAATTATTGGCTGCCATCCTTGTTCGGGTAAATATTTCGACATTTTTAACCAGCGCATAACACCGCCTCCTCCACTTGGTGGCCAGTAATAAGTTATAATCAGAATTTTTTTCATGGCTAAAGCGATTGGTAGATTTGTATTAACTTTTCCACAAACACCTCCCACGAATATTTTTTTTTCTCTTCTGCAGCATTGGTGCTAAATTCCGATTCCTTTTTTAGCTCATAGAATCTGTAAATGGCATCGGCAATTTCCTGTTTATCGGAATTTACCACATAGCCCACTTTTTCGTTGGGTATCAGTTCGGCCAGGCCTCCAACGTTGGTGGTAATCATGGGTTTGTTAAAATGATAGGCAACTTGTGTTATTCCACTTTGCGTGGCTGTTTTGTAGGGCTGTACCACCACATCCGAAGCGCAGAAATACTTGTGCACATCGGTATTCGGAATAAAGTCGGTTCGCAGTTCAATGTAATCTTGCAGTTTATTCTTTTTTATGATTTCCAGGTACTTATCCGGCTTGGAGTAAAACTCTCCGGCAATCAATAACTTTGCCGGAAGTTCGCGCAATTTATTATCGGCAAAAGCTTCCAGCAGTATATCGAGGCCTTTGTAATCGCGGATAAATCCAAAAAACAGAATGTAATTTGTTTTTGCATCCAGCCCAAGTTGTTCTTTGGCTGTTGCTTTGGGAATTATTTCTCCAAAGTTGTCGTAGAGCGGGTGCGGTGTATAGCTGCGTGGTTTTGTGGTGTCAAACTGATTCAGGTCGTTCAGCACACTTTTCGACATGGTGATAAAAGCATCAACATTTTTCACAAAGTACTTCGACAGCAACGAATCGCCCGGCTTTTTCTCGTGTGGAATTACATTGTCGGTGATCGCGATAACTTTGGTCTTTTTGTTTTTCCTGACGATTTTGGAAATCGTTCCAAGGCACGGTCCCATAAACGGTATCCAGTAGCGCAGAATCACCAGATCGGGTGCTAGTTTTTTCAGGTACCGGCCAACTTTTATCCAGTTAAACGGATTGATGGAGTTAACCATTACCTCAATATCCAGGCCTTCGGGAGGTGTTTCTTCCGAATATTGCGTTTTCCCGGGAAACAAAATCGATGGGTACTGGAGGCTGAATGTGTATATTTTTACTTCGTCGCCATTATCGATAAAAGCCTTTGCCATTCGTTCGTTGAAAGTGGCAATTCCGCCGCCTCGGAGGGGGTAGGCCGAACCTACAATGGCAATTTTTCTTTTTTCCTTAGTCATTTTGTTTTGGTTTTACAATTTCCCAATATCCGGTTTTTGCGCTTCCAACCCTTTGGATAATATTAAGTTCGCGTAATAGTTTGAGGTCTCTTTTTATCGTTTCTCTTCCGGCACTGCAAGCTATTGCAAGTTTGGCAATGGTTATCGACGGATCAATTTTTATTCGATTGATAATCTGTTTCTGTCTTTCATTTACAGGCTCATTTACAGGCTCATTTACGGGCTCATTTACAGGCTCATTTGCAGGCTCATTCTTTTTGTTAGCCAATGACAATGTAATTTTAGCCTGTATATAACCACTTAAATCTGAGACGCTAAACTGTAAGTCGGGATAGTCCGAGAACCATTCTCTGAGTCTTTTGTAGCCTGTTCCGTATTTCTCGATATCGCCTGTAAGGTAAAAAGCTTCTGTAAGCAGTTTATTCCTGTGTCGGGAAATGTAGTTGTCGGTATAAAGGTCTTCAATTTTAAGTCCTTCCATGAGTTTCCCGGGATTTGTAATTTCAATGCTTTCATCAAAAATCTTTACAATAACATCGGTAGGGGTGGAATAATCGCGATGAACAATGGCGTTTAGCAATAATTCCCGGATCGCAGGAATGGGATACTGCCAATGTTCGGTTCGTTGTAAACCTGTTCCCCCAAATTTAAAACCAAGCCTGATATTTTTCTTGATGAATGTTAATGCTTCTTCTACCGCCAGAACCAAGGGGCTTCGAATCATTAAATCATCAATAATTGTCGTTTCTGATTTAAAACGTCCCAAGTGAATATTCGTCAGGTGGTTCCCGAATAACAACTCGCTGGCCCGTGTTAGCCTGTTGTTTTTAATTAAACCAAGCCTGGCAAAATCGTGTTTAATGTTGCCTGATAACTGAAATCGGCCTGAATTTCCGGATTTGTTACGGAAGACTTCGATGGCATCTTTATCTAATTCTTCAAAGTCTGTGTCAACTTCAAATGAATCAAACGAATAATTCAGACTTGTAAGTCGAAGTTCGGTAATTTCGTCGGCAGACAAGATATGATTTGAATTCATTTTTCTTATATAGTGTCTGCCTTTGCACGATACAGGTTTTATAGGGAATTCGTTAACCGAAAATACAACAATTGTTTTGTTGTTATATTTAATGATTTTGGTATCGGGAATTATTGCAGGTTCGGTAGTTTGTTTTATTTCGTTTAACCATTTCTGAATTGTTTCTTCCGTGATGGAGATTCCTGTCGGTATTCCCTTGTTGTTCACTCCAATCAGAATTTTTCCTCCGTCAGTATTTGAAAATGCGACGATTGTTTCTATTACTGCTTTATTGAATGACTGTTTATATTCAACAGTATTACTTTCTCCTTGAAAAATAATATTTTTTAAATCATCATTTGTCATTCTAAAAAAAATGAATTGGCGATTATGTTGTTTCGATGGATAAAGATATTAGAATTTACCTAAACAGTTCAGGTTTTGTTTTTTAATAAAAAGGGGATAAGCACAATGCCTATCCCCTTTTTGTATAATTTTTTGTAGATGTTTACAATTTTCCAAACAACGTTTTGTAGCTCACCTGCTCGCCAATAATTTTACCCAGATCGGCAATGGCAACACGCTCTTGCTCCATGGTATCGCGGTAGCGGATGGTAACCGTGTTGTCTTCGGCTGATTGATGATCGACAGTTACGCAGAACGGCGTACCAATAGCATCCTGACGGCGGTAACGTTTACCAATCGAGTCTTTTTCGTCGTACTGACAGTTGAAATCAAATTTCAGTTCGTCGATAATTTCGCGTGCTTTTTCAGGCAGACCGTCTTTTTTAACCAGCGGCATAACGGCCAGTTTTACCGGAGCCAGTACCGGAGGTAATTTCAATACTACACGGGTATCTTTTTCCAGTTGCTCTTCACAGTAACTTGCTGAAATTACCTGCAGGAACATGCGGTCGACACCAATCGATGTTTCCACAACATAAGGAACGTACGATTCGCCCAGTTCAGGGTCGTAGTAACGTATTTTTTTGCCTGAATATTCTTCGTGTTGCGATAAATCGAAGTCGGTACGCGAGTGAATACCTTCCACTTCTTTAAACCCGAATGGGAATTTATACTCCACATCAACAGCAGCGTTGGCATAGTGCGCCAGCTTTTCGTGCTCGTGGAAACGGTAGTTTTCGTCGCCAAAACCAAGTGCACGGTGCCATTTCATACGTGTTTCTTTCCATTTTTCGAACCAGTCGAGCTCGGAGCCGGGACGAACAAAGAATTGCATTTCCATTTGTTCGAACTCGCGCATACGGAAAATAAACTGACGGGCTACAATTTCGTTACGGAAAGCTTTACCAATTTGGGCAATACCAAACGGAATTTTCATACGGCCGGTTTTTTGCACATTCAGGTAGTTCACAAAAATACCCTGTGCCGTTTCGGGGCGAAGGAAAATTTTTGAAGCACCTTCAGCAGTCGATCCCATTTCGGTAGCAAACATCAGGTTAAACTGGCGTACATCGGTCCAGTTGCGCGAGCCTGAAATAGGGCAAACAATTCCTTCGTCTTCAATAATCTGCTTTAATCCTGCCAGGTTGTTGTCGTTCAGTGCGTCAGAAAAGCGGGTATGCAGCGTGTTCCATTTTTCCTGGTTAGCCAGAACGCGAGGATTGGTTTCGCGGAATTGTTTTTCATCAAAAGCATCGCCAAAACGTTTTGCTGCTTTGGCCACTTCCTTGTTCATTTTTTCCTCGTACTTTGCCAGCTGGTCTTCAATAAGTACATCGGCACGATAGCGTTTTTTCGAGTCTTTGTTATCGATTAACGGATCGTTAAAAGCATCAACGTGGCCCGATGCTTTCCAGATTGTGGGGTGCATAAAAATGGCCGAATCCAACCCAACCACATTTTCGTGCAACAACACCATGCTGTCCCACCAGTATTTTTTGATGTTGTTTTTCAGTTCAACACCCATTTGTCCGTAATCGTACACTGCGCCAAGCCCGTCGTAAATCTCGCTCGATTGAAATACATATCCGTATTCTTTGCAGTGCGCTACCAGTTTCTTGAAAATATCTTCTTGTGCCATCTAACTATAATTTCTGAATTGTGAACGCAAAAATAGGATAAAATTCTAAAGTACAGGGGAGAGAGCCGGAAGATTAAGGATTAGTGATTAAAGATTAATAGAATATTAGGGAGTGAGTTATTGAGGAAATGAGGAACGGAAAATCTTCAGCGATTGGATTTGATTGAATGGAGATTGATTTTAAGATTGAAAGAAGATTGCGAAATTGATAAACTGTGAAATTGTAGGTCTCAGCCCGTATTCATTTCAGGGACAAGTTACGAGCTACGGATTTCGGGTTTTTCGTCTTTGTGGAACTTTGTGGTAGAAACCTTTTAAACACGAAAATGCTAAGACACGGAGTTTTTTTGAACCACATAGAAACATAGGACACAGTAGATTCGATTTACGCGCTAAGCGATTTAGAACTGCTAAGCGCATAGAATTAGCACTGCTAAATTGTTCTATTGCAAAATTGTAATGATGTTAACTGCAGACTGCAAACTTTCTTCCTGTTTATGAAAGTAAAAAACATTAATCTTTACACGTTATTTCTTACTTTTTCCTTTAAACTTTTTCCTTTTGCCTTGTCTTAATCTACTTCCTCAAAGTCAACATATTCGCCATTGTCCTGGTTGTTCCTGTTGCTTGAACGTCGGTTTTCAACCGTAACTTCGCCTTCAGGGCGTTTGGGGTGTTGCTGGCGTTGCTGCTCCTGCATTTTTTGCTGCATATTTTTCATGCCCTTGTCGATTATTTTAGGGAAGAGATAGCGCACAATAAAGCGAAATCCGAAGTAGATAACAGCAATTATAACGAGTGTTCTGAGGAATCCGACGATGTATAGTGTAATAAATAAAGTCATAACAAAAACTAATTTGGCTCGGTGGAAAATAATAAGTTCACACCAAACGACAAATTTAAATTTTTTGCCTTAGATGGTTGCACCAGCCGGGCAATATTATTTGTTGCCAGGTAAAGTTGTACTCCTCTGGCCGTGTAGCTACAGGCAAAACCGGGCATAACCTGCTTAATGTTATAAAGATTCAGTCCGCTGCTTAATTCGAAACGGGTTCCTAAAAGCAGATTGAAATAGCCCGCTAAATAGTTGTTGGCATCTCCGTTGTAGTAAGTGAAGTTGTTGGCAAAATTCAGCGTCATTCCATCGTTTATCCGGTGTGTTACCATCAGGTTTAGCGTTACCGGAAGCAGTTCGTACCGGCGCTGGGCAAAAGCCTCAGATGTTGTTTTATAGGGCAGCGAATCAGTTAGGGCATCTAAAGCTGCCCGGGGTTCAAAATAGTAAGCGGCAGCAGAGTCGGAAGACTGGTAGAGATGCGTATAATCTATCGACCCGACGAAGGTATTTTTATAAGCCTTGTAGTTTAAGGTGGTAAAAGCAATATCGGTAATTGCCGCCGCAACGGTGGTTTCTTTGTTTAGCTGGTAGGTGAACCCCAAATCGATGCCGGCTCCCATATTTTTGAACTTAAAAAAGTAATCTCCGGCAGTAAAATCGGTTTTTATACTTGTTTTTCCTTTAAGCGGGTCGTACTGCACATCAATTGGGCCTGAAATTCGATAACTACCTTCCGGAATAACTTGCAGAACCTTCCTGTCTTCATCGGTGTGTACTATTACATTTAGGTTTTGGATGTCGTAAAACGCGCGGCCAAACAGCACTTTTGGTCGTATGCCAACACTTAGTTTCCTGTTAACTTGTTTGGCATACGAAAAAGCCAGTTCTCTGAAAACTTGTGTTTTAAACGAGAAGGGGCCAAATTCTTCTTCCTGCCCATAATAGGGAAGAAGCCCCTGATCGATAAATTTCAGAAACTCGTGATCGAAATTTCCCCAACCCAGAGCTCGTTCCGAAAGGGAAAAACTTAAGGTTCGTTTATCGTTTCGGTGACTTAAATAAACAAGTGGCAGCGTTGCATAAGCTACAGCATCGCCGGGTTTGCCTAGAGACGTGTAAAAATTATCGAAGCTATAATCGAAGTTTTCGGTAAAGAAATAATCGGCCGAAAAATTAGCATTCCAGTGAAGTGCGGCTCCTGACAAAACCGGAAGACCAATCACCAGCTTTTCGGTTTTATTATGAAATGCCGGATTGGACTGCGACGATTGACTCACCTCCGACAAAAATTGCAGCGGATTTCCGCTTTGTGCTGTTGCCGGAATTTTGCAAAGTGCAGTAAGCAGAATGAGTACGAATCCTATTTTTACGGCTAAGTTTTTCATTTAACGATAACGATTATTTATACGCTAACACGCCGCTGGCGGAGAATACGCAAATAATCATTTCCCTTCAGGAAAATCATTTTACCTTTTTGTTTAAATACAACGTAAAAATATGGTTTCTATTTGATTCGGAATGTTTTGGTCGCAAAAAAAAGGTGGAGTCTCCACCTTGATATGTTTAGAAAAACGAACGGTGATAACACTGATTAAACTGATTTTTGCTGATTTGTATGTCTGCTAATTTTTCGATTGCAAACTTGTTGTTACCTGTTTTCAGCGAAAATCAGAAAAATCTGTGTCATCAGCGTTCTGCTAATTATCGCTGGCTAACATCGCCACCGCTCGATTCATCGATGTCTCTGATGGCGGGATTTCCATGGTAATTAATGTCCGATCCGCTGCTGGCATTGGCATACAGTTCGTCGCTAACACTCACGGTAATATCTGATCCGCTGCTGGCATTGGCATGGCAAATTACCGATTCAAGACTGCCGGCTTTAATATCTGAGCCACTGCTGGCATCAACGCGAAGTGTTTTTACCTTGCCATGTAATCTGGCATCGCTGCCACTGCTGGTATCAACCGACAGATTTTTGTAAAAAACTTCAATCTCCAAATCCGAGCCGCTGCTGCAGCTTACCTCAAGCGATTCGCCTTCCAGCGTATTGGTCGATCCCACATCGGAGCCCGATGAGGCCGAAAGCTCTTTCAGCTCTTTTACGGTAACATAAACTTTTCTGGTTTCGTTGCCGCTGCTCCAGTTAAACCAGTTGCGGCGTTTCATGTAAATTTTAAGTGTTCCGCCTTCCACTTCGGTAATCAGATCGTTAATCAGGTCATCGTCGGCAACAACTTTTACTTCTTCGGCATTGCCCATTGTAAGGTAAAGGTCGATTCCGGTTGATACTTTTATGGCATTAAAACCACTGATTTGGCGCGTTTGGGTTTCGTCGCGGTTTCCGGCAAGTACTGTTCCGTAGCTGGTAACAGCAATCATAACCAGGAATAGAAATTTTGAGAATGTTTTCATACGATTAAATTGTTTGCTTATTAAGCATCGTATGGAATTCGCATTTTGAATTTAATTTAAATTTCAATTGGTGTGAATCCATATTATATGCTCATTTCATGTGCTTTATTTTTTGTTTTTTTTGAATTGAGACTGTTGAAAAGACGTAGCCAAAAATGGAAAGTTACAGTTGTGGCTAATTTTTTATCACATTTCCGCCCGACGATTTGCTTATTTCTATACTTGGCGGATTGCCGTTATAAAAAACATTGCCACCGCTGCTGGCAGTTGCCTGCAGTTCGTTTTCGGTGCTTAACCAAATGTTGGCACCGCTGCTAACATTTGCCCGGGCCGATTTTGCTTTTAAATCTCCGGCTTTAATGTTCGATCCCGAACTGGCTTTGGCGTTTATTGAACTGGCATTTCCTTCGAGAAAAATATTCGATCCCGAACTGGCTTTCGCTTCTACCGCACCGGCATTAAGCGAGAAGGTTAAATTGGCACCCGACGAAACCGAAAGATCGATGTCGTTTACTTTTAATACATTTTCAGAATACACATTGCTGCCCGATGATGATTTCGCTGCTTCGAGTTGTGGCAGTGTAACAAATACTTTCAGGCTGCTTGCATTTCGAATGATGTCGATGGCTTTTATTTGTAGTTCCTCACCGTGTAGCTCGGTAACAATGCTGTTGTGCAGGTTTTCATCGGCTTCAACAACTACTTTATAATCGTTTCCCATGGTAACATAAACATTCATTCCGCGACTTACATCTAAAGCATTAAAATCTTCAAGATTCCGCTCCTCGGTGGTTACATTTCCATTTCCTTTAACGGTTGATTGCAATAAACACGAAGAAGTAAAAAGCGATAAAATGATGGCCGAAAGCAATACTGTAAACTGTTTCATAACTTATTGTCTGGTTTATAATTGTTATGCAAATTATTGAAACCATACGAATACCGGAGATTATTTCGTTAAACCGGGGTATTTTGTCGGTAAGCAGGAATTGAACGCAGAGAATTTAGAATGATAATTAACTTTTTTAGAAGTAGGAAGAAAGTTTTCAGTTTACAGTAAATCGAATCTACTGTGTCCTATGTCTCTATGTGGTTCAAAGAAATCTTCGTGCCTTTGAGTCTTCGTGTTTAAAAGTTTTCTACCACAAAGTTGCACAAAGACGAAAAACTCGAAACTCGCAGCCCGAAACTCGTTACCCAAATGAATTTCGATTGCAGTAGGAAGAAAGTTCTCAGTTGGCAGTTTAGCAACGTGAATTCTATGCGCTTAGCGCGTAAATCGAACCTATTGTGTTCTATGTTTCTATGTAGTTCAAAAAAACTTAGTGTCTTGGCGTCTTCGTGTTTAAAAATTTTCTACCGCAAAGTTGCACAATGAAGACACAAAGTTGCACAAAGACGAAAAACCCGAAACTTGCAGCCCGAAACTCGTTATCCAAATGAAATTCGATTGCAGTAGGAAGAAAGTTCTCTGTTGGCAGTTTAGCAACGTGAATTCTATGCGCTTAGCGCGTAAATCGAACCTATTGTGTTCTATGTTTCTAAGTGGTTCAAAAAAACTTAGTGTCTTGGCGTCTTCGTGTTTAAAAATTTTCTACCGCAAAGTTGCACAATGAAGGCACAAAGTTGCACAAAGACGAAAAACCCGAAACTCGTTACCCAAATGAAATTCGATTGCAGTAGGAAGAAAGTTCTCAGTTGGCAGTTTAGCAACGTGAATTCTATGCGCTTAGCGCGTAAATCGAACCTATTGTGTTCTATGTTTCTAAGTGGTTCAAAAAAACTTAGCGTCTTGGCGTCTTCGTGTTTAAAAATTTTCTACCGCAAAGTTGCACAATGAAGGCACAAAGTTGCACAAAGACGAAAAACCCGAAACTTGCAGCCCGAAACTCGTTACCCAAATGAAATTCGATTGCAGTAGGAAGAAAGTTCTCAGTTGGCAGTTAGCAGCGCCAATTCTATGCGCTTAGCGCGTAAATCGAATCTATTGTGTTCTATGTTTCTATGTAGTTCAAAAAAACTTAGTGTCTTGGCGTCTTAGTGTTTAAATATTCAATCAGAAAAAAGCCGGCAAATTAAATTACCGGCTCCCAAAACATCTATCTATTAACCACTAAGCACCGTGTTTAAAACGATCACGGGTTGTTGGTTTCGTGGAAATTACATCCGATTTTTAAGATTTTGACGGCGTAGTTACAAAAAGGTTTAATGCTGCGTTTTTTTAACGACCTTTAACTTTTCGGCGTTAAAAATGTTCTACCATAAGCATAAACAGTTGGTTTTAATATAAATTAACGTAATGGATTACCGGCTGGCGTTACCGATATCAGGCAAGATTTGTTACTTTTGGCAGTTCGGTACAATTGTGCTGAAAGTGAATTCAGAAAAGAAGGAATTATGAAGAAAAGATTATTAATAGGAATAACGATAGTTGCGGTAATTGGTATTAGCTTTTTCAGCTTTACCCGCGACGAGAAGAATTTTGAAATTGCAAAGAATCTGGATATTTACCATACCTTGTTTCGCGAGTTGAACATGTTTTATGTTGACGAAGTGAATCCGAACGACCTGGTAAAAACCAGTATTGATGAAATGTTATCCTCGCTTGATCCTTATACGAATTATATTTCGGAAGATCAGATGGAAGATTTTCGGTTTATGACCACCGGCGAATATGCAGGTATCGGAGCGTTAATCAGCAAACAAAACGACAACATTATTATTGCCGAACCTTACGAGGGATTTCCGGCACAGAAATTTGGCATAAAAGCGGGCGACATTATTCTTGAGGTTTCGGGGAAAGATACCAAAGATATGAACACCGAGGATGTGAGCACGCTGTTAAAAGGGCCGGCCAACAAACCTGTTACCATAAAATTACAGCGACCCGGCCAGAAAAAGCCTTTTACCGTTGATGTTGTTCGCCAAAAAATCAGTATCGACGCTGTTCCTTATTACGGAATGATCGATCAGAATACGGCCTACATTCGGTTATCGAATTTTACAACCAACTGTAGCGAAGATGTAAAAAAGGCTTTCCTGGAACTAAAAGAAAATAATCCTGACGGACTAATCCTCGACCTGCGAGGCAATCCGGGCGGTTTATTGGTTGAAGCTGTAAAAATCGTAAACCTCTTTGTGCCGAAAGGCGAAGAAATTGTTAGCACCCGCGGTAAAGTAAAACAGTGGGACAAAGTGTATAAAGCAACGGCTGAACCTTTGGACACCACAATGAAAATTGCCGTTCTGGTAAACAGCGGATCGGCATCGGCATCCGAAATTGTTTCAGGGGCTATTCAGGATCTCGACCGCGGAATTATTGTGGGTACACGCACATTTGGAAAGGGATTGGTACAAACCACGCGCGATTTAAGCTACAATACAAAACTGAAAGTTACTACCGCTAAATATTACATTCCGAGTGGCCGTTGTATTCAGGCGCTGGATTACTCACACCGCAACGAAGACGGTAGTGTAGGACACGTTCCTGATTCGCTTATTTCTGAGTTTACAACAAAAAAAGGCCGTAAAGTTTACGATGGCGGTGGTGTTGTTCCTGATGTGAAAATTGAAGGCGACAAACTCAGCAGTTTAAGTATCGAGCTGGTTACCCGTTTTTTAATTTTCGATTTTGCCACTAAATATTCAAACGAAAACGAAAGTATTCCGGAGCCGGAAGAATTTTCGATTACCGATGACATTTACCGGCAGTTTGCCGATTTTGTTGAACAAAGCGGCTTTAACTACGAATCGGCATCGCAAGACGATTTAAAAGAGTTGTTGGAGACGGCAAAATACGAAAAGTATTACGAGCTGGCGAAAGAGGAGTTTGATGCACTGGCAGCCAAAATTGAACCGGATTTGGATAAAGACTTAGCGGCGTTCAGACCGGAAATCAGCGATTTGCTCGAAAGCGAGATTGTTTCGCGTTTTTATTACCAAAAAGGATCGATAAGAGCATCGATTAACGACGACAAAGGAATTGCAAAAACAATAGAAGCATTACATTCTGAAACAGCTTATGCCGCTTATTTTAAGCCCGGGCTGGTAGTTGGAATGAACTAAGAAATACGTTTCTTACAGGAAGAAAGGAGGTCTTTTTTAAAAGGTCTCCTTTTTTTTCAACCATACTGCCCATTCGTTGTTGGAATAATTAAACGAAATCATTAACGCCCTTAAAACTTTTCAAATCTGTCGGTTTTTAGTACTTTTCTAACTCCAATTGTTTGATAAAGAGTTATGACATTTAAAGAGATTTTAAATACTGAACTATACAGCAAAGGAGATTTTACAATTACAGTTTACAACATCTTTCTGATACTAATTGTAGTTCTGATTACCTTAATTGCGCTAAAAATAGTCCGGCGTTTTTTCAAGCGTTTCATAAATAAGCAAGAAGCCGAACGGCGCTCGTATTGGTCGATTTACCTGATATTGAGGTATATCGTATGGGTGATTATTATCGTTTTTCTTTTAGAGTCGTCGGGATTTAGAGTGTCGGTTTTACTGGCCAGTATTACGGCCCTTTTGGTGGGTGTTGGTTTTGGTATTCAGCAGCTGTTCAGCGATATCGCCTCGGGGATTGTATTGCTGGTAGAACGCAACCTGCAGATTAACGATGTTATTCAGCTGCAAGACGGAACCGTGGGGCGGGTAATACATATCGGGTTACGCACATCGCGATTAAAAACCCGCGACGATATTATTCAGGTTGTGCCTAATTCTAATTTTGTAAACGATAAAATTATCAACTGGAGCCACATGGATTACAACACCCGCTTTTCGGTTGATGTGGGTGTGGCTTACGGATCCGACACCAGGCTGGTAACTCAGATTCTGCTCGATTGTGCTGCAAAAAACAACAATGTTTCGCATTCGCCAAAACCTTTTGTCAGGTTTAATAATTTTGGCGATTCGGCACTCGAATTTCAGGTTTTCTTTTGGGTGCGCGAATCGTTTTACGTTGAAAATACAAAGAGCGAGTTGCGTTACGCCATCGATGATGAGTTTCGGAAAAATGGCGTGCAAATTCCTTTCCCGCAGCACGATATACACATTAAAAGTACTGTTGAACAACCAAAATAAACTACACTTTTTATATGAAGAAAATCATCAAATTTATTATCCCGTTTTTATTGCTGCTTATAGCGGTATATTTTCTGGTTTTTGTCGAAAAGCGCGAACTGGTTTCACCCGATTATTATAACTTTTTTAAAAAAGCAGGTTCCATTTTGCTCATCGTAAGTATTGCATGGAGTTTGATGGCCATTTTGCGTGCCTTTAAAAAGGTTATCCTTTCCAAATTCGACACTTCAAAAGAAGATAATTTACGCCAGCGCAAGTTTCTTACGCAATTCAATATCATGGAAAGTATTATTTATTTCCTGATTGTTTTAATCGCAATTGGAGCCTCGTTAATGTTGTTCGAAGAAGTGAGGCAGCTGGGAATCAGTCTTTTTGCATCGGCAGGTGTTGCCGGTATTATTATTGGTTTTGCAGCACAAAAACTTATTGCAACCGTTTTGGCCGGGTTGCAAATTGCCATTACCCAGCCCATTCGTATCGACGATGTGGTTGTTATTGAAAATGAATGGGGACGAATTGAAGAAATTACACTTACCTATGTGGTGGTAAAAATCTGGGATCAGCGCCGTTTGGTGGTTCCATCCACGTATTTTTTCGAAAAACCATTTCAGAACTGGACACGAACCTCTGCTGAGATTTTGGGAACCGTGTTTTTATATACCGATTACCATGTGTCGTTCGATGCGTTGCGCAAAGAGCTAACCCGCCTGCTTGAAAGCACTCCGCTGTGGGATAAACGGGTGAATGTGTTGCAGGTTACCGATGCCAAAGAATATGGTGTTGAAATACGAGCTTTGGTAAGTGCCAAAGACTCGCCAACTGCATGGGATTTGCGGGTTTTTATCCGCGAGAAAATGATTGAATTTATTCAGAAGAATTACCCCGAAAGTTTACCGCGAACGCGTGTTGTATTTGAACAGGGAGAACAAAAGTCAACCACCGATTTGCTAAACAAAACAAAAGCCTAAATATTAATGAAGATTTATTTTGCCGGTTCTATACGTGGAGGCAGACAAGATGCCGCCCTGTACGAACAAATCATTCAATACCTGAAATCGTTTGGCGAAGTGCTGACTGAGCATGTTGGCGATCCGGCATTAACCAGTGCCGGCGACGATGGGCCAAACGATCAGTTTATTCACGATCGCGATTTGAAATGGCTGCAAAGCTCCGATGTAATTGTGGCTGAAGTAACTGCCGTTTCGATGGGAGTTGGTTACGAAATTGGCCGGGCAGTGGAAATGGGAAAACCGGTGCTATGTCTTTTTCGCGAAGGGCCAAAACACAATTTATCAGCTATGATTGCCGGGAGTAAAGACGTTGTACTTATTCATTATTCAGATATTGAGGAACTTAAAAAGCCACTTCAGGGAAATTTGTTTTCTTTTAAGGCATCTAAATAGAATTAACATTATCAGGGCGAATACATTTTTTAATTTTTCATTGCGTCCTTTTGACAAATTCAATTATCTTGTGTCGAATTTCGAAAAACATTTGATCACTAATAAAAATCTAAACCTATGGATTCGAAGAAATCAAATCAATTAGACCGAAGGAAATTCCTGGGTCTTTCAGCACTGGGTTTATCCAGTTTGACCATCCTTCCGAGTTGGACAATCAACGGTGTTAAAATCGCTCCAAGCGACAGAGTTACAATGGGTTTTATTGGCCTCGGACAGCAAGGCATGAACGACTTCCGCAGTTTCTCGGCAGTTCCCGGAGTAGAAGTAGTTGCAGGTTGCGATGTTGACAGCATGAAAACAGAGCGTTTTAAACGTACCGTTGAAGAATGGCAAAAAGGTCTTGGCTTATCTCCACGCGTTGACAAGTATGAGCAATACGAAGAGCTACTTGAGCGTAAAGACATTGATGCAGTAGAAGTTTGTACGCCCGACCACTGGCATGCTTTAATGACTATTCATGCTTGTCAGGCCGGTAAAGACGTGTATGTTCAAAAACCACTTTCTTTTACCATTGCCGAAGCCGAAAAAATGGTTCGCGTGGCAAACGATACAAAACGTATTGTTCAGGTAGGAAGCCAGCAGCGTTCAAGTGCTGAATTCCAAAAAGCAATCGCATTGGTTCAAAGTGGCGCTATCGGTCATATCGACAAAGTATATGCTAAGGTGGGCGATCCGCCTGCACCACTTGATTTACCTGAAATGAAAGTTCCCGGTAACCTGAATTTCAACCTTTGGATGGGACCATTGAATGATCCTAAAATACATTACCACCCTGATCTTTGTCCTCCTATTTCGCTCGATCCGGCGGAAAGAGAAAAATTATGGGGTGCATGGCGTTGGTACCGCGAAACCGGTAACGGATTTACTGCCGACTGGGGCGCGCACATGTTCGATATTGCACAGGCTGCTATTGGTATGGATGGTTCAGGCCCTGCTGAAATTATTCCTAAAGGAGTTGATGGTGCCGACTACCTGACTTTCAAATACCTGAATGGTGTGGTAATGACAGAGCAACCTTATTTAGAAGACATGCCTGCTGCACAGGGAATTAAATTCATCGGCGACGATGGTTGGATTGAAGTAGCTCGCGGATACCTGGCTTGTTCAAAATCAGAATTAGTACCTGATGAATTAAGAGGAAATCGTCCGAGAAACCTGACTCCGGAAGAGCGCAGAAAAATGTTCGAAGAAATGCAGAAAGCACAGGCAAAAGGCGGTGGCAGCTTCGAGATCAGTTCTCCACACATGGAAGATTTTATCAGCTGTGTTCGTTCTCGTCAAAAGCCAATTGCTCCGGTTGAAGTTGGTGCAAGTACAGCTATCACTTGTTGTTTAGGAAACATGGCTACCGAATTACAGCGTTCGGTAAAATGGAATCCTGCAACACACAGCTTCGGAACCGATAAGGAAGCATGGAACCACCGTTTGTATGATTACGAATACCGTGGTTCGTATAAACTATAAATCAACCAACAATTAAACCTTATGGATAAAAGAGAATTTTTGAAAAAAATGGGTCTGCTTACCGCCGGAGGTATGGTAGCAGGTTCCATTAAGCCTGCCAGTGCTGCGGCTATGGTTGGAAGGGGCAAAAAGGAAATTGGTTTGCAAATTTACTCGGTAATGCGTGAATTGAATGCTGATGTTCCGAATGGCTTAAAGAAAATAAAAGATATCGGTTACAGCACCATTGAGCTGGCCGGTTACGGCAATCGCAAAATGGGTGAGTATTCGGTTGAAGAGTACCGCAAACTCGCCGATGATGCAGGATTGAAAATTACAGGATCGCACGTAAATCCTCCTACCCGTGATATTACAAAAGATAAACTGGGTGAGCTTGCTGATTTCTGGAAAAAAACCGTTGAAGACCATGTAAAGTTTGGCGTGAAAACGTTGGTTCAGCCAATGATGCCAAATGTGCCAACACATGATGCCGTAAAAGTGGTTTGCGAATCGTTTAACCAGGCTGGCGAGATTGCAAAGTCAGCAGGTATTAAATTTGGCTACCATAACCATCATATGGAATTCGGCCGAATCGTAAAACCGGAAGACAAGGATAAACAACGTAATCCGTGGATGCCGGTTGGCGACGTAATTTACGACTTGTTCCTGAATGGTACCGATCCTGATCTGGTATTCTTCGAAATGGATGTTTACTGGACGGTGATGGGAGCTAACGATCCGTTGGAATACTTCGAGAAGTATGCAGGCAGATTCCCTGTGCTGCATATAAAAGACCGCTCGGTTCTTGGCCAGTCGGGAATGATGAACTTTAAAAACATCTTTAACAAAGCGTACGAAAATGGTTTGGAAGGTTTCTATGTGGAACTGGAAGGAATCAGGGACGGAAGTATGACTCAGTTTGAAGGTGTTGAAAAATGTTTCGATTTTTTAAATGAAGCTTCATTCGTGAAGTGATCCTAACCAAATTGAATATACAAAACGGGTGCGTTTTCGCATCCGTTTTTTTGTTCCTAGCCTACAGGTGCAAGCACATTAAACGGATACCACGGCAGATTTCGCGCAATCCAAAACACAATTACTATGGCTAAAACAATCAGGGGCGTTTGTTTTTTGTAGAACAGGTTCGGAAGTTTCCACCCGAAAGCTTTATTCAGCAAAGGATACAGGTAGTGGTACAAAATAAAAAGCGCTGCCGGAAGAAACAAAAAGTTATACCCCACCACACCGGCAAAATCGAAGTGCAATAAACTGTGTAAGGCGCGTTGCGAGCCGCATCCCGGGCAATAACCCCCGGTTAGCGAGTGAAACAGGCACTGCGGGAATATTTCGTGTTGGGCCGGGTCGACTACAAAAAAAAGAACTGCTACCCCAATAATTACGAGTAGCAGTATGCTATTGATGGTTTGTTTCATCTATTATTAATTAAAAGCTCCCTGCATTATTCCTGCAAGTACGCCAAATACTGATAGCATTGCAAAAAGTATTATCCAGGCAAGTCCGGCAGCAAACGATACCCAGGCCCATATTTTTGCATTTCTGCTTGCTGATTTGGCTGCTTCGTAATTTCCGGCATTCCAGTGCGAATTTACCTGCGCGGCAAAAACAATGGCTACAATTCCAAAAATTTTTCCACAAAACAAGGTGGCAAGAATGGCAAATACCAAATAATTAGGCGGTGGTACTTGTGGTTTGTTTATTTGTTCGTTCATGATAAGTAGTTTTTTTAAGACTTGATGAATAGCAAAGTTAAACGAACGAATAAGTATAACAAAGTATATGTTGCAAAATGCAGCTTGAAATTTGAACCTTATATATCTTGAATGTTAAACTAAATCTTAAAATATATTAAAATTAACCATCAATTTGTTGTCTTAATTTGTGGTGATTCCATTCGCATTATTTTTGCAATCCTTATGGATTAAGCAGCAGAAGGCACTTTTTCCATAGATTTTAAGTTTTGGTAGAATGCCATCCGGGAGGGTGGCATTTTTTTTAGCGCCTACCCAAATGGACGTCGTTGTTTTTTTAGAAATGGGCCGATTCCGAAACCACACCAACTACTGAGAAACCACACTTTTTAAAGCCGGCAGCAGTGCTGAAATACGTTAACAACTAATTAACACGCTTGGGTTAAACTTAATAAGGAAATAACGGTCTTAATATAATAAACAGAAAAAAGGAAACAATTTAAACAGCAATGAAGTACTTGAAGAACGTAATTTTAATTGCCCTTTTATTTATAGGGGTAAATTCTTATGCCTTACTTAAAAATCCTGTAATAGAGAACGACCCAAACGATGATGGTAAGGGGAAGATCGTTGGTACGATCGTGGAAAAGGATACAGAGACTCCCATGGAATTTGCCAATATAGCCGTTTATAAAGAGGCCGATTCAACCCTCGTAACCGGAGGTATTACCAACGAAAAAGGCGTATTCGAAATAACAAATTTAGATTATGGCAATTATTACCTTGTGGCCAATTTTATAGGTTTCGATGAGGGAAATGTAGTGGATATTAAGCTGGATCGTACCAACCGTGTACATGATTTGGGCGAGATCAATCTGGCTCCTTCAACCGTTGCCATTGGCGAGGTTAACGTGGTTGCCGATAAAGCTGCAGTAGAATATAAACTCGACAAAAAGGTGGTTAATGTTAGCCAGGTTATCAGTGCCATTGGCGGTACTGCCGTCGATGTTCTGGAGAATACTCCTTCCGTTCAGGTTGATATTGAAGGAAATGTTTCGTTACGCGGATCGGGAAATTTTACCGTATTAATAGATGGCCGCCCGAGTGTTTTGAGTGGTAGCGATGCGTTGCGCCAGATTCCTTCTTCCGCAATCGAGAATATCGAGATCATTACCAATCCATCGGCAAAATACGAACCCGATGGGGCAGCCGGTATCATTAACCTGGTAATGAAAAAGAACTCGATGAACGGACTGAACGGTATTGTAAACGCCAGTGTTGGAACGGGCGATAAATACCTTGTCGATTTAATGCTGAATTACCGCTTTGAAAAACTGAACCTGTTTTTTGGAGCCGACTGGCGCGATGAGATCAATCACGGAAAAATGGCCTCGGAACGCGAAACGTATTACAGCGATACCACCGAATATCTGAATATGGCTGGCGATCGGAAGTGGATTCGGGGAGGACACCGTTTTAAGGGAGGTGCAGATTTTTTCCTGGGCACTAACACTACCTTAACTCTTTCAGGAGAAACCGGAACATCAGAACGTGGAAACGAAGGGGGTGGCCGAACGGAAAACTTCACAATTCCGGCATCAGAACAAATCTTGTCAATCAGCGAAGAAACCTCGGAACGTAATAACGACTTTTACACACTGAATATGAATTTTCAGCATAAATTCGATGATAAGGGACACCGTATTGAAGCCACCGCCTTTTACTCGGATGAGACCGGAACCGACAACGAAATTGAAGGTGAATTGCTCGCCGACGGCAATTTTAATCCTACCAACGAGTATTTGTCGAATGTTTCGACATTTGAAACCGAAGATGAGCAAGACATTCGTTTAAAATTGGATTATACCTATCCGTTTAGCGAAGATGGCCGTTTTGAGGCCGGTTACCAGGGGCGCCTGGAAAGTGAAATGGAAACGCTTGAATTTCGCGATTACGATCAGGCAACCGACACCTGGATCATAAACGAAAATTATTCGAGTGCTACCGATTTTCAGCGCGATATACATGCTGCCTATTCTACCTACAGCAACAAGGTGGGCAAACTGGCATACATGGCCGGGTTGCGCGGAGAGCTGACCATTCGCGAAATTAAGAATACAAGTGCCGAAAATGTTTCGTCGCTAAATCGGTTCGACCTGTTCCCAACAGCGCACTTTTCGTATCCGCTGGCACAAACTGCCGATGTTACCGCAAGTTACAGCCGAAGGATAAACCGACCAGGTGGCCGCGATCTCGACCCAACACCGAACTACTACAACCGTTACACCATTCGTTACGGAAATCCCGATTTGGAGCCGGAATACACCAACTCTTACGAACTGGGTTTTATGAAACGTTTCGGGGAAACACGTTCGTTTGTTTCGGTCGATGTGTTTCGCAGGGTAACCAACAATAAAATCGACCGCACACAGGAACTGGGCGAAGATGGCATTTTTTACCTATACACCGACAATTTTGATAAAGACTACAGCACCGGCCTTGAAGTAACCGGAAACCTGAGTTACAAAAAGTGGTTGACTGTTAATGCCAGTGTGAATGTTTACGATTATAAAATTACCGGCGAGTTGAATGGCGAATCCATCGACAGGCAAAGCACCAACTGGGGAGGGCGAATGAATACCACGTTTAAATTTGCTGAAAATTCGAGGCTTCAGGTAAATGCATTTTACCGCGGTAAATCAGTATCGGCGCAGGGCGAAAGCGGAGCCATGTTCTTCACCAATGTTTCGTACCGTCAGGAGTTTATGAATAAAAAACTTTCGGCTACGGTTAGCGTTCGCGATCCTTTGGGAACGGGGCGTTTTGAACGTACAAGCTATGGCGACGACTTTAATAGCTGGTTTCGTTTTGAACGCGAACCACGTGTAGTAATGCTTACGTTGAGCTACAAGATTAACAACTTTAAAGAAGAACGTCGTGGCGAAGGTGGCGGCGATGGCGGAATGGATATGGGAGGAGGAGAATTTTAACGCTAATTAGCAAAGACAATACTACAAGATGCCGTTCTTTTTAAAAGAATGGCATTTTTTTTATTTCAAGAAAACGTACTAAAACAAGGGTGTTGAGGTGCTAAATGTATCTTTTTCAGATAAAAACGCATTTGGCAACTGAAAAAGCAGTTGGAAAACTGAAAAAACAGTTGTATGTTTGTTTCCATGTTGAGCAAAATGTCATTTCGACGACTGAGGAGGAGAAATCTCATTGCTTTGGAAAAAGATTTCTCGTTCGTTTCTTGCTCGAAATGACAATAAACCTGAAAAGAAGGAAAAATGAAAAAACTAACAAAAAAGGAAGAGGAGTTGATGAAGATCCTCTGGAAACTGGAAAAAGCATTTGTAAAAGATATTGTTGAATTGTATCCCGATCCGAAACCGCATTACAACACCATCTCGTCGTTGGTGCGCCTGTTACAGGACAAAGGTGTGATCGGCTTTAAACAATACGGCAACACTTACCAGTATTTCCCGCTCATTTCGAAAGAAGAGTACCGCCGCTCGTTTATGAACCAGGTGGTAAGCGACTATTTCGATAACTCGTATAAAAGTGCCGTGGCTTTTTTTGTAAAAGAGAAAAACCTGTCGGACGAAGAAATCGACGAACTGGTTAAGCTCATTAAAAATAAAAAGTAATGGAAGATTTTATCCTCTACATCGGAAAAGCCGCTTTGGCGCTTGGTGCCTTTTTTCTGGCTTACCTGGCACTTTTCCAGCACCAGAAACAGTTTCTGTTTAACCGCATTTATTTGCCGGTGTCGTTTCTGGTTAGTTTCCTTATTCCGCTGATTACCTTCACTAAAGTAAATTACATACAGCCGATTCCGGTGGCTGCTTCCGAAAGTTTTGCTTTTCTCCCCGAAGCTGCATTAGCTGGCGAACCGCAATTTACCTTCGAATGGTATCATTACCTGTTGGCGATTTACGCACTCGGAATAATTGTATTTCTCCTGAATCTGCTCATCGGGCACCTCAAAGCCATAAAAATTATCCGTTTTAGCCGCCTGCAAGAATTGTTTGGCGCACAAGTTAACCTGACCGGAAAAGATGTGCATCCGTTTTCTTTCTTTTCGCGAATTGTGCTGTCGGAGAAAACATTGAAGAATCCCGATCTGAAAATGATCGTCGATCACGAAATGGTGCATGTGCGGGAACGTCATACGCTTGATATCCTTTTTGCCGAGCTTTTGTTTCTCTTCCAGTGGTTTAACCCCTTTGCCTGGTTAACCCGCGATGCGATGCGAAATAACCTGGAATACCTGACTGATCATCAGGTAGCCCAAAATCATAATGCCGAAGCTTATCAATTGGCCATGGTAGGATTAGCGCATAAAAAAGGAGTGGCTCCCTTTTTAACTGCGCTTAACGGCTCACAATTAAAAAATCGTATTATCATGATGAAAAAGAAAACAGAAAATCGTTACAGCCTGCTCAAACAGCTGGTTGTACTCCCCCTGCTGGCCGTTTTAATTATGGGCTTGTCGAACAAAGAAGTACGAACCGAAGTGCTTCACGATGCCGGACAACTAAAAGTAGTTGTTGATGGTGTTGAGCTTCCTGCCGATCATCCCGACCTGATGAAACTTGATTTCTCCAATGGATTTGATGGAGGCGAAATAATAAGAGCACTCGGTCTGGAAGACAAAGTGGTTGCCAATGCCATGTCGTTCGATAAAAATCCGGGAGAAGATGGAGTTTACTGCATTCAAACCAGCGACTATGAGCTAGGCACTGTTCCCGAGTTTGATAAAATGATAAACAAGCCTGTAGTTCTTGTTCGCAACGGGAATTTTACCGTAAAAGGCACAGTCGAAAATGGTTTGGGCGAGGCGATCCCGAATGCAAAAATCCTTAACAACGAAACGTCGGAAGAATTTGTGGCAGATGAAAAAGGCAACTTTGAACTTGCGTTTAACGAAATCGAAAAACCGCTGGTTTTAAGCTTTTCGGCACCCGGTTATTACAAAAATGACGTTGCTTATTATGGCAACAAAAAGGAACTGAAGATAGTTCTTGCTGAGAGCGACTCGGAGAAAGAGCTTACCATTACCGGCAAGATCACCAACGAAGATGATGAAGGAATTCCAGCTGTAGCAGTGTTGGTAA
Source organism: Draconibacterium orientale (assembly GCF_900111425.1). Lineage (NCBI taxonomy): Bacteria > Pseudomonadati > Bacteroidota > Bacteroidia > Marinilabiliales > Prolixibacteraceae > Draconibacterium > Draconibacterium orientale. Next base: position 62,910 of record NZ_FOHT01000002.1, on the reverse strand, counting down.
AAGGAACCAAAATTGGGACTATTTCTGATTTTTCAGGAAATTATGAGATTAAAACCGACGAAAACAGCACCCTGGTTTTTAAAATGATAGGCTATGCTGAAAAAGAAGTGGCTATCGATGGAAAATCGGAGCTTAATGTGCAGTTAAAAGCTGATGGAAGCGAAAAAACCAAAGAGCCGAAAGTAACCGGAAACAGCCAGCAGACAAAACAAGTGGTGATAATTGAAAAAGCAAGTATGCCTATTTCCGATCCGTTGGATAACGAGCCGCTGTATATTGTTGATGGGGTGCCGGTTACCGACATTAATTCCATTCCTCCCGAAAAGATTGAGAGCGTTTCGGTATTAAAAGGTGCGCAGGCTACGGCTTTATACGGTTCGGTTGGTGGTAAAAATGGGGTGGTAATTGTTACCACCAAAGAAGCAGCAGCAAAAAATTCGGCAAACGTAAAACTCATTGGTTTAGGAGAACAAACCAGCAAAAGCTTTTCGAATGTACAAATTGAAAAGCTGGGCTTTGAAACCACCACCGGCGAGGCTCCTTTATATTTCGTTGATGGAAAAGAAATGGGCAATGTGGCGCATATTTCTGCAGAAGAGATTGAATCCATCTCGGTTTTAAAAGATGAATCGGCTACTGCTTTATATGGCGAAAAAGGCAAAAACGGCGTAATCGTTATCTCCACAAAAGCCGCAGCCAAAGCCAAAATGGACGAGGCTGTAGTAATGGTTGAAGGTATTCCATACGATGGCGATATTCACGATATTGATCCGGAAACAATAGAATCAATGGAAGTGCTGAAGGACGAAAGTGCTACCAAGCGATTTGGACCAATAGCGAAAAACGGCGCTATATCGATTAAACTAAAGGGTTCAGCTGATTTTAATGGAAAGTCGCCGCTGATATTTCTCGATGGTGAAAAATTTACCGGAGATATGGGTGATATTGATTCGAATGACATTGAATCAATCACTGTTCTGAAAGATGAGTCAGCTATTGAAAGTTATGGCGAAGAAGGGAAAGATGGTGTGATACTTATTAGAACAAAATTGTCCGATATAACTTCGGATATGGACATGCGTAAATTTATTGCGAAGAAGATTAAATATCCATCAGAATTACGCGACGCAAATGCCACAGGCGTAAGCAAACTCTATGTAAAGGTGAATAAAAGCGGAAGTATTGTATCGGTTGATGATAAGGTTGTAGAAGGAGCCGTGCCTGTTGATGAGGTGGTGGTGGTTGGATACAAAGCAGAAGAACCGGCTGATACAAATGTATTGGGTGTTCAGGGAAGATTCGATCGTGAAGCCAAAAGGGTACTTCTTCAACTTCCAAAACTGAATATTCCGGAATTTAAAAGCGAAACACTTGTTTTTACTGTAAAATTCATGCTTCAATAAATTGGATCTGCGGTTTGCATCCGCACGAAAAAAGGCGGTTAAAAACCGCCCATCCCTGTAAAAAGATTCCATCCTTATGTAATTCGAAAAAAAGGATCCGATCCGTATCTATTCAGAATAATAAGGATCGGATCCTTTCTTTTGAACACGTATCTATTTCTTCTCAATAATAGCAGCCCAGCCACCACCAGGAGCCATTTTAACTTTTACAGTTGATCCTGCAGTTACTTCAAGCGTTTCCTGAGCAAAGTCGGCAGCATGTTTATCGGCATTCAGGCCGTCTTTCCAAACTTTCATGGTGTAGGTTCCTTCGCCAAGGAAATCGAGTTTTAATTCCATCTCACGCGGATCCCAGTCGGTTAAAGCACCCACAAACCATTTGTCGCCCGAGCGGCGTGCAACGGCAATGTAGTCGCTAACTTTTGCTTCCAACACTTTAGTCTCGTCCCAAACCGATGGAACTGCCGCAAGGAATTCCATACATTCCGGCTCGCGGTAATAGTTCGACGGATTATCTGACAGCATTTGCAGCGGGCTTTCAAATATCGCGTATATGCCCAATTGGTGGCAGCGTGTTCCGGCGCTCATGGGCTCGGTAAACACATCGCGGAAATTGGTTTTGTTGGCATTTTTCATGGCTCCCGGAGTAAAGTCCATTGCACCGGCTACCATTCGGATAAACGGCAGGGTTACAGTGTGCTCCGGATCAGGTAGTTGGCTCCACTTGTTGTTTTCCATTCCTCTTACGCCTTCGTACGAAATTACGTTGGGGTAAGCACGATCGAGGCCACAAGGTTTGTACGCGCCATGAAAATCGACCAGCATTTTACGTGCCGCACATTCGCGGGCAATTTTTTCGTAGAAATTTACCATCCACTGATCGTCGCGCTGCATAAAGTCAATTTTAATCCCTTTTACTCCCCATGCTTCAAACTGATCGAGTGCTTCCTGCAGTTTGTCGTCGAGCGCTTTCCAGGTAACCCAAAGAATAATGTCAACATTTTTTTCTTTTCCGTAGTCAACCAGTTCTTTTACATCAATGTCTTTTTCCTGCTTCATAATATCAGAAAGTACGTACCAGCCTTCGTCAAGAATAATGTACTCCAATCCGTATTCCGATGCAAAATCGATGTAGTATTTATAGGTCGGGTTATTTACGCCGGCCACAAAATCAACACCGTAAATGTTGTTGGCGTTCCACCAGTCCCAGGCTACTTTTCCGGGTTTAATCCAGTTGGTATTTTCGAGTTTGCACTCGGGCGCCAGTTTATAAATCATTTCGGTTTCAATCAACTGACCATCGTTTTCGGCAACTACCATAGCACGCCACGGAAAATCGCGTGGTCCGTTACATTCGGCAATGTAATCGGCATATTTTGTAGGTTTTACATCGCGGTCGCTCAACTGCTCGGTTTCCAGTACAACACCCGGGTATTTCCCAATCAATGCATATTGATTATCGTTGCAACCACGCAAAAACATTCCCGGATAATCCATCAGGTTCGATTCCGAAATGTAGGTTTTAACACCGTTGCCGCAGTCAACCAGCAAGCCTGTCGAGGCAAAACGATTGCTGCCAATATCCGATAGCGTTTCGTTCAGGTATACACGTTCCTGGTGTGTGTACATGCTTTCTTCTTCGGGGAACCAAAGCTTGTTATCGGCCGGAAAAACGAAAGAAGCCAGCTCGCTTTTCACTTTGTATTCGCCATCTTTATCCGACACCCAGCGGTAAGCAGCACCATCATCGTATGCTCTGAATTGCAGCGCATAACCTTTAAACGACAGGGTCAACTCCTTGTATTCGTCTTTTATCGTTGCACTTTTACGTTGAACAACCGGCGTAAGCACCTGCGATACGCTGTTGGTTTTTGCTTTGCGCACTTTGGCATCTACGCCCCAAACTGTTCCGTCGTACAATTCCATCGAAATTTGCGACGGTGCAATAATTGGGGTTCCGTTTAACAATACCGAGTAGGAAACATTTTTGTCGATATTTACTTTCACTTGAATTTTGCCTGACGGCGACTCAAGCGAATATTCTTTGGCCGAAAGGGTGAATACAAGGCCAATAAGAGTAATTAATAGCGATAGTTTTTTCATATCAGATAGTTTTAAATTTTGCTTCGAAAGTACAAATTTAATGGTGCTGGAAACATACACATATGTTCTGTTTTTTATTAAAGTAGATGCAAAAAAATGATTTTATACCTATCTTACGATAAATTTTAAAGCAAAGGTTATGAAGAATATACTTACGTTACTGGCACTGTTTTTATTTGCTGTTTCTGCGCAGGCGCAGCAATTTGAAAAGGATATTTTTGCTACTTCAGAAGGCGATTTGGAAATTACATTTATTGCTCACGGAACACTGATGATGCATTTTAACGGAAAAGTAATTCATATCGATCCGGTGTCGTGGTATGCCGATTATGAAACAATGCCAGAAGCCGACATAGTTCTGATAACACACGAGCATGGCGACCATTTGGATGCCAAAGCAATTGATGCTGTTAAGAAAGAGGGAACTCTGGTGGTGCTCACAAAAAAATGCAACGAAAAATACACCGGAACCAATGTGATTAGTAATGGCGAATCGGGAATTTTTGCAGGTATTAAAGTTGATGCCGTACCTGCTTATAATATTAAACATGAACGCGAAGCGGGGCAACCTTTCCATCCCAAAGGCGTGGGAAATGGTTACGTGCTTCATTTTGGCGATAAAAAAGTTTACGTTGCCGGCGATACCGAAAATATTCCGGAAATGGCAGCGTTGAAAGACATTGATGTGGCTTTTCTGCCCATGAACCTGCCTTATACCATGACACCGAAAATGGTGGCCGATGCTACCAAAATGTTTCAGCCCAAAGTGCTTTATCCGTATCATTTCGGAGAGACAAATACCGATGAATTGGTGGCACTATTAAAAAATCAAAACAAAACAGAATTAAGGATTCGAAACTTAAAATAAGGCAGAAATTCTTTATACCTACAATCTCCGAAATTGTTTTTGAACCAACCATTTTGGCGTTGGATAGCAAGTGGTGATGGTTTGCATTGAGGAATGTGTTAATAGCTTTGATATGATGAAGAAATTTGGAGTTGTCATCTTACTGATGATGGCGATGCTTACTGTGCTTTCGGCTCAGGAAACCAAGGTTTATAACGGTTATAAAGAATTGGTTGCTGCTGTAAAACAGGAAATAGATGAGGTGGATACGGAAGGATTTCATGAAAAATATGAGGAAGGACTGAAAAGTCGTAAGCCCGGTTATATTTTAATTGATGTGCGCACAAAAGATGAATACCAGGCTGGTCATATTCCCGGAGCTTATTTGGTACAGCGTGGTGTGTTGGAATCGCACATTGAGAAAGAAGCGGTTTGGGAAGGCTTTCGTCATGCAGTACCCCAAAAATCAGATATTATAATTTTGTATTGCCGCAGTGGCAGCCGATCGGCGCTGGCAACAAAATCGCTGATGACACTCGGCTACAAACATGTTTATTCGCTTAATGGTGGCTGGAATGCCTGGCACGAAGCTTACCCAAAACTGGAGCGGTATTAAAACACATACTTCTTCCGGGCCAACGAACGGTACCGGCTCGAAAGGTTATTGGTAATCTTGCTTCTTTTTAGTGCTTTCTGCATCCGCGAGCTACGCAAATTGTGGTGGTACTAAGGCCAATTATTCCAAACACAATTAATGAAGTATAAAATACAGCAGATGATAAATTGGCACAGCAGGCTAAGAAACCAAGCAGGATTGTAACGAAGAATCCTAAAATTCCCCAAAGACCTAAATTGTAGCAGATTAATGTTACTATTTTATTCATGGTATAAAGTTTTTACAATTATACGGTCAATAAAGATCATTAGTTCATTTAACTTTGTGGGAAAATCTCGTATAATTGTGATATAAATTACACCAAAGACCTATTTAATGAACCTTACAACCAATAGTTGCGTTAATTGTACCATAAAATCCAAACCCTTTTCGGTTTTAGAAGACAGTGAGTTGAGTACGATTGGAGAAACGTGTTCGATGATTCAGTATGAAAAAGGCGAACTCATTTTTAAAGAGGGAGGACCGGTTCAGCATATCATTTATTTGCGCGAAGGATTTGTAAAATTAGTAAAGAAGGCAGCCGGAGGAAAGGATTTTATTCTAAGCATTTCAAAACGGGGATCTTATCTGGGGCTTCAAAATCTCGACCAAGAGACAAAAACGAATTACTACTCGGCTGTTGCGCTTACCAAATCAGAAGTTTGTTATATTAACCGCAATCATTTTAGAACCTTGCTTAAAAGTAACGGCGATTTTGCCCTTAAAGTTTTATCTACGGTTTTTGAAGATGAAATGAATTATTTCGATCGTTTGGTAAAAAATGTACAACAGCAGTTACCCGGCCGCCTGGCCAACACCATCAGTTATTTAGCGAATGAAGTGTATGGCGAAAATCCCTTTTCATTAAATCTCACACAAACCGAAATTGCTGCGCTTATTGGTACCTCGCGCGAAAGTGTTTCAAGGATATTGAAGGAGTTCCAGGCCATGGAGATAATCGATCTAAAGAAAAATGTGCTTACTATTCTTAATGAAAAACGGCTTGAGGAGATAAAACACAAAGGCTAGTTTCCGTTTAGTAATTCTCCATAAAAGCATAAAAAACCACTAACCAAAACGGATTAGCGGTTTTTTTATAGCGTTGTTTCTAATTATTTAATCTCAATGTTGGTATCGATAACAGTTCCCGGTTCAATTGTTCCTAAGGAGTGAAACTGAATGCTGGCTGAATTCAGAATGGAATTCACATCACTGGCATCAACATTGGCCAAACTCATAAAATCAGACGGAACAACGACTATCCTGAAAGTTTGATCCAAAGTGTAATCTGTCGATAAGCTTGCTAAATCTACATCCCCTCCTAAAAATACCGACATGTCTACAATCTCATCGTTTTCATAATCTGTTGTATAATCGAAATTATACTGTAAAATAGCACCCGATAGGAAATATTCGGTTTGTGGCAGTGGGCGCCAGAATTCCAATCCTTCTTCGTTAGTCCACAAAACATAGGCTAGGATTACGTCTGAATAATAGGGAATGAATCCATTATCATTAAAATTAAAAACCAGTTGGTAATCGTTTGCGGGTGTAAAGTCTCCCGTAAATTCAAATGTGGTTCCAACAAAATTGTAACCATCTTCTCCCGGTATTCCCGGAGGTCCCATCGGGCCTTCGCACGAGGCCAGTACGGCAGCAACAGTTATTAAAAGAAATGCTGAAATTTTTCTGAAGGTAAATCTTTGTTTGTTTTCAATTGTTTTCATAGCAACAGACTTTTATAATTAAACTTCATTTTTTAGTGTTAAAACAAGTATAGTGCCAAAAAAACCTTCGGCAATTGCCGAAGGTTTATATTGAATTGATTAAATAATCTTAAGAAAGGCTGCTATTTACTAACCTTCAAGTGTTCCCGGTACAGGTACGCTTGCTGATTCCATAAAGCCAATATCGCCCATAATGAAAGTGTCAGGACCCAGTTTCATATCCGAGTTCATCATTTCTTCCCAGGTAACTTCTTTTCCGGTGTATGCCGAAACGCGACCCATAATTGCCGTCATTACCGAATTGGCAGTTTCTTCAGCTTCGTTAAACGGAATATCCTGGCGAATGCAGGTAATCAGGTCTTTGTGTTCCTGAACGTACGGGCTCGTTGCATGATCTTCGTACGAGAATAAATCATTACCATCCAAATCAGTAATTTTTGCTGTGCCACCCTGAGCTGTAAATGCTTTTCCTTTGGTACCGTGCATAACTTCGTTTACAGCATTTGTACAGCCATTAATCTGGCGGCATGTACTTAAAATCTGGCGTCCGTCTTCCAGTTCGTAACGAACAGCAAAGTTATCATACTGATCACCGGTTGGGCGACGCTGACGAGAACCAAAACCGAGCGCTTTTATCGGGTGTTTGCCAAAAAACCAGTTGGCAACGTCGATATTGTGCACGTGTTGTTCAACAATATGGTCGCCCGATAGCCAGCACCAGTTTACCCAGTCGCGAATCATCCATTCCATTTCGCTCCATTCGGGCTTGCTGTTTCTGTACCACAATTGGCCACCGTTCCAATATACTTCGGCTGTGGTGAGTTTACCAATTGTATTATTGCTGAGTTGTTTATAAACATTTAGATATTTATGCTGGTGGCGGCGTTGTGTACCTGTAACCACTTTTAATCCGGCAGCATCGGCCATTTTTGCTGCAGCCAAAACCTGGCGAATTCCTACAGGGTCAACAGCAATTGGTTTTTCCATAAATACGTGCTTGCGCGCTTTTACAGCTGCCTCGAATTGCTGCGGACGGAATTTTGGCGGTGTGGCCAGAATTACAACATCAACACCCGAATCGAGCACTTTTTCGTAAGCATCAAAACCAATAAAACAGTTTTCAGCAGGTACTTCCTGTCCGGTTTCATTTTTAATTCTTTCTGCACAGCTATCCAGTCTGTCTTTAAAAACATCGGCCAATGCAGTTACCTGAACGGTTGAACCACCGGCTTCTAAAAAGTTAAGAGCTGCACCGGTTCCTCGTCCGCCGCAACCAACAATTCCGGCTTTTAAAACTGTTCCGGCAGGCACTTCATCCAGCAAAGGTGGATATTTGTACTCTCTTGGCATCCAATCGTATTCGGCGCTTGCAGAAGAGCCTCCGCCAGAGCACGATGACAAAGTTCCGATTCCCATAGCCCCTGCTGCGCCTACTGTTGCAGCTCCGGCTAAAAATCTTCTTCTTGAAAAATTGTAGTCACTCATGATATTAATGTTTTAGTTGAATTTAGGATTCAATCTTTATAAGTTATTTTCCGGTATTTTCATCATATTCGCATATCACCCTGAAACCAATATAGTTACAGTCGGATAACCACCAGATACTTTTTGGCATTTGCGGATCGGTTTTCATCCATGCTTCGGTACGGGTGTAATCGCGTGCTGCACTTCTGACTTCGCCAACCGGGCTTTTAAAGGTTCCGCCACGAATAACGTGTTCCTCGCCCGTAGCCGGTCCTTTCGGATCATTTGCTCCATCGCTCAAGTTCGAATAGGCATCTTCGGCGTACCAGTCGGTACAATATTCTGCTGCATTACCAAGCATATTTTTCAGCCCAAACGGATTGGCTTCAACAACATCGGGCTTGGCCGTTTTCAGGCTGCTGTTTTTCTCGTAAACTACGTAGTTATTAATAAGGTCGCTTCCTTTTCCGAATAGTTTTCCAATAAAATTCTTCTCTTTAAAATCTTTTGGCTGCCCTTCAAAGAAAAACGGCGTTTCTGTACCTCCGCGGGCTGCATATTCCCATTCGGCTTCTGTTGGCAGGCGGTAAGTTTTTCCGGTAACCTGCGATAACCATTTGCAGTAGGTTTCGGCCGAGTGGTAACTCATTGTAATGGCCGGGCGACTTCCCATTCCCCAGTTTTGGTCGGGTTGTCCGTAAGGTGGCGTTGGCCCTGAGATTGCATCAACATCGGCCTCGGTACGTGTACCTTCGGTGTCGGTGGTTCGGCCTTCGGCAGCTGTGGCACTGTAAAATGCCAGGTATTCATCCCAGCTTACTTCTATTTCGGCCATAAAGAACGGGCTTACATTTACCGTTTTCTGCGGGCCTTCATCGCTTTCGCGCAATTGTTCGGTTTCCGGACTTCCAATTTTGAAACTTCCGCCCGGAATGGCTTTCATATTAAACGCAATGGTTGTTCCCGGTATCGTTTCGGTAAAATTTTCATGAGCAGTAACTTCGGCGGCAGCTGTATAGTTTTCTTTTGCCTCGGCACCGGCACTTCCAAACTCAACGTTCTTTGCGTGCAGCGCGTTCGGATCGTAATGGCCAACATTCAGGTGGCAGTTGATACAACGCAGTTCCTCTTCGTTTTGCGAATAATAAAGGTGCGCTTGCTGCCCTTCGGAAGTAAGTGTTAGCGGAAATAAGTTGTTGTGACATGCAATGCACGATTCTTCAAAAACAAAATGTTGCGCCTGTTCTAGCGAAGATTTGGCTTCCCAGTTAAAATCGGCACTGTCTTTAAATAAATAACCGTAAGCATCGCGGGCGCCTGCTTTAATTTTTTCTTTTAGATAGCCTTGTCCTTTTGGCGGAAGGTGACATTCAACACAGCCGATATGCATTCCTGTTCTGTTTTCGTGATGAACAGAGAGTTTCCACGAATCAAAAACATGAGGATGCACGTGGCACACTTCGCACGATTCGTTGGTTGAGGTTGCTTCAATAACTTTAAGAGAAGAAATGGTAACTGCGATACCAATTATAAATCCGATAAAAATGATTAGTAACAGCTTTTTTCTAAGGTAGTTACCAAGACGTTGAAATATGGCCATTAATTATTTTAGGTTTCTTGATTTAACAATGCAGGTAAAAATACTAATTTATATGGCGAAAATCCTGACTTTTGTATGTTTAAAAAATATCAATTGTGCTTTATTTTTCAACAAGTCGCAGCTGATTCAGCCATTTGTTTGTAGTTAAGACGCAGGCTTTATTATAAATACCTATTTTTTATAAAACAAAAAGGTTGCCTCGAACGCGACAACCTTTAGAGATGATTTCCTGAGAGGAATACAAGCGAGATAGGGAAATACTTTTTGTCAGTTGCAAGATAGGGGTGTTTTGTTCCTCCTTGATGAGGTAGAAATTTTTAACTTAACATTAAGAGGGGTGAACAGAGAATTTTGTAACTTTCAGCTATGAAGCTTCTCGAGCAAAGTATTTCCGATGTATTGGGCCTGTTTTTCCCCGAGTTGTGTGTAACCTGCGGGAAACGTCTGGTAACGCAGGAAAAATTCGTTTGTTTTAATTGCTGGCACGATCTGCCGGTAACCAATTTTCATTTAAAACACGACAATAAAGTGGCTCAGTTATTTTGGGGGCGGGTTGATATTTCAGCAGCCACAGCTTTTTTTGGTTTTAGAAAAGGGAGCAAATACCAGCAACTTATTCACTATGTAAAATACAAAGGATTAAAAGAGCTGGGTAAGGAAACCGGGAAAAAATTCGGATTGCAATTGTTGGAATCACCACTTTTTGCTGAAATTGATGTTTTAATGCCGGTACCGCTGCATCCGAAAAAGGAAAAGAAGCGCGGTTTTAACCAAAGCGATTGGATAGCTCGTGGAATTGCCGAAGTTTTAAAAAAGCCGGTTGACACCCAAACGCTGCACCGGAAGGAATACACCGCTACCCAAACAAAACGAAACCGTTACGAACGCTGGCAAAACGTTGAAACTGTTTTTGGATTGAATGATCCGAAGGCGGTTGAAAACAAACATGTTTTACTTATTGACGATGTGGTAACCACCGGCGCCACGCTGGAAGCCTGTGCGATTCATTTGTTAAATCAGCCCGGAACAAAAGTAAGTATCGCCACGCTGGCTTATGCCGATATTTAATGGTCGGTTTTATTCCTTTTAAGATGTAATCAATACGCGAAAAGCCTTTTAAACAATGTTTCCCTGCAATCTGTTAAAGCAACAGAATGTCTGCATTTTATTATCATTAAATTAAATAGATTACTATGAAAATTACAAAATTGTTTTTGCTTGCCCTTGTGGTAATGGGCTTTATGGCGTGTAACCAGAAGCCTGCAACCACCGAAGATGCTAACGTTAAGTATTACCGACAGCTGTTATTTAGCGAAACACCATGGGATTTGGAGCGTGGCTCGCATGAAATTTCGGCCAAAGAAGCTGAAAAAGTGAATAACTACAAATTTACCTGGAACGATGATGGCACACTGGCATCGGTAGAATACAACCGTAATGGTGTGTTGTTGGGCTATTCAAACCTGCGGGCAGCAAAAATTACCTATACTTACGATGGGAACAAACAGATTAAACATTCCTTTAACGAAAAAGGTGAGCCCGTTGAAGACGGAGGTGCTTTTGCGCAGGAATATACGCTCGATGATTCGGGAATGCGCGTAGCAATGCGTTTCCTCGATAAAGAGGGAAATCCGGCAGAGAACCGCAATAACATATATAATTATGTGTGGTCGAAACTGGATGATGGAATGATTCGCGAATTGCGTTACAATCTGGCCGGGGAAGAAACCATAATGAACCCGTTTTGTCCGTTTTACGAGTTGCGTTTTTCGTATGATGCAAACGGTTATGTAACCCGAATGGCCAACTACATTGAAGATACCATGTATAACTGCACAGCCGAAAATTGTGGCGATGTTGGCGTGTCGTATTTCTTATTCGAAAACAACGACAAAGGCGATTTGTTGAGCTTTTCGGTGCACAGCACTACCGGGCAGCTTTCCAATTTGTACTGGGGCTGGGCCAAACGGCAAAATACCGTGGATGAATATGGTAACGCCATTAAAACAGTTGTTTACGATCAGGACGATGAATTACTTGGCGGAAAAGGAATTCCGGTAACCGAAAATGAATACAACGAATTTGGCGAGCTGGTAAAAAGTATTTCGAAAGATGCCAACGGAAACGTGGTGAATAACCCGAATAACGGTGTGGCCATTGTCGAATACAAATACGACGAGCAGGGCCGCAGAGTAGAAACCCTGCGTTACGACAAAGAGATGAATTCTGTTGAAGGTTAGAGCTAATACCGATTAATTTATGATCAAGATAAAACCGATTTTAAGTTTTCTTACGCTGGCCGCTTTTGTTGTTTTAATTTCCTGCTCGGGTGGGCAGAAAAAGACGGATCAGGCAGAAAGCAGTTTGCAAGAAACAAGCCCCAAAGTAGAGGTAAATGCCGAGGCAAAACTACTGCTAAAAACGCTGAATGAAATGGGCGATTACGCCAATAGCCGTAATTTCCCGTCGCTGATAAAACCATCGGTAGTTTACGACGAGCTGGATGGAAACATTCATATTATTGATGTACGTAACGAAGATGCGTTTAGCGACGGGCATATAAACGGTGCTGTTCGTGTTGATTTTAGTGATTTGCCGACGTATCTTACCAACGATATCAAGCCGTTTGAGTACGATAAAATTGTTGTGGTATGTTATTCAGGCCAGATTTCAAGTTACGCCACTTCCTTATTACGACTGGCAGGTTATGGTAATGTTTACGCCATGCGCTGGGGGATGAGTGGATGGAACAAACATTTTGCTGAGGGGGCGTGGCTTGCCAACGTTTCTTCTGATTTTCAGGATGAGTTGGAAACGGAAGAGCATGATAAAGCGCCACTTGCAGATTTTCCAAAACTGAATACCGGAAGTACCAATGGTGACGAGATTCTGCAACAACGGATCGAAGCGCTTTTTGCAGCCGGGTATCGCGTTGCTTTGGTAAAAGCCGGTGCTGTGTTTGAGAATCCCGAAAAGTATTATACAATTAACTACGACCGGAAAGATAAGTACGACTCTGGGCATATTCCGGGTGCTGTTCGGTACAAACCCGGCGGAACGCTTGGTATTGTTACCGAGATGCAAACGATTCCGGTTGACAAGGAAGTGGTGTTGTATTGCAATACCGGCCACAATTCGGGTTTTGCAACAGCTTACCTGCGTTTGTTTGGTTACGATGCCAAAACACTCACTTTTGGAAACAACGCCTTTATGTACGATAAAATGAAAGAAGAGGAAAGTTCGCTTTCGTGGCTGCCGTTTACCGAAGCCGAAATTCACGACTATCCGTACGTTCAAAACTAAATTGAGGATCTTTCAAAAATAAAATATTATTCCAGCCTGATCGTTGTATCGGGCTGGAATTTATATTTTAACTCCTCCGGATTTTCTTCGTCGGAGAGAATATAAAGGCCTTCAAATTCCAGTTGATTCAGAATTACCCAGGCCTTTGAACTGGTGGAAATATCTGCTGAATAAAGCAGGATTTTTCCATCAAGCGAACTCAGTTTTTCCTTATTCTCTTTCTGAAGCAGCTGGTTAAAAGGTATCGCAAGGGAATTGGGGAAACGTTGGTTTTCTGCGTCCAGTTCAACAATTAAGCAGCTGTCTTGCAAACCGTTTAATTCCTGTACCGAAACGGTAACTTCTGATGGCGTTGCCAATGCTTCGCTCACATTTCTTTTAAACAGGTTCGGATTAAACGTTCGTACCAAAACCAGTACAAGAAGTAAGAGCAAAACACCCAAAATCCATGTTATATTTTTCTTCATTTTGATCTGTTTTTATTCGCAACCTCCGTCCAGCTGCGATTCTTCCAATCGTTTTGCTTCGAGGTATTGCAATTTTAAACTGTCGGGCAAGCTATTTATTTGCGTAAATGTTCTGCGCGCTTTGTAGCGGTTTTCAAACAGCGTGTTTTCGCGTGGTGTAATCCGATCGCCTTCAAACTTGCTCAACATTACCGTAAGGTACCATTCATTCATTCCACCTTTCATTACAAACGAATTCGGATAGCCCAGTCCGCTCACAATAGTCCAGGCCATGTTGGCCGTTTCGTCGCCGTTTGCGTAATACACATTTCTCACTTTATCCTGATTCAGGGAACCTTCCCAGTTGGGATTGAGCAAATCGCTGAACGGAATATTTATCGACCCCGGAATGTTACTTTCCATAAACTCTGAGGCGCTTCGTAAATCGATCAATTTAATGGTAGTGTCTTCGTTATTTACAAAACGGGCCACTTCGTCAACGGTATAGTACATGTCGGGATTCGACGAAATTTCCAGCAAATCGGTGGGTTTTAGTTGAAAAGATTTAGCCGCATTAAAAGGCAGAAAAGCCAAAATCAATCCAACGCCTGCCAATAGTAATGATATTTTTATTCGTGCATTCATGCCGTTTAAATTTCAGATGTGATATCGTTTCGTGCGTATTTCTTCTCGGCCAGTTCGGCCAGCCAGAACATCGCAATGGCAGCGGCTATCAGCAGAAAAGTAAAAACTCCGGGAGAAACTCCCAGCCACTCATCCACACGCACCGGGCCTTTGTAATTTGCTCCGGCCAGTGTCTGGATTATTGGATACGATTCGGCAAAAAGAAAAGCACCGCTTAATCCGCCCACAAGAAAAAATAAGGCATCGATTTTCCCGATCGATAGCGCACTGATTCCCGTTCCCGGACAAAAGCCGCCCATTATAAATCCGGCTCCCATAATAACTCCGCCAACGAGTGTTGCAGTTACATAATAGGGATTTACATACACCAGGTTTAAATCGAGCAAGCCAAAATAGCTGAGCAATTGTGAGCCTGCCAGCGCTACGATTGCGGCTGTGAAAAACACTTTTAAAACAGTGGTATCGTAGCCGTAGAACATGCCTGCCAGTTTGCGGCTCGATGAAAAACCGGCTTGCTCCAATGCAAAGCCAAAACCTATGCCGATAAAAAATCCGATGCCGAGGTTGAGCCATTCCGGAAGGTCGTTAAGTAGTGTAATCGGTCCCATAATTATTGATTTATTGAAGGATTGATGGACTGAGTTTTAAATCCAGAGTTTTCTGAAAAACCATGCAAAAAGGAAGGCCGAGCCAAAAATGCCGAGCATGGTCATAAATCCTGCTACCGAAAGTACTGCCATCCCCGAGAGTGCCGCTCCGCTGGTACATCCGCGAGCCAGTTGTGCACCGTAAACAAAAAACACACCTCCCAGAAAGGCAAACAACAAGCGTTTCCCGTTCGATATTTTTGGCGATTTTTCAATTTTGAATTTTAAGCGGCCCGAAATGGCTCCCGATATAAACCCTCCTAACAACATGCCGAGCACCTCAAGTGCCAGCCAGCTTTTTAAGGGATTTTTACCGTCTTCGAAATATTTACTGTAGTACGGCGATTCCATTGCGTGTTGATGATCAACTGTTTCAACGGCCGCTACTACGGCGTATTTTAATCCGCCACTGGCTCCCAGTCCGCGCCCCGAAAAAAACATGGCGCTTAAAAGTACCAGTCCAAGTAGTACGCCCGCCAGGTAAGGGTTCATGTATTTTTTTCTCATTGTAGTCTTAGGTTTTGGTTAAAATTAACCGGTACTTCTAAAGACAAATTAAGGGAGATGATTGTTCTATCGTATGAGAATAATTCTCGGGTTATGTTTTAAAAATAGTATCTTAATTCGTTTGGTTTTTTGGACAGTTATTTCAACAACTTTTGGTTTTGGTTGTTTCAACACAAAAAAGCAAAGATGGAATTAGAGATCAGCAAATATTTCAAGGGAGTTCGTCCGGGTATCACACTTCCTTCGTCCTTAATGATGGAAATTTTGAAAGAGGAGGGAATGCGAAAAATGGTGAGCGACCATTACGATTTGATTGTGCAAAGCCCGATAAAAGATCTTTTCCCGAAAAATCCGATAGCATTGGAAAAGGCAAAAGAGCACTCGGCCGATTTTTTTATTCAGATTTGCGGAGGCCCCGATTATTTTAACCAAAACCGCGGAAAACCTCAGCTAAACAGAAGGCACCTGCCGTTTAAAATTACCGCCGAGGCGCGCATTGAGTGGTTAAATTGTTACAAGCAGGTTTTGAGTAAACTGGATTTGCCCGATGAGGTGCTGAAATCGTTCTGGACCTACCTCGATGATTTTTCGAAGTGGATGGTAAATAGCTATTGAAAGGATTAAGTATTAATGATTAAGTGGTGCCGGGATTTGGTGAATGAGGTGCAAATAAGGAATGTTGAATTTCGAATGAAGACTAACGATTTTAGATTTCAAAAATGGGAGGAAAGTTTTCAGTTTTCAGTCGCAGTTAACAGTTATCGCGTAAATCTAAACTATTGTGTTCTATGTATCTATGTGGTTCAAAAAAAACATCGTGTCTAGCGTCTTCGTGTTTAAAAATTTTCTACCACAAAGGTTCACAAAGAAGGCACAAAGTTTCACAAAGACGAAAAGCTCGGAACTCGTTAACTAAATGAATTTCGATTGTAGAGGAAGAAAGTTTTCAGTTAACAATTTGACAGATGAACAATTTAGCAATAGCAAACAAAATCTAATGATTTCTATGTATCTATGTGGTTCAACAAACATCGTGTCTTTGAGTCTTCGTGTTTAAAAATTTTCTACCACAAAAGTTCACAATGATGGCACAAAGTTGCACAAAGACGAAAAGCTCGGAACTCGTTAACTAAATGAATTTCGATTGTAGAGGAAGAAAGTTTTCAGTTAACAATTTGACAGTTGAACAATTTAGCAATAGCAAACAAAATCTAATGATTTCTATGTGTCTATGTGGTTCAAAAAACATCGTGTCTTAGTGTCTATGTGTATGAGGGTTAAATATTTAGCAGTTTGATAGTTTTACAATTTTACAATAGGACAATTTAGCAATTTCTCAATCTGCATCGATCTTTTTCAATCTGCATCAATCTCGTTCAATCTGCATCAATCTTTTCAATCTCACCGCCCCAGCCGGTAATACAACGCCAGCGAAATTACATTGTTAAATAAGCCGTTGTGGAAATAGTAATTGGTTTCGGATTTGTCGCTGCTCGGAAGAACGGATAAAGCGAAACGCAGATCAACCGATGCATGTTCCAGGAAATCAAACTGAAAACCTACAAAAGGCTGCAAGTCGAAAGTGTTAAAATCCTGCCGGTCGGGTTCCGGTATTTCGCCATCGCTGTTCAATTCTTTCGAGTGGATTAAAACTCCCGGCGCAATACCACCGATGATCATACTTCGGTCGTTGGTGCGGAAGGCCATGAAAAGCGGAATGTCGATATACCCCAGGCGCATAATGTATTTGTCAATATCGGGTTGTTTCGGGTCGAATGATCTTCGCGAGCCTTTTTGCGAATATTTTATTTCCATTCCGGCAACAATTGCAGGTGCGATATCTGTCTGAACAAAAAGACCGGCTAAAATACCCGCTTTGTGATAGCCTTTCAGGTTATCGCCTTCAACCTGTGTGCCGTTAAATCCTGCAATTATTCCGGCATCGAAACGCTGGGCAATAACAAAATTTGCAATCAAAAGAAATCCAAAGGCAACAACTATTCGCTTCATTTATTTTAGTTTTTCCAGTTCCTTTTTTAATAGCTCCACCCCAATTTCCGCTTTTTTTTCGATATAAGTAACATTTTCGTGGTAAACTTCGGGCCGGTTAGGATCGATAACATAAATCGGTGTTCCTTTTTGCACATAGTTTACAAGGCTCGCCGCAGGATAAACCGCCAGCGAAGTTCCAATTACCACCAGAATATCAGCTTGCTGTACAATGTCAATGGCAGTTGGAATTTCGGGTACAGCTTCGCCAAACCAAACAATATGAGGGCGTAACTGGCTTCCTTTTTCGCAGCAATCGCCCAATTTAAGTTCCCAATTGTCGAGTTCGTAAATCAAATCTGCATCGATGGTGCTTCGGGCTTTCATCAACTCGCCATGCAAATGCGTAACTTTTGTGCTTCCGGCCCGCTCGTGCAGGTTGTCAACATTTTGGGTTACTACCTGCACATCAAACCATTTCTCCAGTTCTGCAATTCCGCAGTGCCCGCCGTTGGGTTGTGCCTCGAAAAGTTGCTGGCGCCGTTCGTTGTAAAACCGCAAAACCAGTTCCGGATTGCGCGCCCACGCTTCAGGAGTGGCAACTTCGGTAACATCATATTGCTCCCAGATTCCACCCATGTCGCGAAATGTCTTTAAGCCGCTTTCCTGGCTCATGCCGGCTCCCGAAAGAACTACCAATTTCTTCATTATTAAAATATTCGTTCAATGTTAAATGTACGATTAATAATAATCGCATTCAAATCGGGGCTCATAATCTGTTGCTTATTTGAAGCGGCTTTTAATTGTGGATATTATTCGGCTTAAAAGGTGTTCGTTTCAGGCTATTTCTGATATTTTTGTACCGATGATTGATCATGCCACGATAGACCGGATTATTGACGCTGCGGAAATTTCAGACGTAGTAGGTGATTTTGTTACACTGCGAAAACGGGGTGTAAACATGCTTGGTTTGTGCCCGTTTCACAACGAAAAAACACCATCGTTTACCGTGTCGCCGGCCAAAGGAATTTTTAAATGTTTTGGATGTGGGAAGGGAGGAAACTCGGTGAATTTCATTATGGAGCACGAGAATCTTACCTATCCCGAGGCGCTGAAATGGCTGGCAAAAAAATACAATATCGAGGTTCAGGAGGAAGAGGAAACTGAAGAGCAAAAACAGCTAAAAGATTCGCGCGAAAGTTTGATGATTGTTTCCGGCTTTGCCCAGAAATATTTTACCCGCTATTTGTGGGAAGAAAACGAGGGCAGAACTATTGGACTGGGCTATTTTCGCGAGCGTAGTTTTCGCGACGATATTTTGAAAAAATTCGAAGTGGGTTTTGCTCCCGATGGGAAAACTCCTTTTACCGAAGCAGCACAAAGACAGGGCTATAAACTCGATTTCCTGGAGAAAACGGGATTGACGATAAAACGCGACGACTGGTTGCGCGACCGTTTTGCCGGCCGTGTAATGTTCCCCATTCATAACCTGGCAGGGCGTGTAATTGCTTTTGGCGGCCGCATTTTAACAAACGATAAAAAAACGGCCAAATACCTGAATTCGCCTGAGTCGGATATTTACCACAAAAGCCGGGTGTTGTACGGAATTTATCAGGCCAAGCGCGAAATGACGCGTACCGATAAATGTTACCTGGTTGAAGGTTATACCGATGTAATGTCGTTGCACCAGGTGGGCATTGAGAATGTTGTTGCTTCGTCGGGAACTTCGCTAACACCCGATCAAATCCGAATGGTGCGCCGTTTTACGCCTAATATCACGATTATTTACGATGGAGATGCGGCGGGAATAAAAGCATCTTTGCGCGGAATTGACATGGTGCTGGAAGAGGGCATGAATGTAAAAGTGTTGCCGCTGCCCGATGGCGAAGATCCTGACTCGTTTGCCAAGAAAATGGGGGCTTCCGGTTTCCAGGAATATATGGAGCAAAACGAAACCGACTTCATACAGTTTAAAACCCGACTACTTTTAAAGAGTACCGAGAATGATCCGGTTGCCAAAGCGCGCCTGATCTCTGATGTTATCCGGTCGGTTTCCGTAATCCCCGATTCAATTACCCGTTCGGTTTATATAAAAGAATGTAGCCGTTTGCTTGGTGTTGACGAAGAAGTGTTGTACACCGAGGTACGAAAACAAAAACATCAACAAACCGAGGAGTTCCGGAAAAGGGAATTTCGCGAGCAAAGCCGTCGGCAGGCGGCACCTCCGCAACCTGTGCAGGAAGAGCCGGTTGCTCGGCCTGTACGACTTTTGGTGGAAGAACTGGAGTTTTTGCGTTTTCTGCTTAAATATTGTACAAGCGATTTGTATGAGGAGGAAGATGAGGAAACGCACGAAACCCGCACCTTATCGGTGGGTGAGTTTATGATCGACGAGCTGGAGGCCGATGAGTTGGTGTCGGAAAATGCGCTGTTTAAAAAGGTGTTTTACGAAGTCAGGGAGAATTTGTACAAAGAGAATTTCGATCCGTGGAAACACTTTGTTTATCACCCCGATGCTTCCATGAGCAAGTTTGCAACCGATCTGCTTTCAGAAAAATATACCGAAAGTAAACGCTGGACCAAAGCCGGTGCTTTTACCGAAAAAGAAGAAGATATTCTGGATGTTCTTATTCCCCGGATCGTTAACGAATATAAACTGCGGAAAATTAAAATGATGATGGCCGAGATTGAAAAGGCCATTGATAAAGCAGCAGCCGACAACGATTTTGATAGAGTGATTGAAGAACAATCGATATATATGAACCTGAAACGGGCTGAAAAAGAGTTGGCTAAAAGCCTTGGCAGCCGAACCATAAATTAACGATATGCGAACAAATTTTATCGAAGACCGCAACGAAATCGACGAAGTAATCCGCGCCTGCAAAACCTGTTATTTTGCCATGTCGGTGGATGACAAACCTTATGTTTTACCGCTGAATTTTGCGTTGGAAGGCGATACGATTATTTTGCATTCGGCACCGGAGGGACGCATGTGGGAAACCATACAGAAAAATCCGCAGGTGTGTATAAACTGGACTTTGGGCGAAGAACTGGCTTGGCAGGATGTGCGCGTTGGCTGTAGTTACCGGGTTAAATCGAAAACGGTAAATGTGGAAGGCAAAGTAGAGTTTATCGACGATTTTGATGAAAAGTACCGCTGTCTCGGATTGATTATGAAGCAATACAGCGACCGCGAATTTAAATTCGGAACACCGGCGGTAAAAAATGTAGGGATTTTTAAAGTGCATATTGAAAACATTACAGGGAAAGAGTTTGGTGCAAAAGCAGTAACACCCTGGAATTCATAAAATAAATCAATGATTTTTGTAACAGGAGGAACCGGGTTGGTTGGAGCTCATTTATTGTATGAGCTTTGTAAAACGGGCAAAAAAGTTAGAGCTTTAAAACGCCAAACAAGCAATTTAAAGCAGGTTGAAAAAACTTTTGCCTATTACACCAATGATGCTCAACAGCTGTTCGATACCATAGAATGGGTAGATGGCGATATCCTGGATTATTTCGAACTAGAAAAATTATTGAATGGTGTAACCGAAATTTACCATTGTGCAGCTATTGTTTCGTTTGATAGCAAAGAGCGGCAGCGAATGATCTCAAATAATGTGGAAGGAACGGCAAACCTTGTTAATGCCGCCATTGAAAATGGTGTGAAAAAGATTTGCCACGTTAGTTCCATTGCTGCACTGGGAAAATTACAAAATGGAGCTCCGGTTACAGAAGAAACGAACTGGGTGCCATCGAAAAAGAATTCGGCTTATTCCGAGAGCAAATTTTATTCTGAAACCGAAATATGGCGCGGAATAGAAGAAGGTTTGGATGCTATTATCGTTAATCCGTCGATAATTTTTGGACCTGCAAATTGGGAGAGCGGAAGTGCAAAGATCTTTAAAACCATTTGGGATGGCATGAAATTTTATACCAAAGGAGTTACCGGTTTTGTTGATGTTTTTGATGTTGTACGCCCCATGATAAAATTGATGGAAGCCGAAAACTTTGAAAACTGCAAAAATCAGCGTTATATTCTAAGTGCCGAGAATTTAAGCTACCAGCAAGTGTTTACGCAAATTGCTGAAGCTTTACAAAAACCAAAACCTACGATTTGGGCCAACGATTTTTTGATGGGTTTTGTTTGGCGGGCAGCTACTTTTGCCAGCTGGTTTACACGCCAGCCTTCTTTAATAACGCGCGAAGCAGCCACAGGGCGTAATGCCGTTAATAATTTTGATGGCTCAAAAATTACGCGAATGACCGCTTACCAGTATCTCTCTATCGCTGACTCGATCAAAAAAACGGCCGGTTTTCTAAATGCTGACATGAATTAATTCCCAAAAAAAGAAAAAAGGCAGGTGAACCCCGCCTTTTAAAAACTCTAATTTTTTATCATTCCTAATGAATGCCCTGTAACAATAAAAGTCTTCCCAAACTTTTATTGCGATAAAATGGTATAGTTATCTACTCTTCAGTAAGTAGTATTTTAACTCAATTTCAGCCCATTAGTCTCGCAAAAGGGCACAAATGGGCAACTCTTCGTCCACAAAAAGCTGCCCATAATAAAAACAAAAAGATAAAAAATAAGGGTTTGTAGCTGCCAAAGTATAGTGTTGCGAATTAATTTCCAAATATTTCTAGAAAAAAGTGGAAGAAATTAGGTTAATGAGAATGAATCTAGGCTATACTTATCATAAAAAGTAAAAAGCCTGGAAATGTTCATATCGGCTGGCAGGTGGAGAAAGGGCGAGAATAAAATTAACAAATGGTTAGTAGCGGGTTATCCTAATTAACGTAATGTGTGATTCTTAGAAGCGATTTTTTTACTCCTTTGATGATTGTAAATGAGGCTGTTTTGGGCAGTTTTTTATAATTTTAAAAGAACTATTCTGAGCTCAATAATGTTTTTAAAATTATGTGTTACGATATAAAAACCAAGGTAGAGGCCGCGTTAAAACGGGCACGGCATTATGGCAACGAAGAGGCGATACAAATGCTGATTGAGCAGTTTCGTCCTTTCCTGGAAGAGGAGTTTTTTCACGTTTCGGGGTTTCAGCACCCAAAGTTGCTGATTTATACCAACGAGAATTTTGAATTACCGGCCATTGCCAGTTGGGGGCTCATTCCGTTTTGGGTGAAAAACGAACAGCAACAACTCGATATCTGGAATAAAACAATTAATGCCCGCGGCGAAAGTATTTTCGAAAAACCTTCATTTCGAACTTCTGCCAACTCAAAACGCTGCCTGGTTTATATCGACGGCTTTTTCGAGCATCACCATTTTGGGGGCAAAATATATCCGTTCTATATTCAGCGGGTTGATGGAGAGCCAATTGTTTTGGGTGGATTGTGGGACGAATGGACCAACAAAGCTACGGGTGAAGTGGTGAACTCGTTTACCATTGTTACAACTAAAGCCAATTTTCTGATGAAAAAGATCCACAATAATCCGAAACTTAACGAAGCCCGAATGCCACTGATTCTCAATGAAGAGGAGGCCGATAAATGGCTGAATGGCACAGCAACCGAGGCAAAGGCGATGATTAGACCTGCCACTGATGGCCTGCTGAAAGCACATACCGTTAGAAGATTGCGGGGCAAAGAAGCCGTTGGCAATTCGCCCCAGGCAATTGAAGAGTTTATTTATCCGGAGCTTAAATTCAGAGCTTAACCTTTATCGGTTCACTTAATCTGCTTTCGTTGCTTAAACGGTCGAGCACAGAAATCCGAACTTCGTATTTTTTCTTTTTGCGGTTTATTCGGTCAAATTTAAATTCCTGTTCTTTTGTGATGCCAAAAATATATTGGCAGCTATCTGCATCGAATTTTTCGCCTTCCTCACTCAGATAAAGGACATAACTCCATGCCTTGTCCATTTCATTTTGGGTTTCGGCAGGTGTCCATTTAATCTTTCGGCCCCGCTTATTAATTTTAACCAGTGGCTGAGGTGCCTGATTATCAAGCCAGGGCATTGGCGGAACAATCGCCGGAGATTTGTAATAATCCAGTTTTAAACTGTCCTGTAATCCCAGCAAATCGCCATTAAACCATTTGCTGCTGTAAAACGATGAGCCCTGAATTTCTGGTATTGCGCGCAGTATCCGAATTTGTTTTGTAAGCTGGTCAGGTTCAGTCCATTCTTTAGTTTGCGAAGTGCTGCTAACTTTATAAGGCGCTTGCCCAATGTACATGGCGCGGCCGTAAGCATGATCTTTCCACCAATTGGCCAGTAGCTGAAAATCAACAGTAGGGTGACCGATTTGCCAATATAGTTGTGGTAGAGTATAATCGATCCAGCCTTCTTTTTGCCATTTTATAATGTTGGCATACAGTTGGTCGTAATTTGTTGTTCCGGCTTTTGTGTCAGATCCCATCGGGTCGTCGGTTTTATTGCGCCACACACCAAACGGGCTGATGCCAAATTTCACCCAGGGTTTGGTGGCTTTTATCGAGTCGTTCAGCATTTTAATGGTTATGTCAACATTCTCGCGGCGCCAGTCGGCTTTGTTTTCTGCAGTAAATCCACGGTTGTAGAATTTGAACGATGTTGTATCCGGAAATTCTTCTTTTAAGGGGTAAGGATAGAAATAGTCGTCGAAATGAATGGCATCCACATCATAACGTTTTACAATATCCTGCACCACATCGGTTACAAACTCGCGGGCCTGAGGTAATCCCGGGTCGAAATACAAGCGGTTGCCATATTTTAAAATCCAATCGGGGTGACGAAAAGCAATGTGATCGATGGAAAGTGGATCTTCAAGGTTTTGAGCTACCCGGTAGGGGTTTAACCATGCATGCAGTTCCATCCCGCGTTTATGGCATTCTTCAATCCAAAATTTCAGCGGATCGTAAAAAGGCAGCGGTGCCTGCCCCTGAACACCGGTGAGGTAGCGCGACCAAGGCTCCAGATCCGATTGATAAAAAGCATCGGCAGCGGGTCGAACCTGCAAAATAATGGCATTCATGCCTAAACTTTTATGTAAATTTAAAATATCGATGATTTCACGCTTTTGAGCATCTGTACTTAAGCCCGGTTCCGAAGGCCAGTCGATGTTTACAACGGTGGCTACCCAAACGGCTCTGAATTCGTATTTCGGTTGCGCATGGGCAATGAACGAAAGGAACAGGCACGCAGTAAGAAGGAAGTTCAGCTTTTTCATACGATTAAAATTTATTGTTTTTAAGGCATCGTGTTTTCCGAAACTGAATGTTGAAATTGGGCGTGTTGGATTTAGATGCTCGTGTCATAAATGTTTATATTGTTGGACACAAAAATAAGAGAATGTTATCTTGTGGGAAACGAAAAAGGTAGAATTTAAGGTGTAAGACTTTCAACTAAAAAAAATTGATATCTTTGTGCCAGATATACGAAGTAAAAAAGTAAACGATATTTAAGACAAACAACGGGCTTGTCGTTCTGACAAGTTTGTGGTTTATTAGGTTTAGTTGGTTTAGGTTAAAAAGGCTGTCAGAAGGGCAGCCTTTTCTTTTTATAAATCTTAAAAAAGTTGTTGCTTCAGATTTTACCCAATACTCTTCCTTTCCGAATCCTAAACCTGTCACTCTGTTCCAAAAAGTTTTCAAATCCGCTTAACTTATTCAGTGTAAATCAAATCATTCTGTGTTATCAGCGTTCCAGTCTTCAACATAAAAAAAGGGATAAGTTTAAAAATACGGTGAATTACTATTTGTACGAGCTACATGAAATTCAGGAAAGTTATACCGATTTAACAACAAAGTGTCGCATTCTTTCATTTCATTCAGAACGATCCGGTGTTGTAGTATCGGCATTATCCATTGTAATCCGGACAACAGTATAAGATATACATTACCCCTCACCCTGTAGGGAGCTCCCCTCACGAGGGGAGCCTGTTGTTAGGAAACCGTAATGGCAGCACCAAATCCTCTTCCTGTTACTAAAAAACTGTTTTCCCTTCATAAGGGAAAATGTCGACAGACAAAAGGGTAGAAAGAGTTATGAAGCCCTATTAATTCCATATATTGACTTCCTTATGAGTTCATTTATCGTTAAAAAGTAAAAATGAAAATAATTTATGCTCCACCAGAAATTTCATGTGATCCATAAAAAAAGGCTGCCGGATTACTCCAACAGCCTTTGTATGGTTGTTTTTTTTTGATTGAGAACTACCTTTTCATTATGCCGTAACACATAATTTTCAGAATAATATCAACGCTTCGTTCCAGATTTGCATTGCTGTAATTTCCTGCGGCAAGTGGCATTTCCAGGCCTTTTATAGCGGTGGTAATACCAATGGCTGCCAGGTTGAAATCGTAAATCTCGAATTCATTCTTACGAACGCCTTCAATCAATATCCGTTTAATCATTCGTATCTCGTCCTGCTCGTATTTCAGTTTTACCTCATCGATAAATCCAACGGCGGTAACATCGTTTTCAATGGCATGATAGAAATTGGCCAGGTTACGGAAAGTCGCCATTTTGGTTAAAATGTAATCGCGCAACTTATCTACCGGATCGGTGTTTCGGTTGATCACAATTTCAAGTTCGTACGCCAAAATATCAACCTCTTTCATAATAACAGCCTGAAAAAGATCTTCTTTACTTTTGAAATAGTAATAAAGCGAGCTTTTCCCTTTGCGAACTGCATTAGCGATGTCGTCGAGTGTGGTTTTTTTGTAGCCGTATTTGCTGAAAATTTCACGGGCAATCTTTAGGATATTTTCCCTGTTCACATCCTTTTTATTCGCAGTATCCGTTGAATTTTGCATGAATTCAAATGTTTTGTCTGTGTTAAAACTTGGCCAAATATAACCATTTATTTTAGCCGTTATTATTTTTTAGAACATTTTACTCTGGCAGACGACATTTACTTTTACTGGTTGAATGCCCTGTAACTGTTTGAAATTTATTCGAATAATATTCGAATGGCTATCCGTTATCCTGCTCAGCCAGTCTGAAGTCGAGCTGCTTTCTTTCAAGATTGGTGCGCCAAACGCGTACATTTATTTTCTCGCCCAACTGAAAACTTTTACGCGAATGGCGGCCCACCAGCGCATAATTTTTTTCATCGAAAATATAAAAATCATCATCCATTTGTGCAATCGGAATCATACCTTCAATTTTGTTTTCAAGCTCCACGTAAATTCCCCAATCGGTTACGCCCGAAATCGTTCCCGGGTAAGTTTTACCAATATGGTCTTGCATAAATTCCACTTGTTTGTACTTTATCGACGCCCGCTCGGCGTTGGCTGCTTTGGCTTCCATATCCGACGAGTGTTTACACAGCCCCTCGTATTTTTGTTCGTTAGCCGAACGTGCTCCGTCTAAATATTTTTCCAGCAGGCGGTGCACCATCATATCGGGGTAGCGCCTGATTGGCGAGGTAAAGTGCGTATAATAATCGAATGAAAGTCCGTAGTGCCCAATGTTTCGGGTTGAGTATGCTGCTTTTGCCATGGTTCGGATGGCCAGTGTTTCAACTACATTTTGTTCGTTTTTGCCTTTAACCTCGGTAAGTAATTTATTTAGCGAAGTTGAAATAGCACGCGGCGTTGACAGTTGAATACCGTGGCCAAAGCGCTTTATAAAAGTGTTGAACGACGAAAGTTTGTCGGGGTCGGGTTTGTCGTGAATACGGTAAACAAAGGTTTTCGGCGTTTTCTTTTCCGGTACTTTGCCAATAAACTCGGCCACTTTTTTGTTGGCCAGCAACATAAATTCTTCAATCAGGTGGTTCGATTCTTTTGATTCCTTAAACGACACTGAAATTGGTTTTCCTTTCTCGTCAATTTCAAATTTCATTTCCACGCGCTCAAAAGCAATCGATCCGCTATCGAAACGTTCATCGCGTAATTTTATCGCCAGTTCGTTTAGTTTTAGTACTTCTTCAGAAAAATCGCCCTGTCCGGTTTCAATAATTTCCTGTGCTTCTTCGTAGGTAAATCTTCGGTCGGAGTGAATGACTGTTTTTCCAAACCACTGTTTTTTCACTTTTGCATCTTCGGTAATTTCAAAAACGGCCGAAAAACACAATTTATCTTCGTTGGGCCGCAACGAGCAAACACCGTTCGATAAGCGCTCGGGAAGCATTGGAACTACGCGGTCAACCAGGTAAACAGAAGTTGCGCGGTCTTGTGCTTCGTTCTCAATAATAGTATTCGGGCGCACGTAATGCGTAACATCGGCAATGTGCACACCAACTTCCCAGTTTCCGTTGTCGAGTTTCTTTAACGACAGTGCATCGTCAAAATCTTTTGCATCAGCCGGGTCGATGGTAAAAGTGGTGGTTTTGCGCATATCGCGCCGCTTTTTAATCTCTTCTTTCTGAATTTCAAGCGGAATTTTTTCGGCAGCCTTATCCACGTTTTGAGGGAATTTGTGCGGCAGTTCAAACTCGGCCAGAATGGCGTGCATTTCAGCATCGTTATCGCCGGTGTCGCCCAGTACTTCAATAATTTCGCCAAAGGGGCTGCGAGCATTTTGTGGCCAGTCTTTAATTTCGGCAATGGCTTTTTGCCCGTCTTTTGCGCCGTTAAGTTTTTCTTTCGGAATAAAAATATCGAAACCAACTTTTCCGGCCGGAACCAAAAAAGCAAAGTTTTTGGTGGTTTGTACTTTTCCTACAAATATCGTTTTTGCGCGCTCCAGAATTTCAGTTACTTCGCCTTCCAGATCATGTTTTTTGCGCCGTGCATACACATGGATTCGTACTTTGTCGCCTTCCATGGCATGATTCAGGTTGCGCGATGAAATTACAGCCGGTTGTTCCAGCTCGTCGCTAATGACGTAGGCAAAACCCTGTGGCTGCATTTCTATAATACCTGTAACTTTTCCGGTGCGTGCTTTCAGTTTGAATTTACCCCGCGATAGTTGGTCAACGTATCCATCGTCGGCCAATTCCTGAAGGGCAACGTTAATCAATTTGCGTGTTTCCGGATCTTTTATGCTCAGCGCGCCTGAAATCTGGCGGTAGTTAACTGTCTTTCCGGGGTTTTCGTAAAGTGTTGAAAGTATAGCGTTTTTTAGCTTTTTTTTGTTGTATGTACCGCCGCGTTTCTTTTTGTGCAGCTTATTCTTTTTCTTTCTTCCCATTTTGTTTTAATTATCCCAAGCAAGTTATAATAATTATTATTCATGTTTTAATAATAAATGCGGAAGTTGCGAACAATATGAAAACTGCTACGTTTATTTCGGAATATTTAACAACTGGGCACCTCCTATATTTACAGGAATTTGTATGTTTGTAAACCATTTTAAGGCTTCGGTATTTTGCCTGTGAAGGCCTTGAAAACAGACATTTTTAGCCTATGAAGTTAAAGGGGAAACTACCGTTTTTTATTGTTGCAATGTTGGCCTGGGTTGTTATTATTTCATCGTGTGCCAATATGGGTATGCCAGCCGGAGGACCACGCGATTCGGTGCCGCCGGTGTTGCTGGAAACCAGCCCGGAGTACCGCGCATTGAACTTTAATAAAGACAATATCCGGTTTACATTCAACGAATATTTACAAACGGATAAAATATCGGAGCAGCTCGTAATTTCACCACCCCTGGAGAAACGCCCGTCAATAAAAACCAAATCGAAATCGCTGATTATCGAATTCAACGAGGATTTAAAAGACAGCGTAACTTATTCGCTTGATTTTAAAAATTCGATTGTTGACAACAATGAGCAAAATCCGCTTGAAAACCTGCGTTTTTCGTTTAGCACCGGGCCCGAATACGACTCGTTAAGGGTGGCGGGGCGTGTAATAAATGCCTTTAATCTGGAGCCAAACAAAGACGGTTCGTTGTTGGTATTGCATTCAAATCTGCACGACTCCGCAGTATTCAGGGTGCGCCCCGATTACATCGCCAAAACCGACGAGGAAGGTTTGTTTATGATCGATAATATTGCTGAAGGCACCTATAATTTGTTTGCCATTAACGACATGAACAACGACCTGTTGTACAATGAAGGAGCAGAAGAAATTGCTTTTCTGGATACATTGGTAATTCCTGAAGCGCATTTTCATGCCGAAGCCGATACAATGGTTAGTGGCGTTGATTCAATGTTGGTTTTGGGGCATACACATTTTTCTCCCGCGCCATTTTATATGCGCTACGTAATGGAAGATATTTTTGATCAGTATGTTGAATCGGCCGAACGCCCCAGCCGCAATAAGTGTTTCTTTGAGTTTAATGAATCAATTGCCGATACCTTCGCTGTAAATCTGATCGACCATGAAGCAAGTGATTGGCAATTGTTTGAATATGGCCACGAAAAGGACTCGGTTCTGATGTGGATAACCGACACAATGGTTTCGAGGTACGACTCGTTGTATATGGAATTGTGCTATACGCAGCTCGATTCGGCCGGGATGCCGTATGTACAAAACGATACCATTTTGATGCATTATGCCGACCCAAAGGTGGAGACTGAAAAGAAAAGCCGGAGACGTGGTAAGGAAGAGGAAGAAGAGGAAGTGAAAACGGAAACAATACCACAGTTCACCTGGCAAACCGATGTCCCATCAACCATGGAGTTGAATGGGGTGATCCGCTTTGTGTCGCCCGAGCCTGTAGAAAGTTTTAATACTTCGATGGTGAAAATGTATTACACGGCTGATACATTAAAAAGTCCCCTGCCCGTTACTGTACAAGAAGACACGGCAAAATACCGGAGTTATTCCATTCGTTTCGATTGGCAGCCACAAACTGAATACAGCCTCGAGATCGATTCGGCAGCATGCGTTAATATTTTTGGAGTTACCAGCAAGGCCTATTCTAAACGTTTTAAAACACGCGAGGAAGATTATTATGGCAGCCTGGAATTTGATTTCTCGAATGTTGCAATGCCGATGGTTGTGCAGGTGCTGAAAAATAACGAGGACGAAGAGGTATTGCGCCAAAAAACCTTTACCGAAGACGGTAAGGTGTTGTTTGAATACCTGGCACCCGAAAAGTACAAAGTAAAAGTTATTTACGATGCCAATGGAAACGGGAAGTGGGATGCCGGAAGTTTTCAGGATAAAGTGCAACCTGAACGTGTAGCGTACGTTCAGGAAGTGATAAAACTGCGCTCGAACTGGAGCGAAAGTCACAGTTGGGATTTAACGCCCGATATGCTTTTCAGTAAAAACATCCGCGATAAGGAAGAAGAAGAACGGAAGCGTGAAGAAGAACTGGAGAAGAAAAAGAAAGAAGAGGAAGAGCAACGAAATAATAGTATGATTCGACCGGGAAATAGCGGCCTTGGTGGTTTCCAACAGAGATAAGCCAACCAGCTGCATTTTCGGTTAAATTTTCTACCTTTAATAAAATTTATTAATAAAATTATGGCAAGTGTAAGAGACCTTAAAAAAGACATTGATTTGATTATGTCGATGGCTTTAAGCGATTGTTTTTACGTGATGGAATATAACAGCGAAGTTGATGAAAAAGCAGTGTACGAAATTGCCGGCGATATTGTAAAAAGTCATCGCGAATTGCGTTTGCGTGCCACTCATCCTGATGGAAAAGATAATCCGAAGTTGGTAAAACAGTATTACAAAAAGGTCGTTCAGGATATGTTGGCTGCTGCCGATGCCGCCTTGGAAAGACTGTCGGCCGAGGTGAAAAAAGTAGCCAAATAGTTAAATCAGCATGAAAATTTTGTGAGCAACCACTTTGCCTTTATACCAGGTGGTTAGCTCCCATTTTCCCCGCTTGTCTTCCAGCGGTTCCCAAATACAATCGCCAAGATAAAACTCGTAATCGTTGGTGCGGATAAACTGTTCGCCGGTAAACGGAGGCCGCAAATTGCCTTCATCATCGGTAAACGGCGGATGGTCGATTTGAAAATCAACTTTCTCGCCCTTCCCGTTTTTAATGTGCAGCACGTAGCCAAACTCAGTACCTATTTCTGCTTTAATTTCAGTGGTAAAATCCAGGATCTTCGGAATGTCCCTGCTTTTCCGGTCCCATTTCGAGTATTCTCCGTAACTGTAGATTTTAAAAGTTGGTCGCCGTTTTGCCATTGTTAAAATAAAACACAAAAATAATAATTGTTCTATTATTATTTAGAAAGGTTCTTAACTTTGTGCACACTAATCGATTGAGTGAATTTAATAAGAAAACATACAAATCTACTGTTTGTATTGGTTCTTCCGGTGTATCTGTACATCGTTCAAACTTCAATACAAAATAAGCATACCCATGTTTATGCCAACGGAATTGTTGTTACTCACTCGCATCCAACATCCGATTCGGACGGCCCCAATAACAATCACAAGCACTCGCAGCGGGAAATCAATCTTTTTGCCTCGTTGCATTCTGATCTTTATGAAACTCCGGGACTTACCGCTTTTAATTTTGAAGTGCCCGCAGATGATGTCAATTACATTGTATACAATGATCAGGAAGTTACAATTCCTGTTTCCTTACACCTTATTCCCCGGGCACCGCCTGCTTAGTTTTCAAAATACTTATTAGTGTTGCTGCATGTGCAACCAACTGGTCATTTGTTTTAAGTGGATTGTCTTCCATTTCATCCATGTTGTAACGATGGCCGGAGCGATGGTTTATCGCTTTTCGAAAAGACAGATTTAGTAGTTTGAAAATATCATATCAGAAAGATTATGAAACCCATATATGCAATTTTATTGCTATTCTTTTCGTGTCAGATAACCTCGGCAGACGAGGCTGATGACGACAAAAATAAAACTGATGCCATGCTTTTTGGCGATGTAAAATCGGGAGAAGAACATATTCCGTTTGCAACGGTAACCCTTAAAGGTACTACCATTGGAACGGCTGCCGATGCCACCGGACATTTTAAAATGACAAATTTGCCAATTGGCAAACAAGTGGTTGTAATATCGGCAATTGGCTATCAATCGATGGAAAAAGAAGTGAAGATGGAAGCCAAAAAAAGTATTACGATTTTGGCTGAATTGGAACCGGATAATATTGGCATTGAACAGGTTGTGGTTTCGGCCGACAGAAATGCCAAAAGCCGGAAAGAAACGCCAACCATTGTAAACAGTATCAATCCCAAATTATTCGACCGTGTACAAAGTGTAACCTTAAGCGAAGGATTGAATTTCTCGCCCGGTTTGCGGATGGAGAACAATTGCCAGAACTGCGGTTTTTCGCAGGTGCGCATGAACGGGCTGGAAGGGCCGTATTCGCAAATTCTGATTAACTCGCGCCCGGTATTTAGCGGGTTGGCCGGTGTTTATGGTCTGGAGTTAATTCCCGCAAATATGATCGAACGGGTGGAGGTAATTCGTGGCGGTGGCTCGTCGATGTACGGAAGCAATGCCATTGCCGGAACCATAAACCTGATAACAAAAGATCCGGTAGCGAACAGCTTCGAAACCTCGGTAAACAATAGTTTTGTGGGCGCCGGAAGCGATTACGATGCAGCCAGCGATTACAACATCAACATTAACGGCTCGTTTGTAACCGACGATTATAAAACCGGGATGAGCATTTTTGGCTTTCACCGAAAACGTGATCCTTTTGATGCCAACGGAGACGGATTTTCGGAGTTGGCAAGTATCAACAATACAACAATCGGTGCACGTTTTTACCAGCGTGTGGCGAGCCGCGGAAAAATTACCGTCGATTATTTTAATATAAACGAAGACCGCCGCGGAGGAAATAAATTCGAGTTACCGTTGCACGAATCGGATATTTCGGAAAGTGTGCAGCACCAGATTAATTCGGGTGCGCTGAATTTCGATCTGCTGCTTCGCGATAACGATAAGTTCTCGGCTTTTGTATCGATGCAGGGTGTTGACCGCGGCTCGTATTACGGTGCCGAGCAAGATCCGTCGGCATACGGGCACACCGACGACTTGACTTATGCTGCGGGTTTACAGTACATCCGGAATATTGATTATCTGTTGTTTTCTCCGGCAACCATTACTTCAGGGATTGAAACAAGCGGCAGTTCATTGGAAGATGAGAAGCTGGGCTACTACGATGCTGCAGAAGATGTACATTACGGAAATACCCAGATTACCGACCAGGGAATGACCAATTACGGCGCGTTTCTGCAATCGGAGTGGAAAACCGGAAAAGTGGTTTTTAGTGCCGGGTTGCGCTTTGATCATTACAAAATTGAAGAGAAAATAGAACACAGCGACGATGTGAGTGGCAACGTAATAAGTCCGCGCGTGAGTTTGTTGTACAATATTGCCGAACATCTGCAGTTCAGAAGTAGTTTTGGCCGTGGTTTTCGTGCACCGCAGATTTTTGATGAAGACCTTCACATTGAAACGTCAGGATCGAGAAAAGTGCTTCACGAGAATGATCCGAATTTGAAGCAGGAATCGTCAAACAGTTTTACGGCCTCGCTCGATTATTCCAACGCTTTTGGCGACTGGCAATACCAGTTGCTGGTGGAAGGATTTTACACGCAGTTAGTTGATCCGTTTGCGAACGAGTACGGCACACCCGACGAAAACGGAACCGTAATTTACACCCGGGTAAATGCCGAAGACGGCGCGCAAGTACAGGGAATTAACATTGAATTGAATGCGTCGCCTTCGCAGAAATTCCAGTTACAGTCCGGGTTTACCGTTCAGAAAAGTGAATTTGAAGCCGAACAGGAATTTGGCGAAAAGCGCTTTTTCAGGACACCAAATACTTACGGTTACCTGAGTGCGAATATCAGTCCAACACCTGTTTTCGATATTGCGCTCACCGGCAACTACACCGGGAAAATGCTGGTACCTTATTTTGGCCCGGAAATCACAAATCCTGAAGTCGGCGAACTGCGCGAAAGCGATTCGTTTTTTGATACGGGAATAAAACTCTGTTACCATTTTCGCTTGTCAGACTACATGAAAGTGGAGCTGAACGGCGGTGTTAAAAATATTTTTAACAGTTATCAGGAAGATTTTGATACAGGCATCGATCGCGATCCATCGTATGTGTATGGGCCGCTTTCTCCAAGAACCATTTATTTTGGAATAAAGATTGGAAGCTTGTATTAGGCTTAGAATATATATATATGCTTTAAGGCTGTCCGACGAATGTGTTGGGCAGCCTTTTTTATTATTTTGAAAGAAGTATCTCGGATTCTGTAAACGAATTTGCCACCGCATAAAAGATTATTATTTTTGTTTCGTTTATTTCTAGAATAAAAACATAACATACATGAGTAGCCAGATTGATGCGATGCAAAAAGATTGGAAAGACAAGAGAAACAATATAATTGTTATTGTTCTTGCTGTGGTATTGGCAGTTGTATTGGTGTTGTTCTTTTTGCAACGACGCGATCATAAAGTGATAATGACCGAAATCAAGGCTGAGAAAGACTCCATTCAATTTCAGTTAACCGAAATTGCTGCCAGTTATGATTCGTTAAAAACCGAAAACGATACGATTAGCGAACAGCTGTTTGTGGCACAAAACAAAGTAAAAGATTTGCTGATTGAAGTGGAACAGACCAAAAAGGTAAGTTTCTCGAAAATTTCAGACTACCAGAAACAGGTAACCACTTTGCGCGGTATTATGCGCGATTTTGTGGTGCAAATCGATTCGCTTAACCGGCGTAACGAAGAGCTGATGGCCGAGAATCGCGAGGTAAAACAACAATACAAAGAGGTTGAGCAAACCAATCAACAATTGAATCAGGAAAAAGAACGCCTGCAACAAAACCTGAAACGGGCCGCCATGCTCGAAACACGTCAGTTGGTGGCAGAGCCTTTGAATACCCGAAGCAAGGAGACCAAATTTGCCAAACGTACCGCCAAAGTTCGTATTTATTTTGTGTTGGGGCAAAATGCAACGGCCAAACGCGGGCCAAAACAGATTTATGTGCGAATTATGCGCCCCGATCAGTTGTTAATGGT
The DNA here is from genome assembly GCF_900111425.1 of Draconibacterium orientale. Classification (NCBI taxonomy): domain Bacteria; kingdom Pseudomonadati; phylum Bacteroidota; class Bacteroidia; order Marinilabiliales; family Prolixibacteraceae; genus Draconibacterium; species Draconibacterium orientale. The sequence continues at coordinate 27,760 of NZ_FOHT01000002.1, read as the reverse complement.
AAAATCGGAAAACGATGTGTTTCAGTTTGAAGATTTGAAAATTCAATATTCGGCAATGCGAGAGGTCGTTTACGAAGGACAGGATTTGCCGGTGGCTATTTTCTGGGACAATACCAACGAGCCTGAAATGATGCCGGGAACTTATACGGTTAACCTGTTTGCCGATGGAAATGAAATTGGCGAAACAACTTTCGAGATCCAGTAATTGGTAAGCGTCGGGATTTATTCGTGCAGATACGAGACCTGGCTTTCCTTTAAAAATCAAGCCTTTTCAGTAATTCAAAAACTGTAAAGATCTATTTTATGGCAACATTTTTATTCGATAAAATAATATTCGGGCCGGTAAAAAGCCGCCGTTTGGGAGTTTCGCTGGGTATAAATTTACTGCCTACCGAAGCCAAAGTTTGTTCGTTCGATTGTATTTACTGCGAATGTGGTTTTACGCCGGGTGAGTATAAGGAAAAAGTTTCTTTTCCGTCGCGTGCCGATGTAAAAATGCGGCTGGAGGTAAAACTGCACGAAATGGTGGCTGCCAACGAGCTTCCCGATGTAATTACCTTTGCCGGAAATGGCGAACCAACTTTGCATCCCGAGTTTGCCGGAATTATCGACGACACCATTGCCTTGCGCGACCAGATTACTCCTGATGCCCGAATTGCCGTGCTTTCCAACGCAACAATGATTCACCGTAAATCGGTTTTTGAGGCATTGCTGAAAATAAAAGACAACATTCAGAAACTGGATTCGGCTTTTGAAGAAACCGTAAAATTGCTGGATTGCCCAAAAGGGAATTTCAAGCTATCAAATACCATCGAACAATTGATTGCATTTAACGGGAAGGTGATAATCCAGACCATGTTTGTGCGCGGAAGTTACAAGGGCAAAACCATTGATAACACTACTGAAGAAGAGGTTTCGGCCTGGGTTGAATTGCTGAAAAAAATAAAGCCCCTGCAAGTAATGATTTACACCATTGCACGCGATACGCCGATCGATACTTTGGAAAAAGTTCCGTTGGGCGAATTGAATGGTATTGCGCAACGGGTGCGCGAAGCCGGTTTTGATGTGCAGGTTTCGGGTTAAGAAAAGAGATTGCCCAATTGTTTTAAAGCTTGCTACTAACTGAATTTTTTGAGCCCACTGAACTTTTAACAGGCAAAGGATGGAGCGCCGTTGTTAATCGGAAAGTTGTGCTAAGCCCATTTCTGCAACTTAGCAATTTCAATTCGTAAGCCGATGAGTTAGCAGCCACAACAGTTTTCATGAAGGCTGGCTTTAAAACACAAAAAAGGCTGCCCGAATTAACGAACAGCCCATACTTGAAAACCACTAAACTTAACCAAGCTGATTGATTGTAGGTTGGTCTTAACTCTGGCAACCATTTATTGTTCCGGGGTTAATACAAAGTCAATCTGGGTTGATTGTCCTTTTAATACATCCACATTCCAAATCGTGTCGGTCAGGAAATTATCCTGCTCCGCAATCATATAATAAGTTCCTTCTGGTATTCCAATAAGTTTATACCCGCCCATTTCATTGGTAAAGGCAGTTGTTATTAAACTGTCTTCTTCCATGTCGCTAACTTCGGTCCAAAGATTAACAGCAGTATTAGGCAAAAGTACATTCGAGGTATCGCTAACAGTTCCCTCAATTCGTCCGGCACGGTCGAGCAGTACACAACGAACAACCGGTTTAAAGTTAAATCCATTAATCATTCCGTCTTTCCAGTTTCCTTTGGCTACAAACGATTTGCTTACGTCAAAGTCGAGCAATACGTCAGAGGTTTCGCCACTGTTAATTGTTAAAGCAGGTTCTATTTTAATTTTTAAACCACTGCTGGTTCCGCTTGGTATTTTCAAATCAAACACGGTTTCGTCGGTTAATATTACTTCGGCATCAACTACATGCAAACGCATCATGTCGTATGTTCCGACTTCCAGTTCAACAGAGGCCAGTTGTTCAGTAATTCCGTTCGAAAGGCTTAGCAAGTCAATTTCAAAATCATCTTCCATTAGGGTAATGAATGAAGCTTCTGTTGTGTCGTTTTCCTGTTTTCTGATTTCAACTTTGTCGATTGTTACAATGGTTTGAGACACCAGGCCAATAGGGAAAGGAGCATCGGTAAGATATACGTTGACTTTTCCTTTTCCTGCTGTAATACCGGTGGTTTCGCTCTCGTCGCTGCATGCCACCATTAATAAAATTCCCAATACAATCGTTGTAAGTGCTAATCCAATTTTCTTCATTTCTTTTTCGTTTATGTTTTCTTATGAAAGGTGTTTGTTTGCCAGTAATCGGCTTGGGAGGTTTTTGTGCATAAAAACGAAAGCAGAAGGGAACAACCTCTGTTGCCCGCGCCCCTGCTTTCAGCAAACCTATTATTATTTAATTTCTATTACTGCGTATTTTGATATCTTCCAGAATTCGTCCGGATTTTCAATATTCAGGTAGGCAATTACGCCATCTTGTTCAACAAACGAGTAGGAGCTATCCGGATGTTCTGAAATGATTGTTGCTTCGTTTGAAAACAAAGGAATACTCTTGGTTTCCTGAATGTTCAGCTCCGTAAAATAGTTCTGGTCCAGGTTTCTTTTCAGCTTAACTTGTTTGCCTAATCCAAGGAAACCACCGCCTTTTGTCAAAACGTTATGTTCTTCCAGTTCTTTATAGGTTCCGTAGGCCACAAAACCTTTGTTTAGCTGGTAAATCTTTTCGTCTATCAGTTGTTGCTGTTGTACTAGAGTGTCTTGTTTCGACTGAAGAACGGTTTGCATCGTATCGATGGTTTGCGACATATCGGCCAGCATTATATCTCGCTCTTCAATTTGCTGCTGAAGCGCAACAATTTGTGTATTTTGCTCCTCAATACTTTGATTTAGCGCTGCAATTTTCTTTTTGAATGAACTGATTTGAATGCCGGAATTTTTCAATTTACTTTCCAGTTCAGCAATATGCTCGCTGCTTTTTTCCAGCATATCATTCATCAGGGCGATGTCTTCAACAATCGCTTGCTTTCGGTTGTAGTTGCCTTCTTTTTGCGACTCCACCGATAAAACCTGACGTTTTTCTTTAATAAATTTCAGGTTCTGCTCAATTTCATCAAAAGCGCCAACCAGCTCGTTCACCATCGAATCGCGTTCCTGTAACTCTTGGTTTATACCGGCATTTTGTGTTTGCAGATCGTTAATTTCGTTGTTTTTTTGGGTGTAAGTTGAAATACCAACCAAAGCAGCAATAACTATTATTGCCACTAAGCCAATGCTAATTGCATTTTGTATTTTTCTATTCATTTTCATGATCATTTCCTCCTCATTCGTTTTTTTTGGATTATTGAAATCATTAATGCCAATTGTTGTGCCATGAAAATTCTAATTCCGTAATGAGTTAGAAATGAGGGGGTATAAAAAATGAAGAAATCTAGAATTCTATCAATATGATAGTGGAATTATCAAAATGATAATCGAGTAATTGCTTATTGATCCTCTTTGAGCATACGATAAATAGTAGCAATGCCAATATCCAGTTTGTCGGCAACCACTTTGGGTTTGTTATCGTATTTGTCGAGCATGCGCTTTACCAGGCGGAGGTTGTATTCGCGGAGTGTCAGTTCTTCGGTTAGCAGCGCTTCAATGTTTTCGGCATCTTCGAGCAGCAAATGTTCTGCAGTAATTTCTTTTTCATCGGCAAGTGTTACTGCCAGTTCAATAACCGATTTTAACTCGCGCACATTGCCCGGGAAAGGATAGGCCAGCAATTTTTTACTGGCAGAAGGCGAAAGTAGTTTCTGCTCCAGTTTATTTTCTTTGCAAAACTGCTGAATGAAACTTTTTGCCAACACAATAACATCATTTCCTCTGTCGCGCAATGGCGGAAGATCAATGGGCAAGCCATAAAACCGGTAATAAAGGTCTTGGCGGAAATTGCCTTTTTTCACTTCTTCCAGCAGGTTTTTATTGGTGGCAATTATAATGCGGCAATCGATTTTTACCGCTTTGTTGCTGCCAATTCGTATAATTTCTTTTTCCTGTAAAGCCCGCAAAAGTTTTGCTTGCAGCGAAATGTCCATTTCTGCAATTTCATCCAGGAACAAGGTGCCCGAGTGTGCTTCTTCAAATTTCCCGATACGTCGGGCTGCAGCTCCAGTAAAAGCGCCTTTCTCGTGTCCGAAAAGTTCGCTTTCGATCAGTTCGTTGGGAATGGCAGCCATGTTTACCGGAACAAAAGGCTGCCTGGCGCGCGACGAATTGTAATGAATCGCTTTGGCAACCAACTCTTTTCCGGTTCCGGTTTCGCCACTTATTGAAACGGTAACATTGGTACGTGTGGCTTTTTCGATCAGGTTGTAAATTTTTTGTGTGGCCGGACTGTTGCCCACAATCGTATTTTCGTAACTGTATTTCTTTTTAACCTCCTGGCGCAGCGATCGAATCTCGTCTTTCAGCTTAAATTCCTTGCTGATATTATTCACGGTGTTCAGCAGTCGTTCGCGAATGTCTTTCGATTTTACAATGTAATCGTAAGCACCGTGTTTAAGCAGATCGACAACCACTTCAATATCGTCTTGTTCCGAAATGAGAATAACCTGAATATCGTCGTTAATGGCCTTTATCTGCTTAAGCACTTCCAGCCCTTTCATGTCGGGCAGTCGGTAATCCAGCGTAACAACATCGGGAAGTTCATGAAGATTATTCAAAGATTCTTTGCCGGTACCAAAAGCCTGTATTTCATAATCCGGATTCATCGAAAGATTATGCACCAGCAAGCGACGGTACCATTCGTCATCTTCAACAACAAATATTTTAATGTTCTTAACTTCCATTTTTAGCTGCTATCTGCTATCCTTTTGTTCTAAACTCAATATTGTATTGTTCGCTCAAAACTATTCTTTACTTCCGCTTGGTTCTTCCAGCCCGTGTCCTTTTGGTCCGGTTTCGGCACGGCGTAAAAGAAAACTAAAAATCAAGCCAACGATCCCAAGAATGCTAAATATCCACATTCCTGGAATATAACCTTCCGGATTGCTTGCCGATGCGCCCGAAACATCGTTGGTTAAGCCAATTAGCCAGGCCATAGCTGCTACGCCAAGTTGCTGCAGCAAAGTCATTAATGCATAAGCGGTTCCCAGTTTGCTTTCTTCAACAATATAGGCTACGGATGGCCACATTACTGCCGGAATAAGCGAAAAGGAAATGCCCATTAAAGTTACGGGAATGTACAACGACATGTTTCCGTAGGCGAACATCAAATATACCGGAAGAATTATTATTGATCCGATGAACATCATTAATGCCCGGCGCCCGATTTTGTCGATCAGCAGCCCGATTACCGGAGTAGCAAACATGGTAGCCATAATTAAAACGCTATTGAGCTTGCCTGCCATTTGCTCGGATACACCGTGCGCATCCTGGTAAAATGTGGGTGCAAATCCGCGGAACGGGAATATGGCCGAATAGAAGGTTAGACAAAGAATTACCACGTACCAAAACGATGGGCTGTATTTGAATAAGCCTTTAAAGTCGAGCTTTTCGGTTTCATCAGCTTTGCCAAGCACATAGCGTTTTTGTGTCCAGCGTTCGATGAAATAATAGATTACACCGCCTAAAAAGCATAGTAGTCCGATTCCTGCGGCAAGGTACAGTACCGGCTGCCATCCCATATCGTAAATCGAGCTGGCCCAGGTATTCGAGCGGTCAACAAAATAAGATCCGCCCCGGCCAATAAGCAGGTTGATGCCCAGTGCAAAACCCAATTCTTTTCCTTTGAACCATTTTGCCAGCGCAACTGTAAGCGCAACAATTAATGGTTCACTTCCAAATCCTAAAATGAATCGGCCGATGAGGATTACGGTTAAGTTGTCGCTAAAAGCCGTAATAAAACCGGCTAAACTGCAAATGGCACCAAACAGCACCATAGAAACGCGAGTGCCGTATTTGTCGATAAAAACACCGCTGAAAAACAGAACGATTACGGCGGCAATACTGTACATCGTATAAAGCTGGCCGATGTTCGTCTGGCTGAAACCCAGTAATTCGATAAAATCTTTGGCTACGTAAGCAACACTGTCGTACATATAGTAGCTTCCAAACATGGTAAGGCTAACAGCTACCAGTGCTACCCATCGCAGCCATCCTGGTATTGTAACTTGTTTATTATGCATATAATCTCGGAATTGATTTTTAGTAAGCAACAAATGTATTGAATATGCCCGGATTCGAAAAGGAATATTTATCGCTTATTCGAACTTTTCGTTGAGAAGTGTATTTAGTTCCTTGTTCAGCGCTACAATTTCATTGTTTAGCTGAGCGACTTTTTCTTCGATAATTGTTGAATGGTTCCCCCTTTTTGACGCTTGCTCCAGTTCTTTTATGGTGTTGTAAACTCCGGTTACATTCATGTATTTTACCGGCGATGCCAGTTTGTGTGCCAGTTCGGCAATGGCGTCGTAATTTTTACTTGCCAGGTTTTCATCGATCGATTGCATACTGGCGTCGCTGGTTTTTAAAAACAGGTCGATCATTTCTTTCAGGAATTCGGGATCGCCGTTTCCCATTCGTTTTAATTCACTCATATCGGGGCGATAGATCAAAGTTGTTTCCTGTTTTGTATTTTTTTGTGTCGGTTTTTCTTCCACGGTATTACAAATAATAGTATACAGAGCCGCTTCATCAAAAGGTTTCTTCAGCGAACTGTCAAAGGCACTTTTTTCACCTGAATTGACAGAATCGGAATTTGCCGACAAAGAAATGATCCGCGCTTTGTGTCCGGTTTCTTTAATTGTGCGTGCAGCCTCAGTACCGTTCATTACCGGCATTCGAATGTCCATAAGAATTAGCGCGTAGTTGTTTTGTGCTGCCAAAGCAACCGCTTCCTGTCCGTTTTCGGCTTCATCAAAATTAACTTTCCATTTGGTAAAAATGCTTTTTAGCAGGTGGCGGTTAAAAGCTTCGTCGTCAACAATTAATACCGCTTTCCCTTTTAACACTTTGGGTGTGTCGAAGCTTTTAAAAGTTTGCTGAAGTTTTTCGCTGTTTCCTTTTTGCAGGGGAACAGAAACAAAAAAGCGGGTTCCTTGATTTACTTCACTTTCAACCGATATTTTTCCTCCGAGCAAATCGACCAGTTTTTTTACAATGTAAAGTCCCAGACCGGTGCCGCCTGCTTTTTTATTGATGTCGGTATCCAGTTGCACAAAATCATCAAAAATCTTCTCCTTGCTTTCTTTGGGTATGCCAATTCCGGTGTCTGAGATTTCAAAGTTGAGCTGTATTTGTTTGTTCTGTTCTTTGAAATCAACGGCTAATCTGACTTCGCCTTCGTCGGTGAATTTAAGTGCATTGGTGATGAGGTTATTGAGTATCTGTTTCAGCCGGCCTTCGTCGCCAAACAGTACCAAATCGTTTTCCCAATTATTCTGGATGTTGAAACTGATGTTTTTAGCTTCAGCGCTCGGTTTATTGTACAGTTCAATTTTATGAAGTAAATCGTTCAGCGAAAAATGCACGGGTGCCAGCTGTATGTTTTGTTTTTCCAGCCGTGAAAAGTCGAATGTATCGTTAACCAGTTCCGCTAAATGTTTGGTGGAGTCGAAGATTACCCGCAGGTCTTCCTGCGTTTTTTCGTCGTGTTGTTTTTGTAAGAGTTGTTCGCTCAATCCGTAAATGGCGTTAACGGGCGTTCGCATTTCATGGCTCACGGTGGCTACAAACAGTTCTTTGGTACGAGCCAGATTTTCGGCATGGGTTTTGGCTTTTTTCAGCACTTTTTGGTAAGAACGCGATTTTCGCAGATCGCGGAAAAACAGAATTAAAACCAATATCAGCAATAAAAACACCGACAAGGCAAAGTACGATAAACGTTTGTAGGTTTCGTTTGCCAGCAGTTCCGCTTCCTGCGATTGTTGCAGAAAACTTTCTTCTTCCTGCCGTTCCAGCGCGGTAATAATTTCTGAAAGATTTTCACTGATCTCAAGGTTTTTGCGCATGTAAACCGCTTCGGCCGTACTCATTTGCTGGTTTCGTTGCTTGAGTTCCTTTTCAAGCGTCTCAATTTCCTGTTGCAGGCGTTGTTTTTCTATGGTGCGGTCAACAATTATCGGTTCGGGTGGTTCCTGTTTTTTTCCAAAAACACGTTTGAAAAAACCTTGCTTTTCCGGTTCTTCAAAATGAATGGTATCCTGAACGGTTAATACGGTGTCGAGCGTTTCAACATATTGGTTAAACGCCTCGTGTTCGTTTCCGCGCGAAAGGTGAAGTTTGAGAATTTTTTCCCAAACAACCATTTTTTGTTGGGACAGTATCAATACTGAATCAACCAGCATTTGCCGACTGCTGTCGACGTTGTAGATGGATCGTAACTCTTCAAATTTTGTTTCAAGCGACTCGTTTACGTTTCTATAATTCTCGAGGTAATCGTTGTCGTTACTGAGTGAATAAAGCCGTACCATGTTTTCAGTCTCGTTCAAATCCATGGCTACATCTTTCACAAGAATAAGTGTATTGTCGGGTTTCGATTCGGAAAGCATGGAATTGACAATTTCGGATAAGCTTTTGTACACAAAATTTCCCGACAATCCCAATAACGAGATGATTACGATGGTAAGCAGAATAACCGGTATTTCAATCTTTATTCGTTTCATTTAAGTCTGTTCTGAACTAAAACGGGTACAAGCTTTAGAACTTGTGTGGCGTAAAAATTTATACGTGAATGTTATTTCGCAAAGCACACTCTACAAAATTAATTTAATAACGGCAATTAATTCCAAAAGATTGTTAAATCAACCTGAACATATCGGTTGTAATTTCCTTTCTATTTTAAAAAAGGATATTTTTGTCCGTTCTAAAATTGTTAATTAATAAAAACAGAATATAATGGCTGATAATCAGAAGACTTTATTGATGATTCTCGATGGATGGGGAATCGGTGACGGATCGAAAAGCGACATTGTAGCTACTGCTCCAACTCCTTTTATTGATTCGTTGATGGAAAAATACCCACACTCGCAATTGTTGGCAAGTGGAGAAAATGTTGGTTTGCCCGACGGGCAGATGGGAAACTCGGAAGTAGGTCACCTGAACATTGGTGCCGGAAGAGTTTTGTACCAGGACATGGTGAAAATTACACGTGCCATTAAAGACAAGTCGTTGTGGCAGCATCCGCAAATTTTAAAAGCGTACAACTACGCAAAAGACAATAAAAAGAAAGTTCATCTGATTGGCTTGATCGGCCCTGGTGGAGTTCATGCTTTAAGTTCGCACATGGTAGCGCTTTGTCAGATTGCTACCGACATGGGGCTGGAAGATGTTTTCATCCACGGTTTAACTGATGGGCGTGATACCGATCCGCGCTCAGGTTACGGTTTTATTGAAAACGACCTGAAAGCGCTGGAAGGAACAGTTGGAAAATTTGCTTCGTTGATTGGTCGTTACTACGGAATGGACCGCGACAATAACTACGATCGTTTGAAATTAGCTTACGATTTATATACGCAAGGTAAAGGTGAAAAATCGACTGATATTCTGGCTTCAATGAAAGCATCGTACGATGCCGGTGTAACCGACGAATTCCTGAAACCTGTAGTAATGGTTGACGAAGCCGGCGAACCACTGGCAAAAATCGAGGAAGATGATGTGGTAATTTGCTTTAACTTCCGTACCGACCGTTTGCGTCAGACAACTATTGCATTTACCCAGGAAGACAAACATGAGTATGACATGCACACCATGAACCTGCAATGGTATACCATGACAACTTACAAAGCCGATTTTAAGGGTGTTAACGTGATTTTCGAAAAAGAGAACGTTATCAACACCATGGGCGAGATTGTTGCAAAAGCGGGTAGAAAGCAAATCCGTATTGCTGAGACTGAAAAATACGCGCACGTAACTTTCTTCTTCAGCGGTGGCCGCGAGGCGGAATTTGATGGTGAAAGCCGAATTCTTATTCCTTCGCCAAAAGTTCCTACTTACGATCATCAGCCGGAAATGTCGGCTCCGGAAGTGGCAAAAGCAATTGTCCCAAAATTGGAAAACGGTGAGGCTGACTTTGTTTGTCTGAACTTTGCCAACGGCGATATGGTTGGTCATACCGGTGTTTACGAAGCGGTTTACAAAGCAGTTCAGGCGGTTGACGCTTGTGCGAAAGAAGTGGTTACTGCCGCTCAAAAAGGTGGTTACGATATCATGATTATTGCCGACCACGGTAATGCCGATAATGCGGTTAATGCCGACGGATCGGAAAATACAGCACACTCGCTGAATCCGGTTCCTTGTATTTTTGTTACCGAAAAAGAAGGAATTACGTTGGATAACGGTATTTTGGCTGATGTTGCTCCAACGCTGTTAACCGATATGGGGCTTGAAGTTCCTGCTGAAATGACCGGTAAAAACCTTATTAAGAAATAAGAATATACTTTATATAGAATTTCAAACCTTGCTTGTGTTACAAGTGAGGTTTGTTTTTTTAATATTTGCAGACAATTAATTTTAAAATTTAAAGTAGTGATAGAAATTGGTCGTGCCATAGTAAGCCGTGATGTTTTTGAGAAACATTTTCTTTGTGATATATTAAAATGTAAAGGAGCTTGTTGTATTGAAGGCGACTCTGGTGCACCGCTTACCGATGAAGAGGCCATTCTTATTGAAAAAGATTATCATACTTTCGAAGACCTGCTTCCCGAAAAACACAAACGCGAGGTGGAAAAACAGGGTTTCTCGGTTATCGATAGCGATGGCGATTTAGTAACGCCACTTGTTGATAACCGTCAGTGTGTGTACTCTTACTATAATAAACAGGGCATTTTAAAATGTGCCATCGAAAAAGCGTATTTTGAAGGAAAGACTAAATTTCGTAAACCTATTTCCTGTCACTTGTTTCCCATCCGTATCACCGAATACAAACGTTTTGATGCCGTAAACTACCAGGAGCTCGATATTTGTAAGCCTGGCCGTAAGTGTGGTGCAGCCGAAAAACTTCCGCTGTATAAATTCCTGAAAGAGCCGCTTATTGCAAAATATGGTGCCGAGTGGTACAAAGAGCTTGAAATTGCAGCCGACTATATTCTGTCCGGGAAATAACCTGGTTTGAAGCAAAATTCCCATTTATTTTTACCCAGTTTTAATTGTCCCAAAATGCAGATGTGTCCCAGAAATTAAAATAGTGTCCCGTTATGGGATGTGAATTGATTTTGGCACGAAGTTTAAGTCGTTGAAAATCAGAGTTTGGCATGTTTTGGCATTAGTGTTGTTTATTAAGAAGCGTATCCGACCCTAAAGGATACAACAGCTTTTTGAAGAAAAAATTACAAACAAATAAACAACACAACATCATGAAAAAAGTAACATTTTTATTAGTAGCAGTATTAGTTTTCGGAGTAGCAAACATTGTAAAAGCGCAAGACACAGATGAGGCAAGTCACTCATTCGGAGTAAAAATTAATCCTACCGCATTGGTTGATATTGAAGGAGTAACTGCTTTTACTTTAGAACCTGTTGTAGGAACTGAAGCAGGTGCTCAGCCGTTTAGTTTTGAAGGAGTTAAAAATGACGCACACTGGCTGAATTATACTTCAGTAAAAGATGCCGACAATGAAACTCGTAGTATTACTGCAGAATTGTCATACGAAGGAACAACACTTCCGGCAGGAATGAGTATTGTATTAACTCCTGATGCGGCAACAAGTGGAGGTAATGGAAACAAAGGAACTGTAAATGAAACCGCAATTACTTTAGATCAGAATGCAGAAGGAGGTCACACTATTGTAAGCGGCATTGGAAGCTGTTATACGGGTAATGGAACAAATGCAGGCGTAAACCTGGTTTATTCGCTGAAATTGAATGAAAATAATTTCGGCACCATTGAGGCTGATACATATACGGCAACAGTAACATATACGATTTCAGATTTATAAAGATAAAGAGATAAAAAATAAGGGAACAGTGGGGAGCCGTCTCAAATTAAGTTTAGAGGCGGTTTTTTTTATGTTGTTCGTTGCTAATAGAATAAAGTCTGCTTCCGGATCTGTATCGCAAAACAGGATTAGATTGCGAAAAAAAAATGGAAATGTTTTCTTTGGCTGACTCTTCTCAGAAAAAGAGAGGTTTATTTTAGGCAATTTAAAGGAGAATTATCAGGTCGGTAAATTGTGCGAAAGCAAATATTATGTTCTAACTTTAGTGTGCTTAAAACAATAACAGCACATGAAGTTTCTATCGAAAATAATAATTGTTGGCATATTAGGCTTAATAACACTTAATAGTTTCGCACAAAATAGTGCTAAGCACAATATTGATATTCGAATTCCAGAAGTTGCTCTTTTAGGTTTGGTTGCCGATAATAGTAATGTAACCCGGATACATACAAAATCAAATAATGTTGCTGAAAATAGTGTTTCGTTCGCTGATGAAACTGATGTGAATTCAGTCTGGATTAATTATTCGTCAGTAAAAAAAACACAGTCTGCTCCTCGTAGAATTACCGCATTTGTTCAGGGAGATATTCCTGAAGGTATTCAGCTAAAAGTTTCGGCATCGGCAGCATCTCCGAATGGAAAAGGAGAATTGGGCCAGTCCAAAGGGAGTACGGTTCTTGGAGAACAACCAACAGAAATTATTGGTGATATCGGAAGTTGCTATACAGGGCAGGGCGTTCAACACGGTCACAATCTGGTTTATAGTTTAGCTATTGATGAAACGGAAGTTGAACTGGTAGCTTTGAACAATGAAAATGTTACTTTTAATATTGTATATACATTAGCCGATTAGAAAACGAAACGCTTATTCTTTAGAAATTGATATTTTTACCTCAATATTTACCATAAATAATTTAATATACGAACAATGTTTAATAGCCGAGGAATTTTAAAGTTTGTTTTCTTTTCGTTTATACTTCTTTTTTGTGGTTTTAATTCGTTTGGGAATATTGTTGTATTAAATGGGCTAACGCACGAAAAGAATGCAAATCCGGGCGAAACCTATCGAACCCAAATCGAGATACATAATATGTCGGATGAAGCAAAAAGTGTAAGAATATACTCCAGAGATTACTATTACTCTCACATCGGTGAAACACGACACGATGCCCCGGGAACAATGGACAGGTCAAATGCGAATTGGATAACTTACCAGCCGGAATTATTAAACCTTGGATCTGATGAAAAAGCAGTTGTAAATGTAGAAGTGCAAGTGCCTGAAAGCAACGATCTGTCTGGCTCGTACTGGAGTGTGATAATGGTTGAGGGAGTAGTGCCGCCGGATACAAGCAATACAGTTGGCGTATCGATTAGAACAGCAATACGTTATGCGGTGCAGGTTATTACTAATGTGGGGGGAGAAGGTATTCGCGATCTGACTTTTCAGGGATTGGAGTTGTCCAAAAATGAGAATGAAAACATGATAGGTGTGGTTGTGCAAAATAGCGGCGAAGTGTTGTTGAAACCGGAAATGTCGCTCGAATTGTTTGATGAAGAAGGAAATTCAGTAGCTACACTTAAGGCCGATAGAAGAAAAACATTGCCTGGCACATCCATAAAAATTACAATTCTGCTGGAAGGAATAAAACCGGGAGTTTATAACGGTGTTTTGGTTGCTGATTGTGGCGATGATAGTATTTATGGAACAAATGTTTCGTTTGAACTGCTTTAATGAAACGGGTATGACAAGTCATTTCACACATAAGCAAATGATTTTTCCGAAGCGTTGGGGCATGCGAGTTTCATCTGTTGCCATAATAAATAGATGATTCTTAACAGATGAGAAAGGAGATATTTCTTTTTACGTTTTTTTTATTCATCATAAACTCTGTTGTAAGCGGACAGAACACTCCTGTAGAAATAAAAATTTTAAAAGAAGGGTTGAAGGTCAATCCAACCCAGGTGGTGAATTTCCCGGTCATTGTAAAAAATACTGGCGACGAAGAACAAGCTATTGAGCTTACCTTAAATCTTCCTGAGGGGTGGAAAGCAATACTTCAGAAACAGGCAGCGAAGTTAACAGCAGGTGATAAGAAATTATTATTGTTTTCTTTTCAGGTGCCTGCAATGGCTCCACAAAAAGCATTTCCTGTTAATGTGAGTTTAAGTAGTCTTTCGCAGTCGCAAACCAATGCAATTTCCGAAACAACAATCGATGTACAAGAACGAGAAGACGTTTCGGTAATGTTGGTTTCTTCCGGCAAATATGTGATGGCTGGCGAGAATTTGCATGCCACATTCAGAATTCAGAATAACGGTAATGTTGCTAAGAATGTCTACCTGGAATCAACAAACTGCGAGATAGAAGGCAGTAAGGAAATTGAAGTTGCGCCGGGAGAATCCAAAGAATTTTCAGCTGTTTTGGCAACTAATCCTGAACTGGGAGCAACACACAAAAATTATTTATCGGTTAAAGCTGTTTCTGGTAATACGGTTTACGGAAGTGCTTTTCATTCCTTTGTGGTTTATCCCCAAAAAGATTATAAAAGAGATCCTTTCTTTAGATTTCCGGTAACTGTTTCATCGGCTTATCTGTTTACCAATCAGGATGATGAGCCGATGTCGGGATATCAGTTTGAGGTAGCAGGAGCAGGAGCTTTGGAACCATCCGGAAAACACCAACTTGAATTTTTGGCACGTGGCCCCAATAATAATAAGTTTAACTACATGGGCTTGTATGATCAGTACTATGTTGCGTATCAGAATCCCAATCTGAAGCTTACACTCGGAGACCGAACTTATCAGTTTACCCCATTAACCGAATCATCGCGATTTGGAACAGGCGCTGAGGCTCGCATACAGTTTAATAATGGTTTCCGGATTGGTGCTCTTTATGTGAAACCTCGTTTTTACGAATCGATAGATTATGAATATGCAGGTGTTGTAGGTTATAAATTTAACAAATATAGTCTGATTGATTTCTATTATATAGGTAAACAAATGTCGCTGCTGCCTGATATGATTCAAATGGCGAGTGTAAACACAAAAATCAAACCCTTTGCAAATACTTCTCTCGATTTGGAGTATTCGCGTGGGTATTATAATGGAGAGTCTGACGATGCGTATCGGGCAAACCTGAACAGCCGGTTTTCCATTTTCAGAATTGTGGGGAATTATTATAATACAGGCGAAAATTATCCCGGTTATTTTAATAACTCAAAGTTTTATTCTGCAAATGTATCAGCCCGAATCACAAAAAAAATAGATTTTAGCGTATACGCAAAAGAAGACTTTCAGAATGCTCAGCTCGATACATTTTTTACAACGGCACCGTATTCCCGATCTTATCAAACCAGCTTGAATTTTAAAGTTGCGCGAGATATCTCGTGGCGTTTCTACTGGCGGAATTACGAACGAAAAGATCGTTTAGATAAAGATAAGTTTCATTATAAAACGCGTTCGTTAAATACACAATTTAATCATCGTTATAAATTTTTGAGTTATGATTTGTATGGCGAATATGGAAAGACTGAAAATTTGCAAGCCGGAGAGACAAATAACCAGCAAAAAACTTACCGCTTTTCTTCGAACGTATTTTTTAGGATAAACCGGGTGCACTCCGTCCAGTTGTTCGGAAGTTTATCGAATGTAAATAGTTTTATTACCGACGATCAACGTACTTTTACCTTTGGTGGTTCGGCCCGTAGCAGGATTACAAGGAATTTGCAAGCCAGTTTGTATTTACAGAATTACTACGATATTGACCGGTATTACCAGAATCGAAATTTAATGCGGTTCAATTTTGAATACCGATTTCTTAAAAAGCATAAAATAACAGCAAATAGTTACTACACCCTGTTCCGAACTGAAACAGAAAATCCAACTTTGACGTTGTCAGTCGGGTATGCTTACCAGATGGGAATTCCGCTAAAAAGGACTGAGGAAGTTGGAGAATTAAAAGGGTATATAACTGATAATCGAGGGAATCCGGTTGAAGGAATGGTATTGAATATGTTGTCGGAAACTGCGCTGACAGACGAAAACGGACAGTTTTATTTTGCCTCGCTTCCGGTTGGTCGGCATCTTTTGTTTATTGATAAATCAAAATTAGCAATAAATGAAGTTACCAATATTCCGATGCCATTGGAAGTTGACATTGTTGGCGAAAAGGAGACTACAATTAATTTTGAAATAGCGCCCGGAGCACGTTTAACAGGTAAATTTCTATCGGACGAAAGTGAGTTGCCCGGAACAATTGTAATTGAACTAAAAAGCGAGTTTGATAATTTACGGATTTCGACAAAAAACGATGGTAGTTTTTCTTTTCCGGTTCTTCGGCCGGGTAACTACCTGTTAAAAGTTTACGAAGCTACCTTGCCTAATAATTATTCGTTGAGTAAAACGGAATATGCATTGGAATTGGAGAATGAACAGGAATTTGAATTGAAAATTCAGTTGGAGAAGAAAAAGAGGAATATTATTTTCAAATCGCAAGGTTTTATTCTTACGCCCGAAGTTAAACCTGTGAGTGAGAATAGGGTGCAAGCAAAAGCTGAAGTGGTTAAAAAGCTTCCTGAAACTAAATTTTATTCGGTGCAGATAGGTGCTTTTAAGCAAAAAAAGAAGAGAACATCGGCATATTTCGAAGAGCGAGTATTTGATTTTGAAAGACAAACTGATAACTTTCACAAATATTTTATTGGCGTTTTTGCCAATAAGCAGGAGGCGTTACAACTAAAAAGAGAACTGGAGAAGATTTATAAAAATCCTTTTGTCGTTTCAATTGATGGGGATGTTATTTTGCCAGAAAGATAATTTGATGTAATGAAAGTTTACTTGAAAATATACAATTATAAACAGATGAGAATTAGCAGCTACATAATTTTTGTTGCATTTTGTTTTTTGTGTTTGGGAAAAGTGCAGGGGCAGAATGCAACTGCAAATATCCGGTTTAGTATTCCCGAAGTTGCTCTTATTGATATTGAGCCCGGTGTTGATAATACTGTGCATTTTTCAGTAAGTTCAACAACCGAGTCGGGCGAGGCACCCGAGGTAACCGAGATATCCTCGAAATCTTTATGGATAAATTATACTTCGGCTCAACTCGATAATTCAGATGCACGTAGTGTTTATGCTGAAATTACCAGTGGCGGGCTTCCCAACGGACTTGAATTGGAGGTTGAAGCTTCAGTATATAAGGGAATAGGAAAAGGTAATATGCTTGGTACTAAAGAAGGCAAAATTGTTTTGTCGCAATCGCCGCAAAGGATTATTTCAAACATAAAAAACTGTTTTACCGGCGATGGAGAAGGCAATGGTCACGAGTTGACTTATACACTTAAAATTGCAGATTATTCTGAAATAGAATCTACTGACGATACTTATTTTGTTGTTATGTACACTTTAAGCGATAACTAGTTATGAGTAAGTTACTGTTAATAATAATAGGTCTGATAGCTGCACCATTTGTTTATGGGCAGAATTTTAATGTCACAGTGTCGGGTTATGTCGATTTTGGAGATGGATTAACTTTGGTTGGCGAGGCAGGTAGTGATTTTTCCACTGTGCTGGAATCGCAGTCAGATCTTGGCCTGACAGTTGCTTATAGTTCAGGTTCAGTTCTTGCTTATTTATTCAATCCGGACCGTCCGTGGAAACTAACGGTGGGAATGACTGGGTCTTCAGACTGGGATTCGGATGTACTACAATTGGAGATGAAAAGAAACGTATCATCGGGCTCACTAATTTATGGGTGGTTTGCCAGGCCCAAGTATATTGCAGGTTTCGAAAATTACGAAACACTTACAGCAGGAATTAATAGCGAAATTTATGGACGGCATGGTATTCAGGATATTCAGTTTAATTTCCGGATTAAAGGGGCTTCTGTAGTGTTAGGCGCTAAAGATTTTGAAACAGATGTAGTTTTTACTGTCTATGATAACTAACTTTAATAGCTGAAAATATTCCAGACAGAATCCGGGTGTAATATTTTTAAAAAAGTACTGAGTACATGCGAAAACTTTTCTACATATCACTTTTTATTGTTGCCTTATTGGCTTGCGAAGATCGTGAGCCGGAGCCAATAATTGTGCCCGAATGGCTAAAACCACGCCTGACCGAATTGGAGAGCTCGGGAGAATGTTACGGTTGCAGAGTGCAACGCTGGACATACAACGAGGAGTATTTTTATCACCTGTATTGCGATTACTGGTCGTGTTCCAATTGCGAGGTTTATAAAAGTAACGGAACGTTGGTTGAATGGGGTGAAACCATCGATCCTGTTGACTTTGAAGCAAACAAATACCGGCCCACTATCGTTTGGGAGTGTGGCGATGAGCTGGATTAATAATAATTTGCGCAAATCTGCGTAATCTGCGGGCAATACCGATGTGAAGTCGGAATGAGCCTTATTGAAGATAAATCTGCTCTTCAATCGGCATTAACCATTGTAATTTCAGCGTTTCGCTTAAGGCTCACACTGAAAAACAACTGGTGTAACTTTGTTCAGGCCATAATTTCCACACGATTGCCGTCCGGGTCTGAAATAATACTCTCATAACACCCGTCGCCGGTTGTGCGCGGCTCACCAATAACCTTAAATCCATCCTTTCGCAGGATGGCAGTCAACTCATTTACTTTATTTCTCGAGCCCACTTTTATGGCAAAATGAATAAGACCGGTGAACTGCTTTAACGGATTGTCTTTTGATTTCGGAATGCCCGGCATCTCCATCAGTTCAATGCGGCAATCGCCGTTAAAAGATAAAAAATACGAACGGTATTCGCGGCTGTGATTGTGGTACACATCGCTTGAAGAGGCGTCGAAATAATGCATGTAAAAACTGCGCATTCCCTCAAGATTGTATGTCCAAATGGCCAGATGTTCTACTTTCATACATAATTGTTTTTAAGCTTCCTAAATTTACAAAAGCAAACGCTTAAAAAACAATAGCTGCGTTTATTTTTTGCAATCCCACTCTAAAAAAAACTGCGCCAGAAAATCTTCCATAAAACGGTGGCGTTCTTCCGCAATTTCCTGAGCGGCTTTTGTATTCATGCGGTCTTTCAGCAGCAGCAATTTTTCGTAGAAATGATTGATGGTCGGAGCCGTGGTTTTCTTGTATTCTTCAAAACTGTTGTGAAGTTGTGGTTCGATATCGGGATGATGGAGCAAGCGCCCTTTGTTGCCTCCGTATGCGAATGTACGTGCAATGCCGATAGCACCAATGGCATCTAGCCGGTCGGCATCTTGAACGATTTGTGCTTCAAGGCTGTCGGCTTTTGTTTCAACGCCGGCTCCCTTAAACGATACTTGCTCAATTATCTGTTCAATTTTGTCAGCATCTTTTTTGTCGATGGAAATCTGCTTTAGCCAGCTTTTTGTTTTCGAAGTGTTTTCTCCGTTGCCCAGTTTCCAGTCGTCGAGGTCGTGAAGCAAAGCTGCCATTTCAATCAGAAAAAGATCGCCTCCTTCCTTTTTGCCCAGATGAACAGCCATATTTCGTACCCGGTGAATGTGCCACCAGTCATGTCCCGAGCTATCGGCTGCAAAGTGTTGCCTTATAAAGCTTTCCGTGGCTAAAACCAGCTCTTTTTGTTGAATATTAGACCCCATAATTCAAATTTTAGCTGTTAAATCTAATGTTTTAAACCATAAAAAACGTTAATATTTTAATTTTGATTTTTTAAAAGGCAGTATTTCAGTGGGTTATGCTGTTGATGTTTGGGGGCTTAGTTATAGAAGTCACATTGAAGAATTGTTTTTTTGCTATTTTTGCCGCGTTTATTTGAGCAGACAGACTTGCTTTAGAAGGGACAGAAAAAATATGATTGACAAAACAAGATTGACTTTGCCCGCATTGTTTTACAATTCGGTGGAGAAATTTGCTGATAATACGGCTGTAAAATTTGTTGGCGACGATGATTTCACCTACCGACAAATGGGGGAAGATGTGGAGCTTTTGGCCGAGCTCCTAGTAGAGCTAGGCATTGGAAAAGGCGATAAAGTGGCCATTTTAAGCGCCAACATGCCCAATTGGGGGAAAGCCTTTTTTGCGCTTTCGGTAATTGGAGCGGTTGCCGTTCCGATTTTACCCGATTTTCATTCGAACGAAATTGAAACGATTATAGAGCATTCGGAAACTAAATTACTTTTTGTTTCCGAAGGTTTATATAAGTCGGTGAGCCCGGGAGTTATAGCTATGGTTGAGCACATGGTCTTGGTGGATAATTTTGCCGTTATCCCAAAAGAAACACCGGCCGGTCATTTAAAAAAGTTAAAATCATCGGTGCCACAAACAACCCGGAAATTCTTGCCGGTTAATGTGGAGGAAGAAGAACTGGCATCGATTATTTACACATCAGGAACAACAGGTAACTCGAAAGGTGTGATGTTAACACACAAAAACCTGGCGTGGACGGCACAACAAAGTCGCACCCTGAAGAAAGTAACGCCGAATGACCGCTTTCTTTCCATATTGCCACTGTCGCATACATTGGAAAATACCGTTGGTTTTTTATTGCCGTTTATGTATGGCGCATCGGTTCATTATTTGCGTAAACCGCCTGTGCCATCGGTATTAATGCCGGCCTTAAAAATGGTACGTCCAACCATAATGTTAACCGTTCCGTTAATTATCGAAAAAATTTACCGTGGCAAAATACTCCCCGAATTTCAGAAAAGCTGGCTGACACGCTTTCTTATTGGTTGGGCTCCAACCCGTAAATTACTGCACAAAGTGGCAGCTAAAAAATTACACAAAACCTTGGGTGGCCATTTACACTTTTTCGGAATCGGAGGAGCAAAACTCGATCGCTCGGTTGAGCAGTTTCTGTTTGAAGGCGGATTTCCCTATGCTATTGGCTACGGTCTTACCGAAACAGCGCCTTTGTTGTCGGGAGCGGTTGGCAAGTTCCGGCGAGTTGGTTCGGCTGGAATTGCCATGAAAGGCGTTTCGTTACGTATTGCCAATCCCGATCCGGCAACCGGCGAAGGCGAAATTCAGGCTAAAGGAGAGAATGTAATGAAAGGCTATTATAAAGCTCCCGATATTACGAAAGATGTGTTTACCGATGATGGCTGGTTTCGTACCGGCGACCGCGGAATGTTCGACAAGAAAAATCTCCTGCACATAAAAGGCCGCATAAAAACAATGATTGTTGGTGCCAGTGGCGAAAATATTTACCCTGAAGAAATTGAATCGGTGATTAACAAAATGCGTTTTGTTATGGAATCGCTGGTGGTTGAGAAAAAAGGTAAATTAGTGGCTATGATTCACTTGAATGCCGAAGAAATTGATGAGCACTTTAAAAATCTAAAAGAGGAAGCGCAGCAATTTATTTCAGAACGATCGGATGAAATACTCCAGGAGATCATGAAAAAAGTAAACCAGGAAGTGAATAAATTTTCACGAATCAATCAGGTAGTGCTGCAGCCAATTCCGTTTGAACGTACGCCAACCCGAAAGATTAAGCGCTTTTTGTACGCTTAACTATCACGATATTTAATTAAAAGGGAAAGTCTTGTAAAGTCTTTCCTTTTTTGTTGGCCTACTTTGGGATAATAACTGACAATCTATCAGAATTTGTTACTTTTGTAACAACAAAAATCACGTAGTAAATGGTAACGGAATCAAGATATAGTGCCAGGGGTGTTTCAGCCTCGAAAGAAGATGTGCACGAGGCGATTAAGAATGTGGATAAAGGTCTTTTTCCAAAGGCATTCTGTAAAATCGTTCCCGATATTTTAGGGGGCGACGACGAATGGTGTAACATAATGCACGCCGACGGGGCAGGAACAAAATCGGCATTGGCCTACATGTACTGGAAAGAAACCGGCGACGTTTCGGTGTGGAAAGGAATTGCACAGGACGCACTAATCATGAATGTTGACGACCTGCTTTGTGTGGGTGCTACCGATAATATTTTGGTATCATCGACAATTGGCCGCAACAAAAACAATATTCCGGGCGAAGTTATCGCCGCCATTATTAACGGTACAGAAGAGTTGTTGGCCAACCTTCGCGACATGGGAGTTAGCATTTATTCAACCGGTGGCGAAACTGCCGATGTTGGCGACCTGGTTCGTACCATCATTGTTGATTCAACGGTTACCTGTCGCATGAAAAAGGCGGATGTGGTTTCGGCCGATAAAATTGCTGCCGGCGATGTGATTGTTGGTTTGTCATCATCAGGAACGGCAACATACGAAACAGAATACAACGGCGGAATGGGAAGCAACGGACTAACTTCGGCCCGCCACGATGTTTTTGCCAATTACCTGGCCGAAAAATATCCGGAGAGTTTTGATCCGGCTGTGCCTGCAGATTTGGTTTACTCGGGTGGAAAGAAATTAACCGAGGCTGTTGAAGGCTTGGATATCGATGCCGGGAAACTGGTGCTTTCGCCAACGCGTACTTATGCGCCGGTTATAAAAAAAGTGCTCGACAAGTACCGCTCGCAAATTTCAGGAATGATTCATTGTTCGGGTGGTGCTCAAACAAAAGTGCTGCACTTTGTCGACAATGTTCATGTGATTAAAGACAATATGTTCCCGGTGCCACCGCTTTTCAAATTGATTCAGGAGCAATCGGGAACCGACTGGAAAGAAATGTACAAGGTGTTCAACATGGGGCACCGTTACGAGATATACTGCAGTGCCGATGTGGCCGACGAGATTATTAAAATCTCAAAATCGTTTAACATCGATGCACAAATTATTGGAAAAGTTGAACCTTTCGATGGCAAGAAATTGACAATTAAATCGGAGAAAGGCGAGTTCATTTATTAAAGAAAACCATGGCAGAATACGCATTATTAGAAAAATTTGAATCGATAAAGCACCGCTTCTCGGAAGTGGAAAAGCAGATTACCGACCCTGAGGTGATTGCTGATATGCAGCGCTACGTAAAACTGAACCAGGAATATAAACACCTGCAAAAGTTAGTGGCAAAATTTCAGGAGTACAAGAACATGGTCGATAATATATTGACCGGAAAAGAAATGCTGGCCGAAGAAAGCGATGAAGAAATGCGCGAAATGGCGCGTGAGGAAATCGAGGAGTCGGAAAAACGCATCCCTGAAATTGAGAAAGAGGTTAAGCTACTGCTTGTTCCGGCTGATCCGGAAGATGCCAAAAATGCAATTCTTGAAATTCGTGCCGGAACCGGTGGCGATGAGGCAAGTATTTTTGCCGGCGACCTTTTCCGCATGTACAGCAAGTTTTGCGAGCAAAAAGGTTGGCGCCTGGAAGTTACTAACGCCAACGAAGGTACTGCTGGCGGTTTTAAAGAAATTGTTGCCAACATTACCGGCGAAGGTGTTTACGGCGTTATGAAATACGAATCGGGTGTGCACCGTGTGCAACGTGTACCTCAAACCGAAACACAGGGACGAGTGCATACTTCGGCAGCAACTGTGGCTGTTTTGCCTGAAGCCGATGAGTTTGATGTGGAATTGCGAACCGAAGATATCCGTCGTGATGAATACTGTTCGTCGGGTCCGGGTGGACAGTCGGTGAACACGACTTACTCAGCCATTCGGTTAACACACATTCCAACCGGAATTGTGGTAACTTGTCAGGATCAGAAATCGAAACTGAAAAACCTCGACAAAGCGATGGCAGAATTGCGCACACGTTTGTACAACATGGAGTACCAGAAATACATCGACGAGATTTCATCGAAACGTAAAACGATGGTATCAACCGGCGACCGTTCGGCAAAAATCCGTACCTATAACTGGCCACAAGGAAGGGTGACCGATCACCGCATTAACCTTACGCTTTACAACCTGCAGGCAATTATTGGCGGCGAAATCGATGAGATTATCGACAAGCTAATGATTGAAGAAAACGCCGCAAAATTGAAAGAAGCAGAAATTTAAGAACAATAAAATGGAGGTCTTCCGGCTTCCGACTTTTTTATCATGAATCAACAGCAACTATTTGAGCAGATCCAAAAAAAGCGCAGTTTCCTGTGTGTTGGTTTGGATACCGATATTCAAAAAATTCCGCAACACCTGAAAGATACATCCGATCCGATATTCTCATTCAATAAAGAAATTATTGATGCCACTGCCGAGTTTTCGGTGGCGTACAAACCCAACCTGGCGTTTTACGAAAGTCTGGGATCGAAAGGAATGGAAAGCCTGGAAAAAACGGTGATGTATGTAAAATCGAAATATCCTGAAATTTTTGTGATTGCAGATGCCAAACGTGGCGACATTGGTAACACATCGAATTTATATGCGCGGGCGTTTTTCGATCATCAGGATTTTGATGCGGTAACAGTTGCTCCCTATATGGGCGAGGATTCGGTAAAACCTTTTATGACTTACCTTGGAAAATGGGTAATTCTTTTGGCGCTGACATCAAATAAAGGAGCTTACGACTTTCAGTTTATCGAAGACAAAGAAAGTGGCGACAAGCTGTTTGAGACTGTTTTAAAAACTTCGCAAAACTGGGGAACTACAGAAAACCTGATGTATGTAGTTGGTGCTACGAAAGCCGAAAAATTGAAAGAGATTCGTGAGATCGTTCCCGATCACTTTTTGTTGGTACCTGGTGTGGGAGCGCAGGGAGGAAGTTTGCAGGAAGTGGCCAAAAACGGCATGAACAGCAAGTGTGGTTTGTTGGTGAATTCATCGCGTGGAATTATCTACGCTTCGTCGGAAACCGATTTTGCAACGAAAGCCGGCGCTGCAGCCGAAGAAGTTCAGCAAGAAATGGAAGTGCTGTTGAAAGAGGCCGGATTGATTTAGATTGTAAGTTAACGAAATAAAAAACGGGTAGTAAGTGATAATTTACTACCCGTTTTTTTTTGAGAACAGGGGCTTTAAAACTTTTGGGCATTAAGAGAATGCTATTGTTGCCTTTACCCCTTTGGCTGTAGCCATTTCCCCTCGCGAGGGGAAACATCTACATATCGAAGTCAGAGATATTGATATAGCGCAGAAAGAACAATCAACAATCGCTCCCCTTTTTAGGAGCTTCCGTCAGCTGACGGGTGAGGGGTAAAGAAAAATATCTGAGTTCCAAACCTGAGGCAGTTTGCCTAAGCGCTAAGCGGTTGAAACCCGCTAAGCGCTTAGAATCAAAAGCATAAAAAAGGGATGTCGTTTATTCGGCATCCCTTTTTCTTTTACGTCATTCTGAACTCCTGACTGCCGTCAGGCAGGTGTTTCAGAATCTTCTTCAAGTAGATCCTGAAATGAGCTGCCAATGACAAAGTTTTGAGCAAGACCCTGAAACAAGTTCAGGGTGACGTTCTTAGCGCGTATCGCAAAAATAACAAGGTACGTCATGCTGAACTCGTTTCAGCATCTTTATCATCTTCCTCATTATGCCCAGGTAATTGGGTGTACGCTCGGATAACTGTCGAATAAAACTGTTATTAAATCTGTTCCCAGCCTTTTCGGTAGGTGTGTCTGATCCATTCTTCGGCCATTTTTTGAGCCGGTAAAGTTTCGTATTGTTTATCAAATGTAGGATCGCCATTGATCACTTCAAAATTGTCTTTTTTCAATACGCGAATGGTATCCGACGGGCTGATGTTTGTAAAGCGCATGTTTGGCCCGTCCCATTCCAGTTTGCGCTGAAGGCTTTGCAGTCGAACAGCCAGTACGCCCATAACAACCATTTCGTTCAATGGTCCGGCATAAGAAAAGTTCGACGAAGCTTCAACCCGGGCATCTTTACTTTCTTTACAGGCGCGTATCCAGTCTTGTTCGTGGCCGCCTTCCATGGCATTCGAAATACGTCGGATCGACTTCTCCGGTTCCTCGAAATGCGCCATCTCCGAAGTTGGTAATAAAGTCGGATTGGCCGCGTAAGTGCCACACATAATTTTTCCGCGGGTACCGTAAAAGATACAGCCGCCGCCATCGTCGCCCATTTGTTCGCCATCTTTTAGTTCATCGGGGCGGGGAGGCATAAAGCCGCCATCGTACCAATGCACGGTAACTTCGGGCATGGCTACTTTTGGCAGGTTGTCGCGCCGATCAAACTCGTAACGAACAAACTCTGCGTTTGGTGCCGAGTCGTTGTTAAATGGCGTTGAGCTGCCTTCAACCGTTTTCGGATATTGTAAGTTCAGTGCTTTAAAAACAGGGTCGAGAATGTGGCATCCCATATCGCCGAGTGCTCCGGTGCCAAAATCCCACCAGCCACGCCAGTTCCATGGGTGGTAAATCGGATTGTATTCGGTAAATTTTGCCGGTCCTATAAACAAATCCCAGTCGAGCGTTTTGGGTACGCGTTTCCCTTTGTCGGGGCGGGTTAATCCTTGCGGCCAGATTGGGCGGTTCGTCCAGGTATCAACATGGGTAACTTCGCCAATTTTGCCGGCCCAGATCCATTCGCAAATCTGCCGGATACCGTCAGCCGAATTTCCCTGGTTACCCATTTGTGTGGCAACACCGTAGCGCGCTGCTGTTTCAGTCATAATCCGCGATTCGTAAACCGAATGCGTTAATGGCTTTTGCAGAAACACGTGTTTGCCTTCGCGCATGGCCATTAATGCCGGCAGGGCGTGGGTATGATCAGGTGTGGCAATCATCACGGCATCAATATCTTTTTGCTCTTCCAGCATCACCCTGAAATCTTTGTATTGTTTGGCCCGGTACCAACGCTCAAAAGCATTCCTGCCGGCGTATTCCCAATCCACATCGCATAACGCAACAATGTTTTCGGTTTCCATAAATTTCAGGTTGGTGAAACCTTTTCCGCCAACGCCAATTCCGGCAATGTTGAGTTTGTCGCTGGGAGGTTTATGCCCCAAGCCTGCAATTACATTTGATGGAAGAATGGTGGCAGCAGCAATACCTGTTGCTGTTGTGCCTATAAATTTTCTGCGTGATAAATTGCTCATTTTCTTGTTTTCGAAAAAATACCCGGAAAAATAGAAAAAATCTGAGGCTTAACCTACTTATACCAAAATTAACACCAAATAAGCCTAAAATTTCTATTCTTTTGAATTTTTACTGCGTTAAAAAATCTCGCCAGAACTTAGGCTATGACTCCATTTTTTGCCTTGTCTAAATCCAAAATCACTAAAAATTTTCCAGGCTCATTTGGAATTAAAATTGGTATGTTTAAGGTTTTTGAAGAAAGATTAACACTAATTTGCTGTCAACAAAAAAAAAGAAGCGACTGTTAAAGCCGCTTCTTTAAAGTTTCATGGCGTTGAAATTATTTAGATTACTCAATTGGCAGAATAACTGCATCGATAACATGGATGATTCCATTTGATGCCGAGATGTTAACAAAACCGGGAACCAGATTTGCAGTATTTCCAATTGCCCAAATTTTCAGATCTTTGTCAACGTTGAAGGTTGCTCCTTCGAGTAAGGTCTCAATCGTTTTAGGATTCTTTTTGGGAACCACACTGTTGGCCGCTCTTCTTCCGTCAGTAACATGATACAATAACACATTCAAAACTAAATCGGCCGGAAGGTCACTAATGCTTTCCACACCCAGGGCGTCGTAAAGAGCCATAAATGCGTCGTTGGTAGGTGCAAAAACCGTGTACTGATCAGTACCGTTCAGGAACATGTCCACCAAACCTGTTTCTAACTCTTCATCAACATAAAAAAGAGCTCCCACTAATTCTGAGAAACCGGCATCGATGGCAATAGCGGCAATGGAAGCATCACCCGGAGGAAGTGATTTTCCTGCTTTGAGCATTGTGTCATCACTAAATTCACTTTGAGGGATGTAATCATCGTTTTCTTTTTCACAGCTTACAAATGCCATACTTACAATATTGAATATCCGTAAATACTCATAATTTGATTTATTTCATTATCTTTAAGGTAGTTAAAACGATATAGATGAACCTATTTACTTTCACAGCACATT